>JBNKWW010000038.1:0-4245 GCA_050299955.1 Minisyncoccia bacterium | reverse complement strand
GGTGTTGGTGTGGGCGGCAGAAACAGCCACCGGAGCGGCTGTTTCTGCCGCCTCAGAGACCCTATTTATCATACCCTCACCCACCGAACGTCGACCAAGACCAAAAGACACCACAGCAACCAGTAAAATGAGCGAAATTGTGAATATCGCCTCATCTTCTAAAAAAGACTTGAATTTATTAGATATATCTTGTATACTCCTCACACTTAAATAGATTATACATTATGGCAACAAAGAAAGCTGGGGGTACAGCGAAAAACCTGCGCGACTCACAACCTAAATATCTAGGTGTGAAGATCGCCGACGGCCAAGCCGTCAAGACCGGTCAAATTATCGTGCGTCAGCGCGGTACCAAGATCGAAGCTGGTAAGAATGTTCGTGTTGGTAAAGACCACACTCTTTTTGCCGGTGCCGATGGTGTTGTAGCCTTTGGTTCTACTCGCAAGACTCGTTTCAACGGTCACACCGTTACTAAGAAAATGGTTGAGGTTAAATAACCTACAAAAAGCGGCGGGTTTACCCGCCGCTTTTTTTAATAGTTAGAAATCAGACCCAAACTTACTTCGAGGTCTTGCCTAGAACTTAATGAGGGTATGAGGGAGAAGAAAAGGCCGGCGCGAAGCGCCGGCCTTTTCTTCTTTTACTCTTACTCACCACCCTCAATCACGATTGACTCAATAACAATTGGAGTCACTGGAATATCTCTCTCTTTAGTATCAATATTACCTATAGTATCAACCACACTCATACCTTCAATAACGCGTCCGAAAACAGGATGTTTTGAAGAAAATGGCGGTTTATCAAAATCGAGTCCAGTATTATCAACCAAGTTGATAAAAAACTGACTACCTCCGGAGTTTGGCTGTCCAGTGTTAGCCATAGCAATAGTACCCCTTACGTTGCTTAGATTCTCGCCAGACACAAACTCATCTGGCACATTTTCTTCAGGGCCGCCAATTCCATAAATCGATTCATTATCGCCCTTTGTATTTGGGTCACCTCCCTGGATCATAAAACCTTCAATCACGCGATGGAATTTTGTCCCATCATAAAATCCGGATTTTGCTAGCTTGGTAAAGTTACCTACTGTAACTGGCATTTGGTCGGCATAAAGTTCCAACTTGATTTCACCCATATTGGTGTTAAACGTTGCTACTGGATTCATACTATTACTTTTATTAGGATCATTAACTTTTTGTTCTTCTTTGGTTAAAGGACCAACGAAAGACTCATTGCTGATTTTTAATTCAGAAGCTTCTCTACTCGCCCCTCCCACAAAAACCATCAAACCGAGTAATACAGCAGAAGCAGCAATGAGAGTGGACACAATTTTCCAGTTTTCCATAAATTACTCAGAAATTATATTGATTGGAAATGAAGTTCGGCCATTTTTGTGTCCAAGAGTAAATAGATGTTCACCTACCGATTTTATCGGTGACTCTATGGTGACGTTTAGTAAATCAACCTTTAGCCCCTTTTGCTGTAAAGCTTCAACCACAACTTCCGGTTTCAAAGCTGCAAACAAATGCCCTTGATCGTTTACCTTTACCGAAATTGAAAGAGGTTCTTTTGACAGAACTTCTTTTGCAGTAGCTAGTTGCTCGTCAGCTTTAGCAATACCAGCTTCTTGATTGGCGGTAGCCAAATTTACTTTCTTTAGATTTTCCGGAGTAGCTGGCGCAGCCAAACGTTTTGGAATCAGCTGATTGGCAGCATAGCCGTCTGGCACCGTTACCACTTGGTTTTTGCGACCTATTTTGGCTACATCCTGCAATAAAATAACTTTCATCGAAGAAGTAAAAGTTAACTAATAACGACAGCACTATATCATGATATGGTTTGGCTGAGAAACTGGTGGTGGTTGATGATAAAGGGCGGCGCGAAGCGCCGCCCTTTATCACTCACCCCAAAACCTTCGGTTTTGGGGTGCCTACTAATTACCACCCTCCTCTCCTGAAAGCATCGACATCAAATCAGCATCGCCCACGGTATGGTCACCAGAAAGCCACTTCAGAGCGGCAGCCTGTTGAACATCCTTGTTGTCTTTTATATCTTCTTCAGAAGGAGTTAACTTCACTTCTGGTTCCAAACCATTTTGTGAGAATGATACACCGTTTGGAGTAAGCCATCTCGCAACTGTTACCTTAAGTGAAGCACCATCCGGCAAATTCACCAACTCCTGCACCGAACCCTTACCAAAGGTTTTAGTGCCGAGAGTGGTTGCCACTTTATGCTCACTGAGTGCGCCGGCCAAAATTTCTGAAGCTGAAGCCGAGCCGCCATCAACCAAAACCACAAAATTATCCGGATTGAAATCTAGACCACTTTCTCCTTGAGAACGATAAACTTGTTCTTCTTGGTCGCCACCAAAACTCTCTCGTACCACCACGCTACCGCTTGGCAAGAAGTGACTCGCAATATTAACCGCACCCTGCAAGTAACCACCCGGATTGCCCCGAAGGTCCAAAACCAACTTTTCATAACCACCGTCTTTGTACTCCTCCATCGCAAGCCTCATTTTGTCGGCCGCCAAAGCATTGAAGCTGTAGAGTCTAATAATAAAGACGTCATCCTTAATTTCAGTCTTTAGTGTTGGAATAGCAATAACATCTCTAGTTACAGAAATCTCGCGAAAGTCAGAGTCTCCCTTACGATAAATATTGAGCTTAACCACTGTACCCTGCTCGCCACGAATAAGTTTAACCGCTTCGTCGATACTCATATCATCGGTTTTCTTGCCATCTATTTCAACTATGACGTCACCAGACTTAAGGCCGGCTTTTTCTGCTGGTGTGTCTGGTAATGGTGCAATAACAGTGATGAGATTATCGCGCATACCTACCTCCATACCAACGCCACTAAAGTTACCGGAAATGTCTTCGGCAAACTCCTCTGCTTCTGCTGGCGGAAAGAAAACTGTGTAAGGGTCACCATAACTGTGTACCAAACCAGAAATAGCTCCTTCAACTTTTTGCTCGTCAGTTATTGATTCGGTAGTGGTTGAAGAAACAAATTTTTCGTTAAGCAAATTCCAAACGCGCCAGAACTCACTTAGGTTAGCCTCGCTCGAAGTTTCGGTATCGCGATGCCAAAAGAAAGAGAATATATTGGCTTCCATACTGCTGGAGGCAGACTGATGCGCACCGATACCGAGACCGGAAAAGAATGCGCCCGCTGCCAACAAAATGGACAAACCAACACCCAATAAACTCCCTGAATTTTTTGATCGCTTTTCTGACATATCGACAATTATTGCACAGCCTTGGGCATTCTCAAAAAAATGTCGTGTTAACATTAAGCTTAAATGATAGAACGTCACGAGTACAAAAAAATCGTCTGGTTGGATGTGGTTCATCCCACCGTTGAAGACGTACGCCATATCTTTAAGGAATGCAAATTGCCAGCCGATCTTTCGGGCGGGCTTTTGGAGTCATCTCCACGCACTGATGTAAAATTTAACAAGTCTGCCATCAAGGCTGGTTTTCACTTGCCTATAGTTAAGCGTCTGGATGTAAAACGTCCACATGAAATTAAAATCATTGCCACCAAAAAGTTTCTGATCACTTTTCGTTTTGATGACATTGAAGCGATTCATCGTTTTTCCAATGAATTTGAAGTTTCTAGCGTATTAAAGACGATAAAAAAACCAGATGGTTTTCATTTCTTTTTGTCTTTGCTTTCAACTATCGTAGACGCGCTGGATGTAAAACTAGATTATCTTGAATCAAGACTTCAAGAAGTTGAGGAAGGTATTTTTGAACAAGACGACAAACTAACCTTGACCAATCTCTCGACCATCAACCGCAGACTTACTACTTTCAATCACACATTAGAGCCACAACTTTTGATGTTGGTACAGGTGAGAAAATTTATTAATTCTCTAGGAGAAGAACCGCTTGATATTTTAGACAGTATTGATGACCGCTTCCGTCACAATTTGCACCGCACCCGCACTCTCTCTGAAGCAGTTGAAGTTTTGCAAAATACCAACATTGCCCTTATTAGCACCAAACAAAACGAAGTGATGAAGATTTTTAGCATTATGGCCTTTATCACCTTCCCACTTACCCTCTTTACTTCGATGTTTGGTATGAACACCGTAGCTACTCCGATACTAGGTCACCCGTACGACTTTTGGATAATTTTAGGCATTATGACCTTTATTTCTATTGGTTTTTTTGGGTTCTTTAAGTATAAAAAGTGGATATAGGTGGTTAACGGGGCGGGGGGGGGGGGGGGGGGGGG
>JBNKWW010000037.1:0-5791 GCA_050299955.1 Minisyncoccia bacterium | reverse complement strand
CAATGCACTTCGTGATGAAGTCTACGACCAGATCCGAGCCATAACTAAAAAACCAAAACTTTCCAAAGCCGAAAAAGAAGCAGTTGAATCTTTGGACAAAGCTCTTCAGGTCTCAGAATCGTTAATAGAAAAAGAGATTGCCGATGTCAAAAATATTGTTAAATAAAGCCCTACTTTCTGCTGTGATATAATTATTGAGACTTATCATTTATAATTCAGCAAAAATATGGAACCAAACAATGAAACACCAATGAACGACGATATGGAAACAGTGGTACATACCATTGAAGAAGAAGTTGATGAACAAAAAGGTAAAAATAAGAAAATGATTTTTTTGGCTGTTTTGGCATTACTTTTTATCATTGCGGGAATGTTTTCTGTCGTTTATCTAAAGCAGCAGCAACTGAAAGAGGGTAATGAGGCTCCGGTAAATGATGAGCATCATTGGTATGACGATGTCGCTAGAATCGATGCTAAGCATTTTTATATCGATGGTGTACATACTGTTGTTGGTTCCATTGATGCTCCCACCCCATGTGATTTGGTAGAAGGTAGTGCTATTGTGGCCGAGTCCTACCCAGAACAAATCACGCTAGATTTTAAAGTGATAAATAATGCTGAAACTTGTGTGCAGGTAGTGACCGAACAACGATTTATGATATCAGCTACAGCATCAGAAGAGGCAACTTTTAACGCAATGATAGAAAATCGTTACGTTGAATTGAACTTAATCGAGGCTGCTCCAGGGGAAACTCCAGAAGATTTTGAGCTTTATATCAAAGGTTAGAAAATCAAGGAGAGCTTCGCTCGACTATAATTTTCTTATGCGGAGCAAGGCGATAGTTAGTGAGTAAACAAAGACCGCGTAGCGGTCTTTGTTTTTAGTGCTACAATTTATATGCGCTAACAGTATTAAAATAGTTGCGAAAATGTTCCGTATAATAAATTGAAACTAACAAATAAAGTATGACACCGTTTGAACAGATTAAGTATCACTTAAAGAAAGCTACAGACAAAAGCAATTTGTCTCCAGAGGAATTGAATAAACTAATGACTCCTGACAGGGTGGTGGAAAAGACAATTACGGTCAAAACAAAAAACGGTGAAGAGACCTTTACTGCTTTTAGAGTGCAGTTTAATAATGCTCGAGGTCCATACAAGGGTGGTATTCGTTTTCATCCCGCAGCCGACAAGGAAGAAGTAGAGGCTTTGGCTGCGGCAATGGCGGTAAAGTGTGCGGTTGTAAATATTCCACTTGGTGGTGCTAAAGGCGGTGTGGCTTTTGATCCCAAAAATTATGATCAGGAAGAAATAGAAGCTGTTTCTCGAGCTTATGCAGTGGCGATGGCTGATCATATTGGTGAACAAAAAGATATTCCAGCACCTGACGTATATACCAATAGTCAAATAATGTCATGGATTTTGGATGAATACGAAAAAATAACTGACAAGAGTGAACCGGGTGTTATCACTGGAAAACCTTTAGTTCTTGGTGGTTCTGAGTTTCGTGATGTGGCAACGGCAAGTGGTGGGGTAATGGTGCTGAAAGCCTTTATGGAAACGAATGACGACCTAAAACAGGAAGGTAGTACTGTAGCTATACATGGTTTTGGTAATGCTGGCGCTACTATGGCTAAGCTCTTGCATGACAAAGGTTTTAAAATTGTAGCGGTATCAGACAGTAAAGGTACTGTATATTCAAATAAGGGTTTGGACCCCTACATTATTGAAGAATACAAAGAAAAGGAAGGCTCTGTGTTGTCGCTTTACGAAAATAACAAGGAAAAACAAAAGGCGGACGAGGTTGTTATTCTTGCTAGCGACGCTGCTCTGACAGTAGAAGCTGATGTTTTGGTACCGGCGGCACTCGACAATGTGATTACCGGTGAAAATTGTGCCGATATAAAAGCTAAAATAATTTTGGAATTGGCCAACAACCCAGTGACTCCAGAGGCAGACGAAATTTTGTTTAAAAGAGGAGTGACTGTCATTCCTGATGTGTTGGCCAATGCTGGCGGTGTAACGGTTTCGTACTTTGAATGGATGCAAAATCGTTCTGGTTGGTACTGGAGTGAACTTGAAGTGGAGGAAAAACTTTTGGAAGTTATGAATAAAGCCTTTGCGGATGTGTATCAACACGCTTTGAGTGAGGGAGTTTCAATGCGACAAGCTGCTTATGAAATTGGAGTTGGACGCATAGTTGAAGCAATGAGGTTCCGAGGAAGGTTAAATTAAGTAAAGTAAGAAACTTGATATCTGTAAGGGTGATTGATGAAAAGGGTAGGGGTGGAGAGGGCCGAAAAGCTTCGCTTTTAGGCCCTTTTCTCCTATCATAGTATCGTGAACCTACAAACTCCTGGATCCCCGCCTTCGCGGGAATGACCTAGAAAATAAGGAGGAGGAACGACGACTATATTTTCGGAAATGCCCTTGTGGTAGACCTAGAAAATAAGGAGGAGGAACGACGACTATATTTTCGGAAATGCCCTTGTGGTAGACCTAGAAAATAAGGAGGAGGAACGACGACTATATTTTCGGAAATGCCCTTGTGTCAGACAGCAGTGACGCTGCTGTCTGACACCGTAGGTGTCATCCTCGCGAAGGCGGGGATCCAGAATCTTTCACAATAAATTATTTATTTTAAAGGTTTTTTAATTAAAATCAGAGCCAACATTAATATTGACAAATATAGCATATATGATATATTGAAAGCAGAAAAGTTTTTATAAAACTTTCGCGCCCTCATCCATTAATTGATGAGCTTCGACCTTAGTCCAGTCGAAGAAACGCAAGTGAAGTTTTATGTTTAGAGCAATCGGTTTATTGATAAGTTTGTGGGCTGTTAGTTTATACTTCGGTTCCACTATCAAAGCTTTTGATAGAGCTGCTACTGCCACCTTCAATACAGTTGAAGCGGCTGCACTGGTCTCACAAGCAAAAATGCAAAATCAATAAATAATCAAAGCCGGGCAAATCGCCTGGCTTTTTATATACCCATATCTACAATCCAAAGACGAACTTTTTACCAAAATCTGGTACAATTCTTATTATGCTTTCCAGTCGAGTAGTGGAATATATTTTCTTCTTCGGTTTTATGGCCGTTGTCGGCTTCTTGTTATGGAAGATGTTAGTTCCTTTCGTTTCTTCACTAGCACTAGCTTCCATCATCGTAACTATTTGCTATCCAATTTACCTGAAAGTTAAAAAAATTGTTCCAAGAAACAGTGACACTATTGCCGCTCTCATTACAACCCTTATCGTTTTAATAATCGTAGTTTTGCCGATTCTTTGGCTCACATCTGTTCTGGTTGCAGAAGCGGTTTCTATTTACAAACTCTTAGGTAATGGTCAATACGAAATAATTTCCCATATCAATAACTTGCAAAATATGTTGATTAGGATCATTCCTGGTCTTGATTTAGACTTGATTGATTATCTCCGTCAGAGTGCCAAGTGGATGGCGAGCAATCTTGGTGCTATTTTTGCTGGTACCGCTTCAACTCTGTTTACTTTCTTCATTGCACTCATCGGTACTTTCTACTTGTTCCGTGACGGCCGCGCTTTCACTAAGGTTCTGATTCACATTAGTCCTTTGCCGGACGAAGAGGATACTCTCATTCTTAAAAGAATGGCTACTGCTGTACGTTCTGTTGTTACCGGTACTGTTTTGGTGGCTTTGATTCAGGGTGTATTAACGGCTATCGGTCTCACTATTTTCGGTTTTGAGCGAGCAGTGTTGCTCGGTTCTTTAGCTGCTTTTGGCGCTCTTATTCCAAGTGTCGGTACCTCAATCGTTCTTGTCCCTTCTGTTGGTTATCTGCTTTTAACCGGTCAGTATTTCAGTGCGGTTGGTTTGGCTATATGGGCAGCTTTGGCGGTTGGCCTTATCGACAACCTCCTCGGCCCATATTTAATGAGTCGCGGCAATACTATTCATCCTTTCTTAATATTGCTTTCTGTCTTGGGAGGGGTTGGTCTTTTTGGACCGATTGGTTTCATCGTTGGTCCGGTTATTGTGAGTCTCTTTATTATTTTGCTTGAATTGTATTCGCAGCACATTGTTAAAGACGAGTAAGTTTCATTTATGTTAGACAGAAATTACATTGAGCACGTTTTGAAAGTTAACGGTCTTACCGCTACCGCTCAAGACGAAGAAATTCGTTCAGTACTTATTTCTGCTAAGTGGGACGATAACGATGTTGAGACCGCTCTTACAGTGCTTCGTGAAAATATGACTACTCACGAAAACCGAGTTGACACATTGCATAATGTTTTTATGACCGACCAACGTCTCAGTCCCGAAGCGATTGAGTCTTTGCTCGGCATTCAGGTTGATATAACACCTTCAGAACTGCGAACCTTGCGTGACAACCGCTCCAAGCTAGCTTTTTGGCAAATACTAGTTGTCTTTATTTTATCGACAATTTTAGCTAGTGGTTCTATTGTTTTTGCAATGTATTTGCAAAACGTTGGACCTTTCCATACTTATAATGAACATTTATTTTAACGAAAAAATAAAATAAAATGTCTAACTCACTCAAGTTCACATTTTTGTTTTTTTCTTCGTTTGTGTTTTTGCTCGGCTTTAGTTTTGCTCCAAAGGCCGGATTCCAATTATCTATTGACGGGGAAACTCAGTACGGAAGTGTTATTAGTGCATTTGATAAAAGTGAAGAAGTTGCGTCAAAAACTATCATTTTTGGTGGTGATGTAATGCTTGCACGTGACAGTGAGAGTAAAATACGTGAGCTTGGTGGTGATTATCTATTTTCCGGTATTATCGATTTGCTGACTGACAAAATCGTTGTGGCCAATTTTGAAGGTGTTGTGCCGGAAGTACACACAAGAACCCCAAACGGTGAAATGCGTTTTTCAGTCGCAAGTGAATATTTGTCATACTTGAGTGATGCTGGGTTTACGCATTTATCTTTGGCCAACAATCACGCTTTTGATTTTGGACAAAGTGGTTTTGACAATACTTTGCTAGAGTTAAGTAAAAATAATTTTGAGGTTTTCGGTAATCCAGATCTGGTTTCCACTTCTTCGGTTTCGTATATCGAACTTAGTGATAAAACTTTGGCAATCATAGCAATAAATGACGTCGGAGGAGGAAGTTATTTGCTTGATATGGTTGAAACTGTCCAAGAAGCAGCTAAAAATAGTGACTTACAAGTAGCCTTCATCCATTGGGGAGATGAATACAAACTCTTGCATAATGAAAGACAAGAAGAAGTAGCACACACTTTGATTGATGTTGGGGTGGACATAGTGGTTGGTTCGCATCCTCATGTGGTGCAAGACGTAGAATTGTATAACCATTCATTGATTTTTTACTCACTCGGCAATCTCATCTTTGACCAGTACTTCAGTGATGATGTGAAAGAGGGTTTGCTCTTGGAAATGTTGCTTGACGAAAATACCGTTGATTTAGTCATTTATCCGGTTGAAACACATACCAGACCAGCAAGTCCTGCTTTGATGACTGGAGAGGTGAGGGAAATGTTTTTGAAGGAGCTGGCGGAGCGAAGCTCCGCCAGCCTAAAAGACCAAATTTTGATGGGTAAAATAAAGTTTAAATAAATTTGCACAAAGGCCGGAAGCTTCGCTCCCGGCCTTTGTGTCAAATCTTGCATTCAAACCACAAATAACCTATGATGTCGAGACTTAATCAGTAAAATACTACTATGTTTAACCTTAACAAATTCGAAATCGTCGGCATTGGTATTAGCGTCGTTATGATGTCTTTGGCCCTGTTTTTTATTCGTTTGCACACATCAAGTGATGTTGTTGC
>JBNKWW010000036.1:0-6059 GCA_050299955.1 Minisyncoccia bacterium | reverse complement strand
CTTAATTGTGAGGCCTCAAGAGCCATTTCAATTTCTGTCATAATATAATAATTTTAGCGATTAGCGTAGAGCGTCTAGCGTTTAGGTGTGAGATATTCTCAGTGCTAAACGCTAACCGCCAAACGCCCTACGTTTACTAATAAGCTCTGCTTCATATGCAGACGTCAACCGAGTAAAGGATACTCACCTAACGTCCACATACAAACTAGTGTGGCTCTTCTATCGCCAACTTGATGAAGAACAACACCAAAATGGCAAAGATAAAAGCCTGAATAAATCCAACGAATACTTCGTAAAGCATCAAAGGCACCGGCAAAAGGTACGGCGTAGCCAAAAACATAACCACCAAAAGCATTGTCTTGCCGGCAAAGATATTACCAAAAAGACGGAATGAAAAAGAGATGAGACGAGCCACTTCACTAAGTAGCTCAATGAGGCCAACAATGAAGGCTAGTGGTGAATGGAAGTTAATGAATTTACTACCGTAACGGAAGAAGCCAAGCAGAGTAACACCAGCCAGCTCAATGGAAACGAAGGCGATGATAGCAAAAGCCAGAGTAATGTTGAGATCGGCAGCAGCGGTGTTGAAAATAGGAACAAATTCTTTTATTACCTCGCCGTGCTCGGCTACTTCTTTGTAAACACCGACAGACTCAACACCAGGCAAGGCGCCGGTCCAGTTCATTAGTAAAATGAAGAGGAATATTGTCATTACAAGTGGGAAAAAGCGTTTAGCCAGTTCTTTACTCTCCAAAACATCGGCCATATAGTCAAAAACAGCACCGATGAGGAGTTCAAAAAAGTTTTGGAGTTTACCTGGTACGAGAGAGAGTTTTTTGCGCACCACGAAAGCCACTGTAATAAGGATAAGCATTGCCACCCAAACGGTAGTCATTGAACTTGTGATAGGTACACCTAAAAAATATCCAATGATTTCGGGTGCAAGATGAATGGAGATTCCTCCGGTTTCTTCAGCGGCGTAGGCCGTATTCACAAGATCAAACATAACAAATTAAGGCTGAATTGTGGTCTAGAAAACAACAATTCCCTTTGAGACGGCCACATATTAACACAAAGCTCTACTAAAGAAAACAGCCAAAAATGTGGGTATCTCGCTAAATGGTAAAGCCGCCTTCATTCCTTTGGAATGAAGGCGGCTTTACTTAATTAAACTTAAAATCAAGATTTAAACACCGGAACCAATAGTACTTTCACCAGTATAAGATGGCGTACTTGGCATTGTTGTTTGCTCAGTTGAGACAATGCCTTTCTTCAGGTCGCTATATAAATTGAAGAGGAAGAAAGCTGAAATCGGAGTCATTAATAGCATAATTATCACATCAACAAGCAGTGCCGAAACAATTTCTGAAACAAAACTGAGAGGCACACCTACAATTAGACCGATGCCGAATGATGCTACTAAAGCGATTATTACCGCAAAAACCAGCTTGCCAAACACCGCAAACCAACGACCTTTTACCAAAGAAAAACTTTTCTTGATAGAAGCCATAATTGACAAATCTTCCAAAATCAAAGTATAGGTTGCAAATGAAAGACTGACGGCCAAGAAAATGCCCGGAATAACTAATGCTACAAAACCGAGCATAACAAACAGGCCAACCAATACAGATACAGCAAGATATTTAAAAACTAATTTTATTGAAGTGGATGAATACGCTGAATGTATAGTTAGAGCTCGCGCTGCAACTACTTTAATAAGGGCCACTCCTGTGAACAAGCTGATAATAAAATAAAGTACATAAAGCACCAGAATAATAGCTCCTTCTGTGTTAGTAACGACTCCTGTGTAAGGACTAGGCTCAAACAAAGTAACCAATAACGAAGCGATGATTAACGGCAACATTACTCCAGCCACAAGACGAAAATTCATCTTGTAAGAAGTGATTGAATCTTTAATTAAAGTAATTGTATTTCTCATATTTACTAATATGATACAACTTGCAACATAAAAATAAAGCACAGTCTGTATATAATTATTTTTTAGCGAAGTGATATAATTTACCTGTTAGAATATAATTCAAAGAATATGGATTCAAACGAGAAACTTGCTCATGCAAAAGAATTCTTAAACAAACATCACAAAGCGATTTTTACAGTTTTAGACGGTGAAGGAGCTCCTAGCTCGTCATTAATGCATTATGTGATTGATGATGAGTACAATGTATTTATCGGTACAAAGAAAGGTTTTGGTAAGTACAACGCTATGAAGCACGACCCACGTGTTGCTCTGGCTATACCGGAAGAAAGTATCGATCCACTCATTGTGGTAGACCTTCAGGGTAAAGCGATTGAGATTCCACCGGAAGATACTGAAAAGTACTACGACTTCTTTAAATCAAAGAATGACAAGAAGCATTATGTGCAGGGCGCGGAAGATTTCGTTATGTTCCGCATCGTACCTACTTCACTTCGTTACATGGATGCAACTAGTGGCGAGTTGGTAATTACTGACTTGATTGGTAGGCAGTAGATAGCAGCAAAAAAATAAAAAACTGCGGATTTATCCGCAGTTTTTATTTTTTTGCTGCCACACTCTCCCCTGCCAAATATCCTGTCGTCCAACAAAGTTGTAGCGAAAAGCCGCCAGAAGGTCGGTTGATGTGGAGCAAGTCTCCGGTTATAAAAAGGTTTGGGTAAAGTTTAGAAGCCATGGTGCGCATATCAATTTCTTCAAGTGATATACCACCGTCGGCTACTACTGCTTTTTCAAAACCCATCAAACCGGTGATAGTTAGAGTCAAAGATTTCATTGTCTCAATCAATCTTTTTCTTTCGTCTTTGGTGACGCTATTAACCATTTTTTCGGCATCTGTTTTTGGTAGACTTTGAAGGACGGCGCCTCTGGCGCCGTCCTTCACCACCCTACCCAAAACATTACGCAATTTTTTGTTTTTATTTAGTTCGAATTGTTCTAAAAGCAAGGCTTCCAACTCACGCTCATTAAGTTCTGGAAATAAATCTATTTTTACCGTCACTCCACCCGACTGCAGCAAGTCAGCTACTTTACCCGAACTATTTAGAACTGTCGGACCTGAAATACCCTTATGAGTAAACAACAAACTTCCTTTTTTTATAAAAGCTTTCTTTCCCTCCAAACAGAAAGTTAATTTAACTTCATTTAGTGTTTTTCCGGCCAAGTTTTTAACCCAAGATTCTTTAACCAAGAGAGGTACAATGGTTGGCGTTGGCGCTACTACTGTATGACCGATTTTCTCTAGCCACACAAAACCATCGCCAGTTGAACCAGTTTCTTTATGTGAAGCACCGCCGGTCGCCACTACTACTGTTTTAGAATAAAAATCACCTTCTTTTGTTTCAACGCCAACAACTTTTCCATCGTCCATTTTTAAGCCTGTCACCTTCACTCCGGTTTTTATTTTTACTCCATTATCTAAACAATATTTTTCAAGAAGTCTTACCACGTCACTAGCTTTTTCAGATTTAGGAAAAGCGCGGTTTTTGTCTTCGACAAAAATCGGCAAGCCTCTATTCTCAAAGAAAGCAATGCTTTCCTTCACTCCAAAGAGCGAAAACGGGGAATATAAAAAAGAAGCAGCCTTACCGTAGTTGGCTAATAATTTATGAGTATCAAATTCTGCATTGGTGATATTACAACGACCGCCACCAGTAATAGATAGTTTTTTTCCGACAACCCTATTATGTTCAAGCAAAAGAACAGACAGACCGCGCTCAGCCGCTCTTCCTGCCGCCATCATTCCTGAAGCACCGGCGCCGATAATTGTTACATCATAAATTGTCTCTTTCACAGTTAAGTTATATCAGATAATGGCCAAAGATGAAGATACCGAGAATAAGTGCGGTAATGGCCGCGATAAGTACCGCGCCGGCAGCAACATCTTTTGTGTCCTTAGCATACGGATGAAAATCGGGTGAAGTTAAGTTTATGTCAATTTCGATAGCGGTGTTAATAGCTTCTGCAGCTAAAACAAAACCTCCCGCCAATACCAACACCATCCATTCAATGTGAGTTATGTGAAAATATATCCCGAGAGAAACAGCAGCAATTAGAGCCACAATATGAATCCAAGCATTGTGAGTAGTTTTGATAAAAACCCAAATACCACGACCAGCATGAGCAAAGCTCTTAGCACGTTTTATAAGTGAAAATTCCTCTTTTGTGTCCAATTTTTGCATAGGAATATTGTAGCAGATTATAATTATCATTTATGGTCACGAGTTACTAAATAGAATTCGGAGCTTCTCTCGAATTTATCAGAACTAGACAGGACTCTCTCCTTACAGGAGCTGTGCAGCGTTTGGATATTTTGTCTCGGCATTTTGTGGTCACGAGTTGCTAAGTATAATTGTTCACTCCGTTCCAATTATACTAAGCACTCTCGACCCCGGCTCGCTTATATTTTTCCCTAAGAAAGGGGTAAAATATATCGCTCCGCCTTCCACAAAGGCACGGAAGCAAAGCAGTTTGCTTCCTAAACAAAATAAGTCTGCTCTTGCGAGACAGACTTATTTTGTTTACCTTTGTGGACCCGACAGGACTCGAACCCGCCACCTCCTCAGTGCACATGAGGCGCTCTACCAGATGAGCTACGGGCCCAGATTTTAACTGGGCGCTGAATTTATTTAACTTTGCTTCTTGTAGTCTCATTTGCACTACGTGCAAATGGTTCGATAGTCTCCCAGACTATCTCACCCCTACCAGATGAGCTACGGGCCCAGTGAGATGGGAAGCGGAAGTGTTTACACTTCCATTTATCCATCGAACTGGGCCCGCAAGCTTCTGCTTACAAGGCCCAGATTTTAACTGGGTGCTGAATGACAGCGAGAATATAATAGCAGAGTTTTAGAAAAATACCAGTCTATTTTGTACCCAAAAGCCAAGGCTCGCTTGGTTTGACTGAAACAAAATCGCCCAAGCTGAGCCTGCCGTCATTGTGCCACTCTGCTGTTTCCATATCATTGATGGTCAATTTTGAGTCCGAATTTACACCAACACTGTGTACGATATCTGTATTAACGTCGTAAATAAAAGACATATAATCTTCGGTTTCGCCATTTTGGGTACAGTAGTAGATGAAGTTCTTATCGTTCGACACCACACTCTTGATCACATCGATATGAAAACCAGGACCAACTTTGTCTGAGTCTATTACTTGAGCGCTAAGGATTCTTTTCTTGTTGTCTAACAAAGCATAGAGTCCGTCTGACTCATCATCAACCGAAACTTTTTCATACTTATGCTGTGAACTTCTTAAACCATAAGAAAATTCATCACCACTCTCTACTGACGAATCCTGAGAAAAGTATGGAGAGTTAACCCCAAAGGCAATATAGGCGGTTACAAAACCAATAACATACGCCAAAGATAGAATGATTACTTTTTCGTGCTTCATAAAAAAATTATAGCACTACTATTTTGTTGATGAATCAAAATTTATGAAGAGGTGTGTAAAACAATATGGCCGAGGCGAAGCCTCGGCCATATTGTTTTATCTCGAACCAATTCTGTCGGTAACTAAATGCCAAACAAAATCATCATAAGAGCAACCTATTGCTTCAAGAGCTTTTGGAATAAGTGATTCGTTGGTCAACCCCGGTATAGTATTTACTTCCAAGAAGTAAATATCTTTATCAGTCACAATAAAGTCAGAGCGTGAATATTGTGACAACTCAAGAGCTTGATGAATTTTTAATGCTGCTTCTTCCAATAACTTTTTCTGTTCAAAAGAAAATCTACCTGGACATATTTCATCTGTTGTACCGCTGTATTTTGACTCAGTATCAAAGAAAGTGGCTCTTGGTGGGGGAACAATTTCTATAACTGGTAAGCTGTATATATTTTGATTACGAAAACGCTCTACTACACCAACAGTAGCTTCTTTACCTACAATACGCTCCTCAACCATAACTTCTTCTTCTGTTTTAAAGACGTGTCGCAGAACCTTTCTGAGTTCATCTACCCCACTGGCAACCATAACTCCAAAAGAGGAGCCTCCCGTCACCGGTTTTACGATGTAATTTGGACCAAAGAGAGCTCCGATAGCGAGTGCTGCACGAAC
>JBNKWW010000035.1:0-4089 GCA_050299955.1 Minisyncoccia bacterium | reverse complement strand
CCCCCCCCCCCCCCCCCCCCCCCCCCCCCCCCCCCCCCGCCCCTGGCTCCGAAGAAATCTTCATCTTTGGCGGAGCCAGCATCTACGCCACCGCCCTACCAGAAACCGACCGCCTCTACCTCACCGCTATTGCCGCCACCGACCCATCTGCCGACACCTTCTTCCCTCCCTACGAACAAGACTTCAGCAATATCGTCTCCAGAGAAACCCGAGACCAAAACGGCCTCACCTACGAATGGCTCACTCTGGAACGTGAATAAAAAACAGTCCTTGAAACAATCTGACTATTTTATAAATATATGTATCATCAATGATACATAGAAAAAACCGGCGAAACGAATCGCCGGTTTTGCGAATGCGCGCGGTAGCGCATCAATGAAAAACCATTAGGCCGCCTTAAACCGATTAAGAGCCTCAAAATTCGCATCCCAGTGGAGCTGACCGCGGGAAATAGCTTCGCGCACAGCTTCAACGATAAGACGTTGTTTGTTCGGGCGAGCGCCTACGATAGAAGTAACCAGCTGTTGCGGATTGTACGCAACTATGAAACTGGTATTTTCCTCGTCGTTGACAACACTCGGCATCTGTTCGACCAAGACTGAAACGAGAATCATGAGTTTAGACTTCTCGTGACGTTCTGGTGGAAGCTCGTTTTTGTACGAGCCGATTACCGTCATAGGCCGCGCTAACTTGATTCCTGGAAGTTCTTCTTCCGCCTCGCGCAGTAGTGCAGAACGAATCGTCTCCCCTTCTCCGATTCCACCTTGAGGTAGAATCAGAGACATTCCACTTGGATCCTTTTTCGGCTGAACAAGGATAACGGCCGCTCGATCCTTGATGAGAACCATACCGACAGTCGGACGAAAATCATTGTAAAATTCTTTTTTAACAACCTCATCAACCGAACGAAAATTCATCTTCAACTTCTCCTCTGGATGCCCACACACAATTGCGTGGGTTTGCAATTTTTACCACAGTTTTAAGAAAAGATAAATAGCAAAAGGCCGGCGCGAAGCGCCGGCCTTTTGCATTAATTGCTTTTTCAGTTATTACTCAACAACTTCTATCTCTTACAGAGACTGTATACCTTTTGGATATTTTCTTCCAAGTATTCAGAAAATATCTCAAAAGCTCGGTAAAAGTTACTCAATAACTTCTACCCCCATACTGCGACAAGTACCTTCCACAATCTTCATTGCCGCTTCGATGTCATTGGCGTTGAGGTCTGGCATTTTTTCTTCTGCCACCTCACGAACCTGTGCTTTGGTGATTTTACCAATCTTTGAAACAGCGTTCTTGCTTGAACCTTTGTCCTTACCGATTTTCTTCAAAACCAAGCGAGACATTGGAGACACCTTAACGATGAAGTCGAATGAACGGTCATCGTATACAGAGATAACTACCGGTACGACTTCGCCCATACGCTCACGGGTCTGCTCGTTGAACTGGTTTACGAATTCACCGATGTTGATACCAGCCTGACCAAGTACCGGACCAAGAGGAGGAGCTGGAGTAGCTTTACCACCGACAGCCTGCACCTTGATTTGCTTTACTAATTTCTTTGCCATAATTGAATTAAAAGTTTAATTGTTTGGTTTTTACCAAACGCGAGTCGGCTGCTCCAGACGCAACCAAACTCTTTTGAAGCCCCGCAATACTACAATAAAAGACACCTGATTTCAAGGGTGTTTACTATTTATAAAAATGACCTGGACACACAAGTATGTCCAGGTCTGTTTCGAAATACAGGAGTCCCCTTACCATCACTACTCTTCCTAGTTCCTCGATACGCCGATCGTATAAATCCCGTCAGATTCACCGGTTTCGGGAAGGCCCATAGGTAGTATATCCGGGTGACTGATCCCGGTATATTCACATGTCATAAGATGACTGAAGAGGTGATCACAAGCTTCGGTTCGTTTTTTCGTACGTGATAACGATGTGCACAACGATTTCTTCTGATTCAAACTTTCGTTTTTCTCATAGTGGATCACGTTACCTTAGCTTTGTGTTAGGGCTCATTTTGTCCCTTTGGGCGTGGTAACCAGCTGGCTTCGCCTTTCCAAGAACTCCTGATTCAGAATATATCAAACATACATAAATAATGCAACACAAAAACTCCCTTCGGGAGTTTTTGTGTTTTTGTGATTTTCTTAAAACTTTCAAAATTGGATGAAGTACAAGGAGTCTAGCTGAAAATAATATGAGTGGGGCGCCTGCCCAGCGAATATTATTTTCAGCGTAACGACGCAGTAGTTCGCCAATTTTGGGAGTTTTATACCTTTTTAACCTGGAGGAAGTCGAGTTCGACTGGAGTCTCCCGCCCAAACATATTCACCAACACCTTAACCTTACCTCTCTCTTCATCTACTTCACCCACCTTACCTTCTAGTTCCTTGAATGGACCGTCGGTAATGATAACGAGGTCGTCGATAGAAAGATCAACTTTGTGCTTTGGAGTATCATCGCTCATACGCTTCATTAGAGCGTTAAGTTCAGCTTCAGTTAGAGGCACTGGTTGAGTACCACTACCCACAAAGCCGGTTACACGAGGAGTGTTACGAACCACGTACCAACTTTCGTCGTCCACAATCATATCTACAAGTACGTAACCTGGATATACACGCTCTTCTTCAGTTACGTGCTTACCACCTTTTACACGAATCTTTTTCTCAGTTGGTACAACCACTTCGAAAATTTTATCGTTCATATTGAGTGAGTCGATACGCTGCTTAAGGTTACGAGTTACGGCGTTTTCATAGCCTGAGTAGGTATGAATGGCGTACCAATGACGCTCGCCTGTTCCTTGTTGTTTAGCCATAGTTTTTTTAATTAGCTTGAGCCTGTGAATGGATTAACCAACCACTAAGTTCAAAAGGCTGGTAAAGACGTAGTCGAAACCGCTAAGTAGCAAAGCTACCAAAGCTGAAATAGCGATAAGTAGGCCAGTGTAAATAGCTGCTTGCTTCTTGCTAGGCCAAGTGACATGCTTCATCTCGGCAGCTGTATCGCGAAGATATTTGTTTAGTCTGCTCATAAATTTGTATCTTAATTATATGATTGTTTGGGTAAAATAAAACCGCCTCCGGGGCGAATTCCTGATAACTATACGCCTTTGGTACTGGATTGTCAAAGGCCAAAAGGCCGTAAAAGCCGGCACCCAAAGGGTGCCGGCTTTTACGGCCTTTTGGCCTTCCTTTCTTATTTAACTTCGAAGGTTAGAGTAACCTTGGCAGTAAATTTATTTTCACCGGTAGGCACACTGGCGATTGAACTTTCTGCCTTCATCATCACAGCATCGCCACCAATGCCATAGTACGGCATTGGATAATTGTCTCCTTCTTCGTAAAAGCTAGTCATACGACCAAGATCCACCCCTAGGTCTTTAGCCAATTTTTCTGCATTAACTTTTGCATTTTCAATGGCTTTGGCTCTAGCTTCAGACTTTAATACACTATCGTCATCAATGGTGAATGACAAACCACTAATATCGGTTGCCCCGTTCTCACCCACTCCAGAGATTAGTGCGCCAGATTGATCTAGGTCACGCACCTTAACCTCAATACTCTGACTAACTTCGTAACCATCAACAACAGGATTCCCAGGAGGACACCACATACCAGAAGCACACACAACTTCTTCGTAGCGATATTTTGGATTCAAATAGTAGTTAGTGGTTTTAATATCACTCTCTTCTACCCCAGCTTCCTTAAGATAATCCATTATCTGATTGATAGAAACTGCGGATAGTTCTTGCGCGGTTTTAGCATCCTTGCCTTCTGCTCTTACAGAAAACGAAAACTGTCCGATGTCTGGCTTGGCCATCACCTCACCCTCTCCACTTACACTAATTGAAGTTGGCCCCATATAAAAATATTTGGCCTGCTTTAGTGTGTAGTTGGTATATGCACCAAGTGCGACCACGGCCGAGAGCATAATTAACACAATTAATGTTCGGATATATGGCACAGATAGTAATGGTTTTGATTCCATAAAGTTACAATGTTATTTGATATGTATATATTATACCGTTAGGTTGATGAAGATGAAAAGAGGCGGCGGGCCGAAAGCCCGCCGCCTCTTTTTCCA
>JBNKWW010000034.1:0-6421 GCA_050299955.1 Minisyncoccia bacterium | reverse complement strand
GCAGATGTAAAAAGCGCGCAGCCCCAAGGGGCCGCGCGCTTTTTACATCTGCCGCGTTACTTACGCGTTAGCTTCTTTGTATGAGAGAGTCATACGCTGTTCTTTTGGTTCAAAGAGAGTAATCTTGAACTTGTATACGCCACCAAGTGACAAGGCTTCTTTAAGTTTTGCTTCATTCTCAAACTCAGAGATGTGTACCAAACCGGCTACACCTTCTTCAACTGAAGCAAGGGCGCCGTGCTTGTTAAACTTAATAACCACACCTTCAACGACTTGATCTTTCTTGTATTTAGCCGCTGCGATAACCCATGGGTTTTCCTTAAGCTGTTTGATTGAAAGAGAAATTTTATCGTCTTTCACTTCAATAACTTTAACCTGAACCTTGTCGCCAACTTTGTATAGGCTACGAGTGTCTTCTACCAAGCCCCAGTCGAGCTCAGAGATGTGTACCAAACCTTCAAGACCGTCTTCGATCTTAACAAAGATACCAAAGTCTACTGCGCCGGTAACTTCACCGTTTAGTACATCACCAACTTCGTAACGACTAACTTTTTCTTCTTTCTCTTCCTTCTCTTGATGACCACGCTCTGAGAAGATAAGCTTGCCTTCTTTTTGGTCAGCAGTGATGATAACTACAGAAAGGAATTGACCAACGAGATTCTGAAGTTCTGAAAGAATTTTGTCTTTGTCGCCATCAGCTACACGAGGGTAGTTGTCGGTTGAAAGCTGTGAAGCAGGAAGGAACCCTTGGATACCCTGCCAATCGAGAATGAGACCACCCTTGTTGGCTTCTTTAACTTCTAGGCTAAATACTGTCTGACTCTTAACAGCGGCGTCAGCGTCGCTCCAAATAAGAGCTTGGCGAGCCTCCTTAAGTGACAATTCGATGTAACCATCTTCGTTGCCAGTGTCTACCACTTTAGCTGCGATAGTGTCACCAACAGAAACTTTGCGAAGAATATCGCGGGCGTTCATGTATTCGCGACCGTAGATAATACCGCTACCAAATGGTGGTAGGTTGATAAATACGCGAGCGCGTCCGATAGCAGAAACAGTACCCTCAACTATTTCACCATCCTTTGGTGGTTCAGGGCTTTCAACTACTAATTTGTGCATTACGTCGCTTGTAGCGACGGTTTTTACTGAAGCTTTCTCAGCTTCGGTTTCCTGACTTTTGGTCAAGGTTTTTAGTCCGAACATAATTCGTCTATATAATGTTATTCCGACGACACGCGTCCGTATAACCGATGCGCGAGGTGGGAAAATTGCTTCGCAATTTTCCCACTGGCCATAGTCCGTGAATACGGGGTTAAACGTGTGCCGCTAGAAACTAATAATCACTTCTTTTGAAGTTCGGCAACTATAACATATATATGAAATAAAAAAAGACCCGTGGCATTGCATTGTTGGAGGGAGGCGCCACGGGTCAAGTTAGACGGACATCATGGCAACTCATGGCAACAAGGTGTCCGTCACAGGGAAACTGAAACTGTTTTAATGATAACAGATTAAGTGTATTAAAGGAAGGGTGGAGTGAAGACGGCGAAGGCGGAGCCTTCGCCGTCTTCTTAACTTTCTGTTATAATACCGGCACTATGATCATCACATATCACGGCGGACAATGTTTTAAAGTTACTTTTGGCAGTACTACTATTGCTTTTGACCCACCGGCAAAAAGTTCAAAATTAGAATCGGTAAAGTTTGGTGCAGACGCAGCTTTTATTTCCGTGCGTCACCCAGACTTCAATGGACGAGACCAAGTATCTCTTGGCACGAAGCAAGCTTTTGTAGTAGACGGTCCTGGCGAATACGAAATCGGTGATGTGACTGCTCGCGGTTTTGGGGTAGAAACCACCTATGATGGCAAACCTCGTTTTAATACTATCTATCAAGTAAAGCTTGAAGATATAAATATGGTTTTCTTGGGCGCACTCGGCGAGCCAGAGATTGACCCTAAGGTTCTCGGTGAACTTGGCGACATTGATATTTTGTTTGTTCCAATTGGTGGCGGTGATGTGCTTGAAGTTCCAGGTGCGGCCAAGCTGGCAACTAAGCTTGAAGCTAAACTTATTATTCCAATGCATTACGACAAGAAGTCTCTTGAAGCTTTTTTGAAAGAAGAGGGAGCAGATAGTGTTAAGCCGATTGATAAGCTAACTATCAAAAAGAAAGAGGTAAGTGCGATGGAAGGTGAGGTCGTGGTGTTAAAAGCTTGAGGTGCTATGGGCGGGTGGGAAAATGGGCGGCGCGGCTGAAAGCCCCGCCGCCCATTTTCCCATCCGCCCATTCCGCGCTAAAATATATCAATGTTAGACGAGCTTCGTACTAAAGACAAAATGATTCGCGAGCAATATGCATTTTGGGGCGCTCTCGTAATAACCTTAGGTATTGCTGCAGTTTGGTTTACTTTTACTTTGTTTAATTTTAAAACTTCTAGTGAGATCATCGAAGTCGATGCTGAAACCGCTTCCTCTACAGCCGAAAACACCGGTGCTTTTGCTCAGTTTTTTCAAGAAACTTTCGGTAACATTATAACTTCTTTTAAAGACTTAAAAGAAGAAGCTACTTCTGAAATCAATTCAATCAGTGAAAACCAAAACCAAAACAACAATATTGAACAACGAAACGAAACTCAGAACGAGCCAGTCAAAAATCAAGTATCATCCGAAAAAGCTGTTCTTATTGCTACTTCCAGCATTGATTCTCTGCCACAATAAACAACCAAATTGTCGTTTAAATATGCTATAATACGCGCATATTTATAAATTAGTGCGATAGATAGAAATGCCAAAAAAGACCATCGATAATAATGAAGTACCCGAAGCTGTACGCGGTATTGTCCCGCAAAGCATAACCGAAGAGATGCGCACTGCTTATCTCGACTACGCGATGAGTGTGATTACCGCTCGTGCCTTGCCTGACGTACGTGATGGCCTTAAGCCTGTGCATCGTCGTATTCTTTACTCTATGCGCCTCAATGGTCTTACTTCATCAGCTAAGTTTAAAAAGTCTGCTACGGTAGTGGGAGACGTGCTTGGTAGTTTTCACCCGCACGGTGACGTTGCTGTGTATGAAGCGATGGTAAAACTAGCGCAACCATTCTCAACTCGCTACCCGCTCGTAATCGGTCAAGGTAACTTCGGTTCTATCGACGGTGACTCAGCTGCTGCTTATCGTTACACAGAAGCCAAAATGTCTAAGGTGGCCGAAGAAATGCTCCGCGACCTCGAAAAAGACACCGTCAACTGGCGTCCGAACTTTGATGGTACCAAGAAGGAACCAATAGTTTTGCCGGCCGCTGTACCAAATCTTCTCCTTGCCGGAACGCTTGGTATTGCCGTTGGTATGGCAACCAACATTCCGCCACATAACCTCCGTGAAGTGGCCGATGCCGTGGCTCATCTTATCGACAATCCTGACGCTACTACTGAAGATCTTCTCAAGTTTGTTAAAGGTCCGGACTTTCCACTCGGTGCGGTGGCCTTTAATCAAAAAGACATTACTCACGCATACAGTAGCGGTAAGGGAGGCGTGGTAGTGCGTGGCGAGGCAGAAATCACAGAGGATAAAAAGGGTAACTTCTCAATCGTTATTACTTCTGTGCCATATCGCGTAAATAAAGCCGATATGCTCGAAAAAATCGCCAACCTAGTGCGCGATAAAAAGATAGAAGGTATCCGCGAAATGCGCGACGAATCAACTGCCGATATTCGCGTGGTGATTGAACTCAAAAGTGGCGTTAATCCACAAACAGTTCTAAACAAGCTATACAAACACACCCAACTTGAAGATACTTTCCACTACAATATGGTGGCGCTTGTTGATGGTGTACCACAAACTCTTTCTCTCAAGGCTATACTTCAAGAATATGTGAAGCACCGCGCGGAGGTGATTCGTCGTCGCACTGAATACGACCTCAATAAAGCCAAGGATCGTGAACATATTTTGCTCGGCTTAAAAAAAGCACTCGACCATATCGACGCTATCATCAAACTGATTCGTGCTTCTAAGGATGTGCCAACCGCTCATGCTGAATTGATGAAAAAGTTCAAGTTCTCTGAAATTCAGGCTCAGGCCATTCTTGATATGCGTCTCCAGAAGCTCGCGGGTCTTGAACGTAAAAAAATTGAAGACGAACTCAAAGAGATACAAGCTCTTATTAAAGAGTTAGAGGCTATCTTGAAGAGTGTTAAGAAAATGATGGCAATTGTTAAAGGAGAACTTCTTGAAATTGCTGAAAAATTCGGCGACGACCGACGCACCAAAATCGTTAAGGGAGGTGTTAAGAATATGAGTGCTGAAGACTTAATTGCTGACGAAGAGAGCGTACTCGTTTTGACGGCTGGCGGCTATGTTAAACGTACCAATCCAAGTGAGTACAAAACTCAAAAGCGTGGTGGTATTGGTGTGGTTGACCTCGATACCAAAGAAGAAGATGTGGTGACTGTGCTTCTTAATACTTCAACCCATAGTGACCTCTTGTTCTTCACTGACCAAGGAAAAGTTTATCAATGCAAAATGTACGAAATACCAGAGGGACGCCGTGCCACTAAAGGTAAGTCAATTATGAACTTCCTTTCACTTTCTTCGGAAGAGAGAGTAACTTCCGTTTTGCCAGTTCGTAAAGGCGATTGGGAAGGCGATTGGTCTCTCCTTATGGTGACCAAAGAAGGTGTTGCCAAGAAGTCTGACGCCGCTTCGTTTAAAGACGTGCGTCGTTCCGGACTAATTGCTATTAAGCTCAAAGATGGCGACTCTCTGATTGCGGCACGCTTTGTCGGAAAAGGCGACGAAGTTTCTCTTATTACTCACAATGGTCAGCAAGTACGCTTCAAAGAAAGTGATGTACGTGAGATGGGACGTACTGCCGCTGGTGTGACCGCAATGAAACTCAAGAAGGGTGACCATATTGTCTCAGCCGACATTTTGAAGAAAGGCGAGAAAGACAGAGAAATTCTCGTAGTGATGGAGAACGGCTTTGGAAAGACTACTCCAGCCAGTGAATATAAAGTGCAGAATCGTGGCGGTAGTGGAATCAAAACTGCCAAAGTGACTGCCAAGACTGGTAACGTAATTGGTGGTGCAGTACTTTCAAAGGAAGAGAAGGAGGAAGGCGAGCTTGTAGTAATGAGTCAGAAAGGACAAGTGATTAAACTCGCTCTCAAAGACGTACCATCCTTGAGTCGCGATACTCAAGGAGTGAAGGTGATGAAACTCCGCGCTGGTGACGCCATTGCTTCGATTGTTACGTTCTAATCGAGGGTTGAGACACGGTAAGAAGATTGCTGGATTCCCACTTTCGTGAGGATGACAACTGACAAAGTCAGTTGTATGACGAAAACCGCAGGTTTTCGTCATACCCGCGGAGGCGGGAATCCAGAGTGACTTATTGTTTGTTCAGGGTTGATTTGTTAGAGGTGTGAAAAGGCCGGCCCCTTCGGGGCCGGCCTTTTCACACCCACAAACTCAATTAACTTTATTAGTAAGTTATAATTAATCTATGTCGGGTTTGTTTACTCTTATATATGTATTTCTGCATCAATATTTGGTGCCGCTTTTGTTCGTTGTTGGTTTAATGTACTTGATTTATGGTGTTATTCAATATCATATTCAAGGCAACAATTTCAGTGACGGACGCGAGTTTATTCTCAAATCAATTCTCTGGTTTGCGGCCGGTTTGATTGTATATTCAGTCATCGCACTCATTGGTTGGCTCGGAACTTTTACCACCAATACCAATATAAGTACCGACTCAGATGCCAATGTTAACCAAACCGAAGGCATACTTAAAGTGCCAAACGTACCTACTCGCTAAAATGTTATAATCATATTGTTATGCAACCATCATTTAAAACAGAAGGAAGGTTCGTGGTGCCGGAAGTGGTGTCTACGAATTTTCATCTACGCCAAGGAGATAAAATCGCCGACTTCGGAGCTGGTAAGGGTTATTTTATGAAGACCTTATCAAACTTCGTTGGTCCTGAAGGGAGGGTTTATGCTTGTGAAATTCAAAAAGGAATGGTGGAAGCAATCACCGACTTGGCTCAGTCTGAGAGACTAGGAAATGTCGAACCTATCTGGTGTGATTTAGAAGCTCTAAATGGCACCAAATTAGATGATGGAATTCTTGATGTTGGTATATTGGTAAATACTCTATTTATCTTGGAAGATAAAGACACGGCGATTGAAGAGATGAAACGCACACTTCGTTCTGGAGGTAAATTATTTGTGATTGATTGGACAGAGTCTTTTGGTGGTCTTGGCCCACATCCAACTCAAGTTGTTGATGAAGATACCGCTAAAGATATTTTCGAAGCGCACGGTTTTGTTTTTGAAAGAGACTTTGATGCCGGCGACCACCATTATGGTTTGGCTTTTAGAAGGGCATAAAGGGAAGTGAAAAAGTGATAAAAGTGGGAGG
>JBNKWW010000033.1:0-9423 GCA_050299955.1 Minisyncoccia bacterium | reverse complement strand
TGGCGCTTTGTAGGACGCGACCTTGCCCGCTACCTGCACAACAAAGACCTCAACTTCTATGACCTCGACCAACGCACCATCGACACCTATTTGTTGAATATATTTGACTAGAAGTTATAACAGAGTTATTGTTTGTACAGTTACGGAGGAAGAGTGATGATAGTAATGCATTTTGGCTTGTTCTCTAGCACAGAGAACAAAAAAGAACTGCGTGCAGCCATCAGGAAATACGCACGCGGCAACCGCAGCAATGAAACTCTGCGCATATTGGACAGAGCCATAACCACCGGAAGCAGGCGGTTACGGCGCAGAATCATGTCTATACTCGCTAAATATGACTGCGAATGAAACACGGCCCTAGGCGCTTGCGCGCCTAGGGCCATTATTTATATCTGAAACAACCTCCTCGCATTTTCTACCATCTGCTCTCTCACCTTTTCCTCATCTTCCTCCTTCAACTCCGCAATCTTTTTGTAAACTTCTTTGACCATCCAAGGTTCACATTGCTTTCCACGGTATGGCTTTGGTGCAGCGTAGGGAGCATCGGTTTCACCGATGATTTTATCGAGAGGTGCTTCTTTAGCCACCGCTGCTACACTTTCAGCAAAAGTAACCACGCCTGGAAAAGCGGTGGTGAAGCCCATTGCCCAATAACGCTTTGCCATTTCGAGCGAACCGGTGAAAAAGTGGCAATTGCCCCGGAGTTTATCGCCATATTTTTCTTTGGCTGGTTCGAGAATAGCGAGAGCATCAAGGTGGGCGTCGTCACTTCCCTCGCTTGGGCGAATATGTAGCATCAAGGGCAAATCATGCTCCAAGGCAAAGTCGAGCTGTTTTTCAAAAAGCACTTTCTGTCTAGCAAAAACTTCCTCGCGCGGTGTACGGAAATAATCAAAACCAAATTCGCCGACAGCTACCACCCTTCCACATTCAAGAAGTGGCTCGTAGTCTGACGCATTAAAATCCTCTTCAAAGTCGGTTGGGTGCACTCCGATAGTCGCGCCCACAATAACGTTCGGGTGGGCGGTGGCTGCGGCCACCGCCCCCTTACTCGTCTCTAACCCCGTCCCGACCGCAATCGTCACCATCCCCTCCTCTCTCATTTTCTCCATCACTTCCTCCCTCACCCCATCAAACTCCGGAAAATGCAGGTGCGAATGAGTGTCTATGTATTTAAAATCTCTTTTCATAAGGCGATGTTAAAATAAACGACTAAATAAAATAAGAATAAACAACCAGAATAGTAACCATTAGTAACAAAACAATATCACACAACTCCACACTCTACTATTCCAATTAAATGGAATAGTAGAGGATCGGTTTCTACTTTTAAAAATGATTTTTGTATACCCATGAATTAACAAACTCATCTTAAAATCAACAGTACCTTTATTCCAATTAAATGGAATAGTAGTAACATAAGTTTATGGTACGTATAAACAAAAATGTATTGCCGGAAAAGGACCTTGATAAGCTCTTCAACCAACTCAATAATACTCTTGGGAAGTTTGATAAAAATGCCTCCGGTGTTTTTCTAACCGAAATGCTCGGTTTCGAAGAAAGAATGACAATTGCCAAACGCCTAGCGGCAGTTATCCTGCTTGTTGAAAACTATTCAGAATACAAAACAGCTAAACTACTAAAGCTTAGTCCATCAACGACCCAAAGTATCGCAACCAAAATAAAACTCGGTCGTTACGAAGGTACGTTACAGCTACTAGGGAAGAGCAAGAAAGACTACTTCGCTTTTCTAAACACCTTGGACAAAATACTCCATCTCGGTGGCATCCTACCCCACTACAATGGTCTAGACAGATACGACGGAATAATCAGATAGTCTACTATTCCAATTAATTGGAATAGTAGAGGTTTTTACATAAATTTTAAATGAGAATTTTATTTATAAAACCTTTTGAGCCAGAGGGTTTTGAAGTATGGGAGAGACAGCGTGGATAAAAGATAGCCTCCGGTTGGAATGAAGGCGTTGCGGAAGGGGTCGCCGACTCCAATTTTGTACATAAAGGCCACGGCCACAAAATAAGTAACGGTGGCGATGATAGCCCGACGAGTCTTGCTCGTCTCCCAAGCTTTGTCCGCCTCTACCCTACTATTCCGTTTTAAGATATCTTCAATGCTTTGCATGATTTAACTTTTTCTTTCGATTAACATTCCAGCCATATCGCCTCTATTCTGATACGGAAGAATTTCTTGCATTTCTTCTTTTGTGCAATCTATCAAAATTTTTATTTCTGAATCTTTTTTATTTGGATCTACTATCATAATGACACCAGTAATATTTTTACCGCTACCACTGCCGATCCAACAATCTATACCTCCTCCGTCTTGAGAAGTAGTTCCAACCAACTCACCGTAGTCATATGGATAAATATATTCAGGATATCGTGGATGTTCCGACCCTTTTGGCCTATCAATATTTATTTCTGATTCATCGACCAGTTTTTGTAATGTGTCCCAAAATTTATTTTCCATATGTCTTAAGTTACTCAGATAAACGACTAAAGAGATTGTCTGGTTTTTTATTTTCTTTGATAGCTTTGAGGATAATACTTGAAGTATCTGGCATAAATGACTCAAGAAATGTTGCTATAAGGTATAGTTCGCCTACCAAATCTTGAATTATCTGCTTTCCTAAGACAACATTTGTTTTAATAACCTTGAAAGGCTCTTCTTCTGTGATTTTCTGGTCTAATCTCTGAATACGTGACCATATATAGTTTATTGCTTCATGAAACTCAAAAGATTCCATTGCAGTTTTTATTGTTTCTGGAAAACTCTCTTCAGGCAGAACAGGGGTAACTACATTGTTGCCTTCTACCATTTTCATAATGCGGGCAGTAAGATTACCGAGTCCGTTTACGAGATTGGCGGTGTAGTACTCGTCCATTTTTTCCCACGTAAGGTCAGAGTCGTCGGTTGGATGAACGTGGCGAAGCATGATGTAGCGAGTGGCGTCGGTGCCATAACGAGACACAAGTTCATACGGAGAAATTACATTGCCGAGCGACTTGCTCATCTTTTGCCCGCCACTGTTGATAAAGCCGTGATAGAAGACTTGGTCAGTCGCCTTCACTCCCGCACTCTTGAGCATCGCCTGCCAGATAACAGACTGGAAGCGGAGTTGGTCTTTGCCAGCGAGCTGAAGTGTCTCCCCTTCTTGCCAGAATTTTTGAAAGTTGCCTGTGGCATCTTCCGGCCAGCCGAGAGTGGAGATATAGTTGGTGAGCGCATCAAACCACACGTACATTACGTGATTATCATCGCCTGGCACGGGCACTCCCCAGTCCATACGAGACTTTTCGCGAGAAATAGAAAGGTCTTCGAGACCTCCTTCGAGAAACTTTAGAAGTTCATTACGACGGAAGTCGGGCACGACAGAACCCTCCCGCGAGAGATACTCAGTGAGGTAATCTTGATAATTTGAAAGTTTGAAGAAGTAGTTTTCCTCCTCAACTTCTTCCGGCTCTTTCTGATGGTCAGGACACTTGCCATCTACCAAATCGCTCTCGGTTTTGAAAGATTCACAGCCAACACAGTACAGTCCTTTGTACTTTTTCTTATAGATATCACCCGCTTCATCACAGAGCTTCCAGATGTGCTGCGCTGCCGCGATATGCTGCACGCCGGTAGTGCGAATGAAATTATCGTAGGAAAGATTGAGAGCTTCTTTCAGTTTATTAAACTCGCCAGCGTAGTGGTCGACATAGGCTTGTCTGTCTTCATCTTTTTCATCAGCTTTCTGCGCGATTTTTTGTCCGTGCTCGTCGGTGCCGGTATTGAAAAACACTTCGTGACCCATAAGGCGGAAGTAGCGAGCGAGCGTGTCGGCCTCGATGATTTCTAGGGCAAAGCCGATGTGTGGGTCGGCATTTACATACGGCAACGTGGTGGTGATGTATTTGGGTTTTCTGTCGGACATATTAGAAGTAGCGTAGCATAATTTGGGCAGAAAAAAAGCGGTGCCGTAGGCACCGCATAAAATACTTAAGTAATCAAAAAGTTTGTGCTAATGCTTGGAAACTGGTTTGTTTTTCCCAATTTTTGTAGTCTTATAAATGGTCTAGCGTACTTCTCCAACAAGCTATCTTGTGGAGAAAGACACTCAATATCTACACCGTTTCGAAAAGCATAAGTCATAGCATCTCTGACATACTGTGATATACCTTTCCCAGCAATCCAGATCTCGAGTATTTCACCATCATCTTCTTTATGCAAGTACTTGAACACATCCTCAAAACTTAAATTGGATTCCTCATACCAATGATTAAATGCAGGGTACGAAACTAATACTCTCGGATTTAACTTTTCTTCAAAAGCTTTGTCTCTCAAAGATCGAGCATCCTCCCGTGCAAAAACGTCTCCAAAATTTGATGGAGCGTATATTATGTAGTGAATCGGCATTTTCATTACAAGCTCCTTTCTGTTTTTCTGATTCAAAAGTACTACGAAATATAGAAATAGCAAGAGGGCCGGCGCGTAGCGCCGGCCCTCTTGCTATTTCCCCTATTTCAAATAATTTACCAGTTCTGAGATTGCGACTCTGGTCTGCTCGCCAGTGTCGCGGTCGCGCACGGTGACAGTATCAAGGAGGTCGGCGTTTTCACCCAAAGTATCGAAGTCGATAGTAACACAGTACGGGGTACCGATTTCATCCTGGCGACGGTAACGCTTGCCTACGTTGCCGTTATCGTCCCACGCTACATTGCCAAACTCGCTCTTCAGCATCTTGAAAACCTCTCTCGCCTTCTCCACGAGCTCAGGTTTGTTTTTAAGGAGCGGTGAGACCATCACCTTAACTGGCGCCAAATGTTTAGCGAGTTTCAAAACTACGCGAGTGTCACCATCCATTTCTTCTTCAACATAGGCGTCGGAGAGGACAGCCAAGAACACGCGACCCATACCCATTGATGTTTCGAGAATCCACGGGATGTATTTCTCGCCAGTTTCGGGGTCGGTATAACGCAGGTCAGCGCCGGAGAATTTCATATGCTGGGTAAGGTCGTAGTCACTGCGGTCGTGAATGCCTTCCACTTCATCAAATCCTCCTGGGAAGTTGTATTCGATATCCCATGCATCTTTGGCATAAAAGACTAAGTTTTCGTGTTGCTTCCAGCGGAGATTCTCCTCTCTAATACCGAGAGAAAGATACCAGTTCCAGCGGTCTTGCTTGATAGCTTCATAGGCCTCTTTGTTTTCGTTTGGCTTCACAAAAAATTGTGTGTCGGCTTGTTCAAACTCACGAGTACGGAAAAGGAAGTTGCGTGGAGAAATTTCATTACGAAAAGCTTTACCGATTTGCGCTACACCAAAAGGAAGCTTTGGTGACATTGAGTCGAGAATGTTTTTATAGTCGAGATAAATACCCTGACAAGCTTCACCTGGAAGATACACTGGCTCGTTCCCCTCTCCGGTGAAGTCACCAAGGTTACTCTTTACCAGCAAGTTGAAAGCACGAACTGGACCAAAGTTTTTTTGACCACATTTTGGACAAGTGATGCCATCTCGATGTTTGTCAAAGAGGGCGTTCAAATCTTGCTCGGACATTTTTTCGTCGGCGGTTTCTCCGACCGCTTCCAATTCTTTATCCACGCGAATGCGGGTGTTACATTCCCGACACTCCGCGAGCGGGTCGGAGAAACCGCCGACGTGACCAGAAGCCTCCCAAACTTTTGGGTGCTTGAACATTCCCGAGTCTAGGCCAAAGTAGTTTTCTTTGTCGTAGACATTGGCCTTCCACCAAGATTTCTTAATGTTGTTTAGAAGCTCCACGCCACGCGGACCAAAATCAAACACACCAGCCAAACCGCCATATATTTCACTCCCCTGAAACACGAAGCCACGTCGCTTACAAAGGCTGATTATTTTTTCCATTTTGTTATCATTCTGTTTTTCTGACATATTATCTCTCAAGATTATTGGTGATTAATTTGATTCTACTACACCGCTATTTTCACTGTATCCGGCTTCGGTAGAAAGACGGGTGGTGAGTTGTGGCGCACCTGCACTCACACTGGTTCCGGCAAAGTCGTCATCGGCTCGCAGATTCTGCTGACCAACAATAGTAGGAGTTGTACCAATTTGTGATGTACTTGGCAATATGGAAACTTGGAATGAACCGGAGCGTATCGCGTTTCCGCCAATAGAACCGACTTCCCACATAACAGTTCTGGTAGATTCTATATAACTCCAATTTCCCTGACCATTCGTGTCGCCAGTCCAATAAACATAAGTTGGCAAAGTGGCTGTCACCACGGCGTTGGAAATATCGTTGCTACCGTTTACCACTTGCCAAGTGAGGGTATACAAAGTACTTTCACCCACCTTTGGCGGAATTGGACCAGTATCTGAAGATTGATGTGAAGTTTCTGAGCGAAGCAATATCTTGCTTTCGACTTTCATTATTGCTTCTGCAGTACCCAAGAGTTCTTCTTCGGCACTAGCGCTCGAAACGCGTTTAGCCTTAAAGTTAACCGATATTTTTACTTGTGGGGTCGCACTTACATTGGCATTTGGATTAATAGAGAAAGAAAATACATTGGTGGCTCCAGGAGCAATTTTACCCAGAGACGATACTGAAGAAACGTCCCAAGTAATAGTACCGGTATTGGAATCAAAGAAACCGCTGGCCACATTTATACTAGAAGCAGTCAAAGCATTGCCGGAAACTTTTACTTGTACGATACCATCATAAATGGTGTCCGGAAGAGTGTTTTTGATAGAAATAGAAACATTGCCCTGACCACCAGGATTTACAGTTACGTTTCCATCGCTATCACCATTGATTGATGTAACAATAGAAACGAATGGGTTTTCCAAAGTGAAACTAGCCTCTCCGGTATTCAAAACCGAAGCAATGGTTTGTTTGTCTCTGTCGTTTGGTACACCAACTGAGAAATGAATTACTCTTTCCTCACTTTCCGAACCAGTAAATTTACCTTTCAAAGTTATGGTCTTGCTTTCTTCTGGCTCTAGAGTCCCGATACTCCAAGTGTTGTAGCCATATGCTGGCACAGGAGTTGAGCCAACAAATTCAAAGTTGTTTGGATAATCGGCCTTTAACAATAGACCGCTGATTTTGGTTGGTGAATTGGAAGTAACGGTCAACTTTATTTCGGTTTCCTGACCGGAAGAAATATCTTCAGTATGGTCCACCAAAAGAACAACTGGTGAAGAACTTATTTTGTATCGAAGTGGCTCTGCCTCTTTATAGAAAGTAGCATTAGAACCGCTTACTCTATATTCAACAGAGGCTTTAATATCTTGCTCGGCATTTTCTTCACCAAATATTTTTACCTTCTTGGAAACATTTACAGTCTGTCCTGAAGGCACAACATCAAGAGGTACTCGCTCGGTGATTAGACCTTCCCCTTCTGCACTTTGAGTGCCGGCAGGATATTCGATAACCAAGGTAGCGGATTCGATACTAACCGAGTTGTTGTTTGTTACACCAACTTGAAAAGTATAATCTCCGCCACCACCCACTGTAAACGGACCAGTGAGATCCAGAGCAATATTACTTCCAGAAATAGAGTTGCCACCAAAGAGCATAAACAAACTTGAAAGCACGATAGAAACGCCAAAGAAAATAAGGCCGACCAAAATCAGTTTGATTCTGAAGGCTTTGCGTTTGTTTTTTGTGGCCATAATTTGTTCTTGGTTTAGAGGGGTTTCCATCGACTCTTTTTCCGGCAATTGCCATGAAGTGGGTACATTTGAAGCTTCCGGAGACTGAATTGTTCGGGGTCGTGGCGGAAAATCCACCCCTCTTTGATAAAGGCGCTCTCTTAAAGCTTTTAATTTTTCAAACTCTCTTTTGTCGGACATATTTCCTCTCAGTATACACTATGAAAGTGTTTAGTGGCTGATTACTGGTGTTTTGTGGGGCGACCAAAAGCGCAGCTTTTGGTCGCTGGGTGAAGGGCGGCAGCGTAGCTGCCGCCCTTTCTAACTACAAATGACTGGCCTTTTTAGCAACCAACATCATTTTTGCCACCCTTTCCGGTAATGGTGGTAAATTGTACCAATCATCACTGTCTAAGTAGTTTTCGTATTCTTTGTGTCTGGCAATATAACCAAGTGCATAAAGCATTCTGAAAACAAAACGGTCGACCAAACCTGCCGGAAGATTTTCAATTTCGAGACTAGCTTTAAATAAAGTTTTAACGTCATCAAAAACACTCGGGATTGATTCTTCCCCGTGAATGTATTGTCGGAGAGCGCGCACGGCCATAGTAACAGCGCCGCGAGCCTCTTTGCTTGATGCTGCCGAGAAAGCATTATTAATACTCTCCACACTCCCAACGCGCCATCCAGCTTTTCCTTTTACCAGTGACACCTTAATAAGCGAAAAATCCTGTAGAGCATAACGTTGACGCGAACGCTCTTCGCGCACACTCTTGGCGGTAGCCCAGATCATTCCCCCATCTTTGGTAAAGAGAAGGTATGATTTGTCCGAAGTATTGCTGGCGCGGCTGCCACAGACTATAGCGAATGTGGTATAGGTTTTGTAGGACATAATGGTTAGTAGATAGTATATGGTTTTTAGTATATAGGAAAGGGCGGCAGCAAAGCTGCCGCCCATCGCCCTCTACCTTATTTCACCTTCATCTCCACCGTGAATGAATATTCACCAGCAAGAACTTCCTCGCCGCGTGCTTCGCCGAAAGTTATTTCGTCTGCGCCCACTGTGGCTTTAATCATTTCAGAGAAAGTTTTAACTACCGCCTCACCCTCATCTGAGGTCTGCACAATGAGTTCGATTCTGTCTTCTGGCATAAGTCCAGCCTTCTTACGCATCTCTTGAATGCCGCGTTGGAAGTCGCGAGCATCACCCTCCATCTTGAGTTCTGGAGTGATATTGGTGTCGATTAACACTTCACCCGCTTCTCCGACCATATATGACTTCGCGTTAAGTTCATCAACAATGATGCTTTGCATAGCTTCACTTATAAGAGGTCCCGTCATGGAAGCAATCGGTTGACGCACTTTGATACCAGCCTTAGTGCGAGCTTCGAGAGCCTTGGTCACAATGTCGCGCGCTGCTTTCATTTCGTCGATTAAGTCGTCATTCACTTTTGATACTTCGGGCCAAGATGCTAGATGTACGCTTTCTGCGTCACCGTCGCCTTTCACTTGTTGCCAGAGATATTCGGCATAGAAAGGCATGACCGGAGCCATGAGAAGAGCGATGGTGCGAAGGGTGTGCCCGAGCGTAGCGAGGGCATCTTTTTTGTCTGCTTCATCTTCACCTTTCAATCTGTCGCGAGAACGGCGCAAATACCACACTGACAAGTCGTCTATGAGGTCTGTCAGCGGACGGGTGGCTTTGTCGAGCTCATAGTTCTGATAACCCTTGGTCATCTCAGCAGCCACTTCATTGAGACGAGCTATCATCCACCGGTCGAG
>JBNKWW010000032.1:0-3130 GCA_050299955.1 Minisyncoccia bacterium | reverse complement strand
ATGAAAATGAATTTGATAGAAAGATTAAGTTGAAGAGAGTTGGTTGATTTGGTTTGTTGCTCGGAAGGGCAGAAAAAACGCCCGCCTAAAGGCGGGCGTTTTTGCGACCCTTACGAGCAACAAACTAAATCAACCAACTCTATTCAACTTAATCTTTCTATCAACTTCATTTTCATACACTTCATCCGCCTCCGAAATTCTTTCTATATCCCCTTCTTCAGATTCCCCTATTTGCACTTCCAAAATATCAAGAGCTTCATTTTCCGGCGCCTGTGGCGCATGCCACACTCCGGGCAAGTTCATCCGAATCTCACCGTTTGGCATAAAGAAAAACTCGCTACGCTTTTCGTGTCGCTGCAGTGAGAGCTTCTTCCCTGGCTCAATGTGAAGCATCTTCACTTTAAGCTTCGGTATATCAAGTACCACGTCGTACCAACCCCAGCGAGTCTCCACCCGGTCTTTGCCATTTATCGCCGAACTAGAACTGTACTTCCCTCCACCAATTTCAAATACTGGCTCAATACCAAGCTCTTCACATACGTCAAGCTCCGGCGTGTTTTTATTGGTACGGTCGCCACCGTTGCCAAAGTAGTCCGGTTTAATGCGACGCAGCGCCTCACATACTGTCCCATCAGAATCATCAACAGCATGTATATGAGGAGTATAGGCTTCCAAAATTTTCTTTCTGTCAGCAAAAGGCTGAAAGTAGAATCCCTTTTTGCGTACCAACCAATCATCGCTATTAGCCACAATATGAACCTCACCATATTTGGCAGCATCTTCAATCATCGCAATATGTCCAGGATGAATCGGATCAAAGCCACCGGAGATCACAATAGTTTTTTGTTTCTTATCGCTCATATATATGTGTAACTAAAATAGTTTTAAAATAGTTTTAAAATAGTTTCATACATTGTATGATAGACCCACTAAATAAACCAATCTCATTATGAAAAAAGCACTCATTACCGGTATTACAGGACAAGACGGTTCATACTTAGCAGAACTACTCCTCGAAAAAGGCTACGAAGTCCACGGCATCATCCGTCGTTCTGCTTCTTTTAATACTGATAGGATAGATCACATATATCAAGGTCCTGAACAAAAAAAACGCAACTTCATTCTTCATTACGGCGACCTTTCCGATAGCACAAATATAATTCGCTTGGTTCAAGAGATACAACCTGACGAAATATACAACTTAGGAGCAATGAGTCACGTCAAAGTTTCTTTTGAGACACCAGAATATGCTGGCGATGTAGATGGCATTGGCACACTTCGTTTACTAGAAGCTATAAGAATAGCTGGTCTAGAAAAAAAGACTCGTTTCTACCAAGCCTCCACTTCAGAGATGTTTGGTTCAACCAAACCTCCTCAAAATGAGCAGAGCACTTTTCACCCACGGAGCCCTTATGGAGTTGCCAAACTTTACGCACACTATATTACTGTAAATTACCGCGAAGCATACAATCTCCACGCTTCTTGCGGCATCCTTTTCAATCACGAATCGCCACGCCGTGGAGAAACATTCGTGACTCGCAAAATTACTCGCGCCGCTACTCGTATCGCACTTGGCCTTCAAGACAGGCTTTATCTCGGCAATCTTTCTGCCAAGCGCGACTGGGGCCACGCACGTGATTACGTCGAAGCAATGTGGCTAATGCTTCAGCAAGAAAAACCAGACGATTATGTGATTGCCACCGGTGAGCAATACACCGTACGTGACTTCTGCAAACAAACTTTCAAGGCTGCTGGCATCACCATCGTATTTTCGGGCAAGGGCGACCAAGAAGTTGGCAAAGATAAAAAGACTGGCAAAGTATTGGTCTCTGTGGACCCTCGTTACTATCGTCCCTCAGAAGTAGAATCCCTCCTTGGTGACCCAACCAAAGCCGAGAAAAAACTCAAATGGAAGCGCAAAATATCTTTCGACAATCTCGTAGACGAAATGGTTGAAAACGATATGAAAGAAGCCAAGCGTGAACTACATCTCAAAGAAGGAGGCTTTGAAGTACGAGCAGATAACGAGTAGAGTGTGAGTAAAAATGTCCGGCGCCTGCGGCGCCGGACATTTTTACAACCTACCCACCCATCAAATGTTACAATTCAATTATGCAAAAAGACTTTGATGGATGGAACGAAGATAAAAAACATACCCATTTTTCTGAAAATTACTTACTACTCTACAAAAAACACCAAATTCGATGGTGTAGACTTGGTGTCAATGTCGGATTTGAACAAGATGGAACCGGCAATGAATATTCCCGTCCGGTTTTAATTATCAAAGGTTTCAATCGAAACGTATGCTTAGTTGTTCCTCTCACTACGTCAACAAAGGAGAATCCTTATCACTTCGCTCTAGGAGAAATTGATGGCAAAAAGTCTTTCGTTATCATGTCGCAACTCCGCCTTATCGACACTCGTCGTCTAGATAAACAAATCAGCGTGTTACCTAAATCGAAGTTTGAAGAAATAAGAAAAGCAATCAAAGATATGCTTTGATTGCTTTCTTGTTCTCCCTCTCTTGCGAGAGGGCCGGCCCGAAGGCATTTGTACGTATAATATTATCAATCCTGGAAAATAAGTCAATACACCATGTACCATGAATAAAGACTAAGCTACAAAATTGGCAACATGAACGAAACTGATTTTCGGTAGTTATTAAAAGAAAAACTCATCAGACTAATCCAATGAGTTTTTCAAATTTATACTCTCCCAAAAGAGAGGGCTCCTAGATGGAGATTTGTACAAATATAATACCAGTCTGAAATGTTAAGACAAGCAACTATCACCACAGAAATCTTGTTATCACCAAAGACAAAACTTCGAATCGGTAAATAACCCCAAAAACATTATTAATGTATCATTTTCAATGCATATGAACAAAGACTCAAAAATTTACGTAGCTGGACATCGCGGCCTCGTTGGTTCCGCCATTGTCCGCAAACTAGAGGCTGAAGGTTATACCAATATCATTACCAGCACCCGCGACGAACTCGACCTACTCGACCAGAAAGCCGTAGCTGATTTCTTCGCAACTGAAAAACCAGAATACGTCTTCCTAGCCGCAGCCAAAGTAGGTGGCATCATGGCCAACAAAACCTACCCCGCCGATTTCATCTACGAAAAC
>JBNKWW010000031.1:0-3880 GCA_050299955.1 Minisyncoccia bacterium | reverse complement strand
CGGATTTGTCACGAACCAAGGGGTTCGTTCCAACTTTTTTGACGAAGGCGGCGATTTCGGAGAAATCATCGCTGGAGGATAAAAAGGTGGCTTGTTTCGTATCTAGAATCCACTCCCGCAGGGGTTCGACCCAATTATTTCCTTGGTGGGCAAAATCTTTCTTTTTCTCCTTCAAGGTCAGTGTGGCGCGCATGATTTCGTCTTTCTTTTTGAGATACAAGTCTTTCGGTATATCGCCATCTAAGTAACTCTCCACCAGCTTATCCATGCGTGCCTCACTGGCTTTGATACTTTCTGAAAGATTTTGGACACCACTTTGCGATGCAGTTTTTTCATTGAGTTCCCATTCCTCGACTTTGTCGAGCATATAATCAGTGTACGCATCGCAAAGCGAAATTGTTTGAAGCTGTTCCTTTAATTGTTCGGCAAGAACGTCCTCGCGCAAGTACCCTTGGGAGCATGTCCCTTTCTTTTTCGTGCAACGATAATATCTATACTTTCCTCCGCATTTTCCCGTAGCCCACTGAGCCGTGAACATGCTCCCACACTCTCCACACTCGAAAATGCCAACAAACGGAAAGTCATGCTTCGCTTTCCGCTTGCGAGGACGTTCTCTTGCCGACAAAACTTTTTGTACAGCTTCAAACAATTTCGGGGAAATAATTGGCGCAAAGCTTCCGTCAAACCATTCATCGTGATGCTTCACAAAACCGAGGTATGCTCGGTTCGTCAGTATGCGTTTGATGGAAGCTTTGCCAAGTGGCGTTCCTTTGCCAGTCGTTACCCCGTGAAGCGCCAAAAAGTCGGCGAGTGAAACCAAACCATGCTCACCTTTGGCGTACTCCTCAAAAGCACGCACAATAATTTTGCTATGCACGGGATGCGGTTCGATATTCCGCGTACGTGGATTATTCACATAGCCAAACGGTGCTTTTGTGAGCCACTCACCTCGCCGAACTTTTTGGCGCATCCCGCGCTTCACGTTCTGGGTTAAGTTGTCCGAATAGTATTTGCTCTGACCGAACGCCACTTGCAACATAAAGAGCCCCTGCGGGGTGGGTTCAAACCAAAATGTCTGAAAGCGCAAAGACGTAACCTTTTGTGTGTCTACTGCATAGATGATGCGTCCACCATCAATACTATTTCTCGCCAAGCGGTCTGGATGCCACGCCAGTATCCCCGAAGCTTCACCAGCCTCAATTCGCGTCATCATTTCCGCAAATTGTTCACGCCCTGGAGTCTTTGCGCTTTTCGACTCTTGAAACTCCTTTAGGATTTCAAGATTTTCTTTATGCGCAAATTCTCTCAATTCAAAAAGTTGCGCTTCAATAGACATGACTTGCTTGTCGTCATCTTCGGTACTTTTACGAGCATAAAGAAAATATTTTGGTTTGGACATACGATAGTGATTTTAGATACGAAACGAGGACAAATCCGCGCGCTTCGGCGCGCCCATCCCGTCCCAATTCGTCGCTACGCGACGGGCTGGTTTGGCTTTGGCTTCTTCTCGCGCGCCTGCGGCGCGCTCGTTGTGTCGAGATGAAGTCTCGTTTTGTGATCCCACGGGGAATCGAACCCCGGTTTCGGCCGTGAGAGGGCCGCGTCCTAGCCGCTAGACGATGGGACCGTCTGACTTATTTGATTGTACCACCTACTTAGGCCCACCTTCCCTTTGCGGTTCTCTCACGGGAAGTGAGAGGGTGAGAAGTGCTGGGAGCACTTCGCAAGACTCATTGAGGTATTTTGCGAGGCGGATGCCGAAACAAAATATCCAATGAGTGGACAGCTCCTGTATAGGAGGCGTCCTAGCCGCTAGACGATGGGACCGTCTGACTTATTTGATTGTTTTTACCGCTCTTCCCTACCACTTTTCTGCAACTTCTGGTCTGATTGGTCGCAAAATAGTACCAGATTATGAGAAAAACTCAACCGGTAATGCTTGTGTCTTAACTATCAACACTTATTGCTTATTTTTGGTTTTGGTGTACAAATAAAAGCGGAACAAGGAGGTCATTAATATGCAGACCAGAAGCGATATGGAACGGCCTGTAGAGGCCTTAGTGGTAGCGAGCTCTGTAATCTCAAAGAAAGGTTGGGAAGCAGAAGAACCTGAAGAACTTACGCAAAAAGAAATCTTCTTCACAGCCAAGACAAAAGTTTTCGGCTATGAAGCAACTATCGAAAAAATCTCCGAAGACGTGATCTCTCTGGAGCTTTTGGTACAGTTGGTGGGAACAAACTATCTACTGCGTGACGATTTCATGAGATTGCTTAACTATATCAACAGATATATTTTGGGCACAATCTATAATCTTGTGGATGTAGATGAAGACGTCTATCTTTTGGAACACATAGCCCATCGTTCTGAACTACATTTCGACCCCATGGTCGGCGTGACTGAAAATCAGGTAGAGAGCTTCATTAACAAAGCTGTCACAACTTTTGACATGTGTTTACCTCACATAACCACCTTCCTGGCCACCAAGCCGAAGGCGGTTTTGGATGAGAATGGAATAATTGATTTCAGAGTAGTCATCTCTCCAGAGGACACTGTGGCTGCAATATTCCAGGGTTCACCAGTCGGGTATGCCTGAAAACACTACCCCGTGCGGAAACGCGCGGGGTGTTTTGTTTTTATGTTTTTATTTGTATTTGTGTGGGAAGGGTGTGGCGGGGAGCAAAAGGGCCGGGATGCGAAGCATCCCGGCCCTTTTGCCTTATATATTACTTTTGTCACTTTACCCCACTTCTCTACCAGCGGTCGGTAACAAAGCTTTCTACATCACCGCACTCAAGTCTTTCATTGCTGCCGTTGTCGTATTCGACACAGAAGCGGAAGTAGTGGCGAGCATCTCTATCTAGTCCATTAACCTCGTACCAATAGTTGCGATAACCATCAAGTCCGCGGTCTAAAATAACTTTTTGCAGACTTTGACCATTCTCGTCGATATCAATGTAGCGGTTTTCGCTATCTACGTTTTCCACCTGTCTCTCTGACTCACCATAGACTAGGAATACTATACCACTATCGTAATCGTTCATATCTACCCGCCCACTCATCTTGGCGCTGTTGTAAGAAACATTGCGAGCACTGTCTGTATATACATCTGGACGGTCGCCGTAGTGAGAACTGTAACTGCGGTTATTTTCGGTACGGAAGTAGCGCTTAGCGCCATAAACCAGACTACCGTTTTCTGCTTCTGCTACCGCTCGATAGACATAGGTTGTTCCCCTGTCTAGATTGTATAGCTGAGCGCTGATATTGCCGTAGTTTGAACCAGTTACTCGCACGCGAGGGCTATCTTCATTCAAACGACCGTCGATTCCGAACTGGAACCAGACGTAAGCATAAGAGTCACCATTTAGACTAACTTGCGCGTTTAGAGTAGTTGAGTCGTTGTCGGTATTAGTTACGGGTAATGTACTCACACTAGCGTTACCATTGTTGTTGTAGCTAACTCCCAACACATAACCGTTGTTGTAATTATAGGTGTATGGATAAGTGTAGTTCTGATTTTGGGCTGCCTTCAACTGTTCTAGCTGTGCGATAAGCTGATAAAGGCGCGCAATCATAGCCTCGACTTTTTGAGAGTCATTGTTGCTGTAGCTAGTGTTATAGGTGTAGGTATAAGCCTGTGCTTTTGATACTAATAGAGCCATCAGAAGCATAACGGCCGCTACACTAAGGATTGCAATTTTAAGGTTTTTTGTAATTGTCATATGCATAGTATTTAGAGTTGTACGATACATCTGGTGGTGGTTTTTGGCAATAGGTCTGGATTGCTTCGTTGGTGCCAAAATCTCTCTGCCTAGGCAGAGAGATTTCGGCACCGCCTTGTAATGGCGTGCAGTTAAGCTATATAGAAAGGCGGAAAAGTGG
>JBNKWW010000030.1:0-10069 GCA_050299955.1 Minisyncoccia bacterium | reverse complement strand
AAAATATTTATCAGTGATTCTGGAAGGATTTTTCCGTAGGCGACAACAATACCAACTTCCGCTCCAGTGTTTTTTATTTCAGTGATGGCTGCTTCATCGAGTTTTTCCGGAGTGATAACAGGGATGTTATTTTCTAGAGCCAAAACTTTTGTTTCTGAAGGGGTAAGTTCGTAGCCGCGGCCGCGGGGTGCATCAGGGCTAGTGACTACCAAGGCGGGCCGAAGGCCCGCCTCAAGCAAAATAGCAAGAGTATCTCTCGCTACGTACGGTGTCCCAAAATAAACAAATTTAATCTCATTCATATTTTTACTCACGTTCGTATTTTGCTTCGCGGAGTTTGGATTCGTGCATTTCGTCCTTGTGCCATACTTTGTCAGCGCGATCCACAAATAGTGTTCCATCGAGGTGGTCGCATTCGTGTTGGAAGATTTGTGCGAGAAGACCACCAGCACCGCGTTCAAATTCTTTACCGTTTTCGTCGAAAGCGCGCATTGTTACATTTTTGCTGCGTCGTACAGCTCCGTAGTGTTCTGGTACCGAGAGACAACCTTCACCAACCACGTCACTCTTTTTAGAAGCTTTGATAATTTTTGGATTGATAGCCACCATATAAGGAATGCTGTCTCGGTCGTCGCTTTGGTCTTCGATAAGAAACATTCTTTTAGCGAGGCCAATTTGCGGCGCGGCGATAGCTACACCAACAAAACCCTCCGCAGCATAATCTCGCAAAGCTTTTTTCATTTGTTCTATCCACTTGGCCACACTACCGTTTTCTATTTCCTCAGTCGTTATTTCTTCGGCGATGGTGTGGAGGGCTGGGTGATTTTGGGCTACTAGTTTTGCCATATAGGGACACTATAACCTAAAAATGTAAATGGATAAAGATGGCGGCGCTTCGCGCCGCCATCTTTATCCATCAAATAATTTAATCAAATGATTTTATCTGGATTGATCTCAATCCGCACGTTTGGTGGCAATGTACGCAGTAGTCCAATCAAATCTTGGTCCGGCCAGTTTTCTTTTTTAATTCTAATTAAACAATATCGTGTTGTTTTTTCCGATGTTGAATTTGGTGCGCTATAAAAACGTGGTTCAAACTTTTTTAGTAATTCCGTTATTTCAGTCTCTAGCGGTAAGAGTGAAGAGGCACTGCCGGAAATAGTTAAATGAACTAAAACCGCAAATGGCGGATAGTTAAGTGCTTGGCGTAACTCTAGCTCGTCATCGTAGAATTTATCTACTTGTCCGGTTTTTACATACTCAAGTAATTCGTCTGGCTCGGTGCGAGTTTGTATAACTAGAGTCTCAGTTGTTGTGTCACGAAGATTTAAGAGTAAGCTGAACAACTCTTCGTCGGCTTTCCAGGTTGGAACGGAACGAGTGGCGTCTAATGAAACTATTGCCGAAAGTGCAACTGGTTCTTCAAGGTATGGCAAGGCCATAGCGGTACCAAGCAAAATAGTACCTTTATTATCGTAGAAATTTCCCATCAATTGACCAATTTTTCGTGGAGTGGTGGCGGTAGTGTGGTCAAAGAGAATCACCTTGTCTTTTGGAAAATGTTCACAAAGTTCATCGTAGATCTGTTGAATACCGATGCCGCGCTCGCGGAGTCGCCAAGAACTACACTCAGGACAACTGTCGGCCGCTTTAATACGCCGGCCGGAAGTACCACTTAAGAACCAACGTTTTTCCTCACCGTCTTTGTGGGTTCTGAAAAGTGAGTAGGGCAGTCCGGAATCAGGACAGCGAAAAATGTAGTTACAATCGAGACAAAAAACTATTGGAGCCAAGCCACGTCTCGCCCCATAAAGAAAGACTCTTTCTTTATTGCTAAGTGTTTTTTCAATTTCTTTTCGCAATTCTTTACTCAACAATTGAAAAGGTTCTGTTACTCCATCTTTTTCTTTTGGTTTAATTATTTTTACATTCCCATTAAAGACCATTCTTTTTGGATGTTCGCCTTCAGTTTGGTAGAAATCTTCACGACGCCAAAACTCGTCTTCGCTGCGCGGCAGTATGTCACCCAAAATAACTTCCCGACCGGTTTGTTTGGCGATGGTAAGAAGAGTTTCTCTAGTATCTAGGTATGGTCTTGTCTTGGACTTGTAATAAGGACTTCGTGATTCTTCAATTATTATATGAGTGATGTCGTGACGGTCTAAGGTGGCGTAGGCGGGAGTAGTGATAATGAGTTTGGCTAACGTTTGGTCTGAAAGCCCTTCATAGGCGCGGGCGACTTTTTTAGCGGTGAGATTACCAGAAAAAACTACCAGTCTTTCTTTGATACCGGAAGAAAGTTTTTCACTTGCTTCATTAGCGTGAGCGGTGGTCGGTACTACCAAAAGAACCGAACCACGATGAGCAAAAGCTTCGCGGATTTTGCCACGATAGAGATTGAAACGTTCTTCTTTGTTGGCCTGAAAAACAGAAACTTTTGGATTTCTTTCTTCGAGCTTGGTTGGCTGGTAGGTTGGCAAAACTTGTGAACCGTTCCGAATTTCTTCGGGCAAAAGTGCATAGAGAATTGCGCCCAAGGTAGCTGGATTTCTCTTTGTAATACTTTCGGCGGTTTTTAGGAGAATTGGTGAAAGGGGTTCGGGCGCGGTTTGGTCAGGTAATTTTCTAAGGGAAAAGGTGGCGCGCCGAACGGCCGTTTTGGCTTTAGAGACTGGTTCTGCTCGCGTGACCAAACCGCGCACAGCCTGATTTCTAATAGGAATACTTATGATAGTTCCAATATCGTACGGTGTGGCGGAGTAGTACGTAAGACCGGCACTGAAACTACCGCGGGTTAGCGGAATTACCTCAACAATAAACATTAAACTAAATAATAAAGCAAAAGTGATAAATCATAAAGGAAAAGGAGAAACACAACCAAAATACCTGAACTCGACTCGTACACTCCTTGGCTGCCCTAGCCAAACCCTCCCAGCCATAGTCGTTTCTCACTGAGTTCAGGTATTTTGGTTGTGTTATGGGGAGGAGAGGTGGTGGGTGGCGCTTCGCGCCGCCAAACAAAAAAGCCGCACCTGTGGGTGCGGCCTTAAATTCTGCTTATTCTGATGATCAGCGTAGTACTTAGAAAGGTATGTCTTCTTTAGGATATTCTGGCAAACCTGCGGCGATTCTATCCCGCCTCTCTTTCTCTTCTGCTTCTCGTCTTTCTATACGTTCTTTTAAATCATGGAGATAAGACGGAAAGTCGAAGTCTTCAACCCGAGTCCACCGCTTCATCATACGTTTGGTGTATAGGTTTGGCCCAAAGCCGAAGAGACTTCCTTCTTCTGGTGTGAAAACAGTGATTTTATCCCATTGAACTTTGGGACCTATGAATATCTCACCATATTCACTCTTATCCTTCAGGATTCTAACACTGACTCTCAACTTCCCATTGTAGTAATAGACGTCAGTTGAAAAAGAAAGAGAAAGTCCAAACTGAGTCTGGTGAGACTCTAGTTCACTTATCACCGCTTGAGCCGTTTTGTCGACTAACGAACGATTGTAAGTTTTCTCCAGCTTACTAATAAGTTTTTTAGAACTGTCTGTGAATGAACTCGCATTGATTTTGCCATCTACGTGACGTTTATAGAGCTTGCGGATTTCCCGCATAGTCTTCTCGAAAGATACTTTTTCGATAGGCATCGGTACTCCCCTTGTTTGTACTGTTTCGCAACTAAACTAGCAAATTGTCTAGAATTCTTCAAGGTACTTCACGTCAGCGCCCAAGGAAGCGAGGCGCTCAACCAGTTTTTCGTAACCACGGTTGATGCTGTAAATGTTGCGGAGTACCGAATGACCTTTTGCTCCAAGCATTGCAATGAGAAGGATGGTGGCCGGGCGAAGGGCTGGCGGACAGACGAGTTCGTTCGGGCGAAGGGTTGTTTTGCCGTTGATGTAAATTCGGTGCGGGTCAGCAAGGACAGTGTCACATCCAAGTTTGTCGAGCTCGGTAAAGTACAAGGCGCGCTTTTCATACATCCAGTCGTGTATCAAAGTCTGGCCGTCAGCCTGTGTTGCAATCACCGCAAAGAAGGGAAGATTGTCTGCGTTAAGACCAGGGTAGGGGCGAGAGTGAATTTTTTCTGGAGAAGCGATGAGTTTACTTGGTTTAGTTACTATATCAACAAGCAGTGTGCGGCCATTCTGAGAAAAATACGGTTTGCTCTTAGTATATTTGAAGTTCATTTTTTCGAGCACCAAAAGTTCTAGTTCGAGGAATTCAATCGGACAACGAGTGATGGTGATTGAAGAGTTTGTAACAATGGCAGCCGCTAAGAAGAACATTGTGTCGGTCGGGTCTTCGGAAAGAGTATATTCAACATCTTGATTTATTTCTTCGACGCCGGTGATGTGTAGCGTAGTAGTACCAATACCTTCTATTTTAACACCGAGCTTTTCTAGGAAAAAACAAAGTTCTTGTACCATATAGTTGGCGGAGGCGTATTTGATGGTGGTTTTGCCGCCGCCGCAGGCGGCGGCCAAAAGTGCATTCTCAGTTACAGTGTCACCTGATTCATAAAGAATAACTTCGCGCTCCATTTTGCCACCAGGTTTTACTGCAACTTCATAAGACGAATCGGTTGTTTTGATATCAACTCCAAAATGCTCCAGCGCAAAAAAGTGCGGACGCACGGTGCGACTTCCAAGTTTGCAGCCTCCAGATTGTGGTAATGAAAACTTGTTCATATGGTGAATGAGTGAGCCGATGAACATTACAATACTGCGAGTTTTTTTGGCGGCATCGATGTCAATTTTATCGAGCAAGAATTTTTTTGGCGGCGTGATGATAAGGTCGGAATCGTTCCAAGAAACAGAAACCCCGATTGATTCCAAAACTTCAATCAAGCGATGAACTTCTTCGATACGTGGTACGCGACGAAGAGTTGTCTTGCCGCGGTTTAGAAGGGAAGCACAGAGCAAAACCACCGCTCCGTTTTTGGAAGTATTGGTTTCGATGGTGCCACTAAGTTCTTGTCCTCCTTCGATTTCAAGACTGACACTGCCACGAGAAAGAGTAACAACGTTTTTGCCAAGAGCGCGACTGATTTTTTTGAGAGTCTCAGTACTGACGTTTTGCTTACCGCTTTCAATACGGGCGACGGCACTTTGGGTAGTGCTAATCTTTTTGGCTAAGTCTGTTTGGGTTAAGCCTTGAGCTTCGCGCAGGTCCGCTACTAATTTACCGATGTTTTTTTGCATATGAGGGTAAGTATAGCATAGGTGCTATATAAGAAATGAAACGAGATGAACTGAAGTAAATATAGTTTTTTGTTGTAATTTTCAATAACAAATTTGCCAATAATTATATATGCGAAGTGGCTCATATTGGCACTATGTGGTATTTTACATACACTAAAAATAATCTATGTTATCTCGCTTTACTCCCAAACTCGGAATTGACCTTGGAACCACCAACGTATTGGTATTTCTTCCGGGTGTCGGCATTGTTCTTAACGAACCTTCCGTGGTAGCGCTTTCAAACGACAACCAAATTCTCGCCGTTGGAGTCGACGCCAAAAGTATGATTGGTCGCACTCCTGACACTATTCAAGCTTATCGTCCAATGAAAGACGGTGTGATTGCCGACTACCGCGTGACCGAAATAATGCTTCGCTATTTTATTAGAAAAGCTCTTGGTCGTTTAAATCTTTTTAAACCGGATGTGATGATCTCTGTTCCTGCCGGAGTTTCTTCAACTGAGAAGCGTGCCGTTATAGAAGCAGCGATGAAAGCCGGCGCTAAAAACGCTTACGTGGTTAAAGAGCCGATCTTGGCCGCTATCGGAGCGGGTGTTCCTATATATGAACCACAAGGACATATGATTGTTGATATTGGAGGCGGTACTATAGATGTGGCGGTAATTTCTCTCGGTGGTATTGTAGCCGCCAACTCAGTTAAGTGTGCCGGTAACCGCATCGACGCAGCTATTGTTGATTACGTGAAAAAAAGTCGCAATCTCTCTATTGGTGAAAAAACCGCTGAAAATGTCAAAATCACTATTGGATCGGCCTTGCCGGTTGAAGAAGAGTTGGTAATGGATATCAAGGGTCGCGACCTCCTGACCGGTCTTCCACGAGTAACCGAAGTTAAAACCAACGAAATCGTAAAAGCGATTTCCCGCGAGTTACAAGAGATGGTTAAGGCTATCAAAACAGTTTTTCAAGACACACCACCCGAACTCGCTTCAGATATTATTGATGGCGGAATTATTATGACTGGCGGTACTTCGCAGCTAAGAAACTTTCCAGAACTAATTCGTCGTCGCACTGGTGTAAAGGCAGCGGTTGCAGACCAAGCTCTGTTTTGTGTAGTTAAAGGTACTGGTGAAGCGCTTGAACACCTAGACACCTACAAACGCGCTGTCATTGCGAAACGGTAGTTGGATAATGCTGGATCCCCGCCCCTGCGGGGATGACGACCAAAAGCGAAGCTTTTGGTCGTGACGCCGCCTACGGCACCGTCATTACCACGTAGGTGGAAATCCAGAATGTTTGTAACTGTTTAATAATTCACAACTAAAAACACACCGATACTTTTTGTAGTGTTACAATGTGTGTGATTATGGGTGGATCTTCTGTTCCTTATGACGCAACTAGCAACAGCTCCGGTGCTGGAGATTTTTCTGTGAGTTTGAAAAACGAAAGTGATGTCTTGGCGCTGCTTCAAAAGGTGCGTGGTTCAGCTCTCTTGCCGACTCTTAAGACAGAACTACGAGATTTGTTACTTGACTATTCAGCGGCAGATGAAGCTGGCAAAGAGGCTTCCAAAGCATTGGTTCTTAGCAAACTCAAGGATAGCGGTTTGTTTGCGGAACCAACTGCAGTTGCTCCAACAGCACCGAGCTTGGCGCCGGCGGCTTCGCCTCTGCCTGCAGCTAGCGCGCCCGTACCACAAGCTGCTCCCGTACCAACTCCAGCCCCCGCTACTCCGCCGGCGCCGACTCCAACCCCCAAGCCGCAACCAATGCCGATTCCGGAACAAACACCGAGACCAGAAATCGTTCCTGCACCAGTAGCCCCTCAAGTTGGTGATCCGCAAGCTCGTATTAATGAAATTAAACACAAGGTCAATCTAAGTGTTGGCAATCCGGTCAATTTGATTGATAAAGATCAAGTGCGTGGTCGCGAGTATATGAATGCACTTTTAGATGCGATGAAGAAAGTGAGTGTCGCGCCAACTTCAGCTGAGTCTTCGGTGGCGATGGCTCGTTTGGAGCAAACTTATCAAGCTATATTGCCATTACTTGGTGAAGTTACTTCTGATACTTTAACCACTCCGACTGCTGTGGCGCCGGCGGCTTCGCCTCTGCCTGCAGCTAGCGCGCCCGCACCACAAGCTGCTCCCGTACCAACTCCAACTCCCGCTACTCCGCCGGCGCCAACTAAAGCCCCCGAGCCGCAACCAACTCCCGCTCCACAAGTAGCCTCAACTCCTGCTCCAGTTATAACGAAACCCAATCCAGTTCCGACGGTACCAATTCCGACACCAACTCCTCAAGAAGAGAATATTCCGGTAGCCATAAAAAGAATTCCTTCAGAACCAACACCGTCAGTTACTTCGAATGTATCAGTTGTGTCTGAAGTACCACCTGCACAAGTTTCAGAGCATAAAGGTTTGTACCATATACCGGAAGAATCTGTTCCTCAAAAGAGTAGTCGATTAACTTCGTTGGCGGGAAGGTTATTTTCTAAAAAGACTGCAGATGAGGTAAAACCAATTCCGCCAAAATTAACCATGCCACAAACTGAAGCCAAACTTGAAGTTTCAGTACCGACACCTAAAGAAGATCAAGTTCCACCAAAAGAAGGGGATGTTTCTAAGAAAGAAGAGTTGCTCGCTAAACAAGAAACCGATACAACCAAACTAAGTTCTTTAGCTGACAGTTCGTCTTTGTCTGAAAAAATATCAGAACTAAAAGATACTGCCGCCCAAAAAGAAGCCGAAGCCAAGAAACCACTTGAAGGCATTGATTCTCCGGAGGTGACCAGTGGTTTGGAGCAGCTTTTATCGGAGTGGAGTCTGTTTAGATCGAGTGGTTTCCTTGGTACTGGACCGAGCGGTATAGATCATCCTTTGTATAAGCAACTTGGTGGCTTACCAATGCTTTCGGTTATTTCCGGTCGTTTTGAAGGTGCGACTCCGCAAATCAAGCAAAGTATTACCGACTATATGAATGGTTGGCGCTACGAACAAGGTATTACTCACGATATGGGAGAATCTTTTGAACATTATCTACGTCGAGTTATTCTTCATATAATGAATAAACAGCGTGCTGGTTTAGCGAGTAGAAGATGATTTTAGGTGATGGCCAAAACCGAAGGTTTTGGCCAGAAGACGGCGGCGCGAAGCGCCGCCGTCTTCATAAAAGATGCTGTTTCTCCTTGTTCGTGTAATAATGATGTCATTATGACCGGTCTTCAGTCTTATCTAATAGTTGCAGAAAATCTAGAACAAGCTCCGCTGTCAGAGGAATTAAAAACGCCAAGCACAGATGTTTTTCATCTACTCAAAGATCAACTTGGGGTCGATGATGCACGTCGTATTATCGAACAAAGCTACAAACGTCCGGTGTCTGGTTCTGAAAACAGCGTGGTCGTCTTTACCTCAAAGTTAACTATTGAAGCACAAAACGCCCTTCTTAAAGTTTTTGAAGAACCACCAAGTAGCACGGCGCTTTATTTGATTGTTCCTCACGAGTCGGTCCTTATAGGTACCCTGCGTTCCCGTTTCATTACTATGATGGTTGCTGAGAGTGACAAAGATAACGCTCTCGCCACTGACTTTTTGCACGCTGGATACAAAGAGCGTCTGGATATGATTGCTGCTAAAGCCAAAGCCAAGGATTCTCTCTGGATGGAAAACTTAGTTAAAGTGATTGGTTCTTTGTATCAAACCAAAAAAGACAAAACCAAAACTGAGCTGCAGGCACTTGCTTTGGTTGAGTCTTTTGTACGGATTCGAGGTGCTTCCAGAAAACAACTTTTAGAAGAGTTGGCTCTATCGCTCAAAATTGAAAAATAGCCGGTCTGTTGTAGAATGAAGGAAAGAAGAAAGATTCGCTTTCGGCTTTCAATATTAGCTTAAATACAAAAACAACGTGGAAGATCTAGCAAAAAAACTACAAAACACATTCGAATGGTTGGCTGGCGAGTACAGCGGTATTCGTTCTGGGCAAGCGGCCCCGGCTCTCCTTGATGGTGTGAAGGTGGAAAGTTACGGAGCTTTGGTGCCTATCAATCAGGTGGGTTCTGTGAGTATAGAAAACGCTCGCACTCTACGTGTTAGTTTGTGGGACAACAGCCAAGTGGCTGCGTTAGAGAGAGCGATAATCGATGCTAATCTCGGTGTTTCTGTAGTTAGTGACTCTAGTGGCCTTAGAGTAAACTTTCCAGAACTTACCAGTGAACGTCGTGACCAGCTTCTAAAGCTAGCCAAAAGCAAACTTGAGGAGGCTCGTGTCAGAGTTAAAGGAACTCGGGACGAAATGATGAAACAACTCGAGGCTTCTGAGAAAGCTGGCGAAATCGGTAAGGACGAATTGTTTACCAAGAAAGAAGCAGTGCAGAAAAAGATTGAAGAAGCCAACAAACAATTAGAAGAATCCTACAAACAAAAAGAGAAGGAGATAGAGGGATAGAGATTATACAAAATAATTTTCAATTTCGAGTTTTATATTTTAATTTAATTTCAAATTTACAATGTTTAAATTTGATAAATTAGAACATTAAAAATTGAATTAAAATTGGAAATTAGTAATTTAAAATTACCCTAGACAACCGACTCTAGTAATTATTAAATAAAAAACCAAACGTGACCATATTACTTTTCCTTGCTGTATTATTTGTACTCGTTCTAGTGCATGAATGGGGGCATTTCATCGTGGCTAAAATGACGAGAATGCGAGTTGATGAATTTGCGATTGGTTTTCCGCCGCGACTCCTAAAATTCAAAAAAGGAGAGACAGTGTACAGTCTAAACGCGTTACCGATTGGAGGTTTCGTAAATATATTGGGTGAAAACTATGATGAGAAAGGGGAATTGAGTGAAGTAGACAAGGCGCGCGCCT
>JBNKWW010000029.1:0-11461 GCA_050299955.1 Minisyncoccia bacterium | reverse complement strand
GGCCCCCCCACCAAAATCACTCACATAATCATTCACCTCTCGCTATTTGCGAGAAAGCAAAGTTATGAAAGAAAAGATGAATGACGCGCTTCGAAGTGGAGTTTCTGTAGGTTCGTTGCCACAGAAAACTTTTTCGAAGTATCGCGGCCCAGCGGTGGAGCTACCAAACCTCATCGAACCACAGTTTGAATCATACAAGTGGTTTGTTGAGACTGGTCTTAAGGAAATCTTTAAGGAGTTTTCACCAATCAGTGACTACTCAGAAAAGAAGTTCGAGCTTCAGTTCAAGAAGTATGCTCTCGGTGCGCCAAAATGCACTCCGGAGTTTGCTAAAGAAAACAAGCTTACCTACGATGCGCCACTTCGCGCTACCATTGTTCTTAAGAACAAAACTTTTGAAAGTGATAAAGATCAGGAAATCTTCCTCGCGGACATTCCAGTAATGACCGAAAACGGTACCTTCATCATCAACGGCGTGGAGCGTGTCATTGTGCCACAGCTTGCTCGTTCTTACGGTATCTTCTTTACCTCTTCAGAACAAAAAGGTCGCACCTATTTTGGTGCCAAAATCATCCCAGCTCGTGGTGCTTGGGTGGAAATCGAATCTGAACACGACGGTTGTATTTATGTAAAAATTGACCGCAAGAAGAAATTCCCAATCACTTCACTCCTTCGTGTTATGGGTGTTGAGAAGCCAGAAGAAATGATCGGCCTCTTTAAGGATGTAGAACGCGGCGAAGAATACATCAAAGCTACTCTCGAAAAAGATTCCGCCAAAACCACTGACGACTCATATATTGAAATCTACAAACGTCTTCGCGACGGTGACTTGGCGACTGTGGAAAATGCTCGCGAGTTTGTTAATTCAATCTTCGCTCCGGAGCGTTACGACCTTTCCGAAATCGGTCGTCACCACTTCAATGAGCGCTATAGTCGCCCAACCGACAAAAAAGCTACCGACGAACGCACAGTTTCTGTTGAAGACATGCGTATCATTCTCACTCAAATAATGGAGAGCAACCACACTCCGGGCGCACTTCCTGACGACATCGACCACCTTGGTTTCCGTCGTGTGCGTTACTTTGGTGAAATGATTCAGCAGCGTGTACGTGTTGGTATGACTCGTATGAAGCGCAACATTCAAGACCGAATGAGTACCATCGAAGCAGAGACTTCTCTCCCGATGCAAATCATTAACCCACGACCCTTGCAAGCTGCCATCAAGGAATTCTTCACTACCAACCAGTTGTCGCAGTTTATGCCACAGCAGAACATCTTGGCTGAGCTTGAAGGTCTTCGCACTATGTCAGCTCTCGGCCCGGGCGGCCTCACCCGTGAGCGTGCCAGCTTTGAAGTGCGTGACGTGCATACTTCTCACTACGGACGTCTTTGTCCAATCCATACTCCGGAAGGTCCAAACATTGGTTTGATCTTGCGTCTTTCAATGTATGCTCGCGTTAACCGCTTTGGTATCATCGAAACCCCATACGCTAAAGTTGAGAAAGGTGTAGTAACTGGTGAAGTTGTTTACCTAAACGCTCACGAAGAAGAAAACTACATCATTGCTCACGCAGCTATCGAACTCGATGCAAAAGGCAAGATTAAAGACGAAGTGGTGGTAGCTCGCCGCAACGGTGAACCTCGTACTGTAAACCGCAAAGATGTGGACTTTATGGACGTAGCAACCAACCAGGCTTTCTCTGTGGCTACTTCGATGATTCCTTTCCTCAACCACGACGACGCCAACCGTACTCTTATGGGTTCAAACATGCAGAAGCAGGCGACTCCTTGTATTGTTCAGGAGGCGCCACTAGTTGCTACCGGTATTGAAAAAATGTCTGCTAGTGACACTGGTCGCGTAGTTCTCGCGCGTGAAGCGGGAGAAGTTATCGAATGTGATGCTAAACACATTGTGGTTAAGAATAAGGAAGGTAAGAAACAGGAATATCCTCTCACAACCTTCCAGCGCACCAACGACTTCTCTGCTTTCTATCACCGTCCAGCGGTGACTGTGGGTGACAAAGTAAAACGTGGCGCCTTGCTTGCCGACACTTCATCAACCGATAAGGGTCAAATTGCGGTAGGACAGAACGCTCTCGTAGCCTTTATGTCTTGGAATGGTGCCAACTACGAAGACGCCATCATTATTTCTGAGCGTCTTGTTAAGGACAGTAAGTTTGCGACTGTACATATCGACGAACTCGATGTCTCAGTGCGTGATACCAAGCTAGGCCCTGAAGTAACTACTCCAGACATTCCAAACGTTTCAGAACTCAAGCTTCGCAATCTCGACGAAAACGGTATCATCCGTATTGGTGCTGAAGTTCGTCCTGGTGACATCTTGGTAGGTAAGGTGACTCCAAAGGGTGAAACTCAACTTTCTCCTGAAGAGCGTCTCCTTCGTTCTATCTTCGGTGAAAAGGCGAAAGATGTGAAGGATACTTCACTTCGCCTCGAAGCTGGAAAGCGCGGCCGGGTTATCGGCGTGAAAGTATTCTCACGCGAACAGGGTGATCAACTCGAAAGTGGCGTTATCAAGCGTATCCACATTACTGTGGCTCAAGTACGTAACGTTTCTGTGGGCGATAAGCTTGCTGGCCGCCACGGTAACAAGGGCGTTATCTCACGTATTCTTCCAGAAGAAGATATGCCGTACACCGAAGACGGTCGTCCTATCGACGTTCTTCTTACACCACTTGGCGTGCCTTCACGTATGAACCTCGGACAAATTCTCGAGCTTCACCTCGGTATGGCTGCCAACACTTTGGGCTACCAAGCTGTGGTGCCACCGTTCTCAGGTACTACTGAAGACGACGTAAAGGCCGAACTCAAAGAAGCTGGTATTCCAACCGACGGAAAGCTTCAGCTTCGCGATGGTCGCACCGGTGAAGAATTTGCCAAGAAGACTGCTGTTGGATATATGTACATCTTGAAACTTCACCACATGGTGGAAGACAAGATCCATATGCGTTCTATTGGTCCTTACTCACTCATTACCCAGCAGCCACTTGGCGGTAAGGCGCAGGTGGGTGGTCAGCGTTTCGGAGAGATGGAAGTGTGGGCCTTGCTTGGTTATGGTGCTGCCTACACCCTTCGCGAAATGCTTACCATTAAGTCCGACGACATCGTCGGTCGCTCCGCGGCCTTCGACGCCATCGTACGTGGTGAACGTATTAGTCATCCGCACACTCCGGCTGCCTTCAACGTGCTGGTCAACCAGCTCCGCGGCCTTTCATTAGACGTTAAACTAACCCGCTCTGGCGAATAATAATTATGGAAACATCAATGCAAAACGAAAACAAAGGACGAGGCTTTTCGGGTCGCAAAGACAGTGCGCCTCAGCCTTTCAGCGAAGTGGGTCTTAAACTCGCTTCACCAGAGCGTATTCTCGAGTGGTCACAAGGTGAGATTACCAAACCGGAAACCATCAACTACCGTACTCAGCGCCCTGAGAAGCATGGTCTTTTCGACGAGCGTATCTTTGGTCCGGTTGAAGACTTTGAGTGTAGCTGTAAGAAGTATCGTGGCATTCGCTACAAAGGTATCACTTGTGAAAAGTGTGGCGTTGAGGTAACTCGCGCTATCGTGCGTCGCGAACGAATGGGTCACATCGAGCTTTGTGTGCCGGTGTCTCACATTTGGTTCCTTCGTGGTATTCCAAGCCGTATTGCTCTTATTCTCGGTATTTCTGCCGCAGACATTGAGAAGGTGATTTACTTCGCCGGTTACATCGTAACCAAAGTTTCAGAAAGTGAACGCGCGCGTTTGCTTTCAGAACTCAACACCGAATATAAGAGTAAGCTTAAGCTTCTAAACAACGAAGATGCTAAAGCTGAACTCAAATCACGTCTTGATGAAACTAAGAAAGAAATTGAATCTCTAAGACAAGGAACTGTTCTCGATGAAAACAACTTCCATAAGTTCTCTATCAAATACAGTACTCTTTTTGAGGCTCGTATTGGTGCGGAGAGTGTGTTTGAACTTTTCAAGCAAATCAACCTTGAAGATCTTCGTACTCGCCTAGAGACAGAACGTGAGACAGCTGGCGCAATGGAACGCGCTAAGCTCGATAAACGTCTTTCACTTATTCGCGGAATGATTCACGCTGGAGTGCGTCCTGAATGGATGTTCCTTACCCGCATTCCGGTTATCCCTCCGGCTCTCCGCCCGATGGTGGCTCTCGAGGGCGGTCGTCATGCGTCTAGTGACCTCAACGACCTTTATCGTCGTGTAATCAACCGTAACAATCGCCTCAAGAAGCTTATCGACATTATGGCGCCAGACGTTATTCTTCGTAACGAAAAACGTATCTTGCAGGAAGCGGTTGACGCTCTTATCGACAACTCAATCCGCCATGGCAACTCTGCTTTCTCAGCTATGAGTCAAGCCCAGCGACGCCCACTCAAGTCTCTTTCAGACTATCTAAAGAGCAAGCAAGGTTACTTCCGCCAGAACCTTCTTGGTAAGCGTGTGGACTACTCAGGACGTTCAGTAATCGTTATCGGTCCAGAACTCGCTCTCGACCAGTGTGGTCTTCCAAAACATATGGCTCTCGAGCTATTCCGTCCGTTCGTTATCTCTAAACTTCTCGAACAAGAACTCGCCTACAACATCCGTGGTGCGGGTCGCTTGATCGAAGACGGAGTGCCAGAGGTATGGGCAATTCTTGAAGACGTGATTCGCGACAAACACGTAATGCTTAACCGTGCGCCAACACTTCACCGTCAGGGTATTCAGGCTTTCCGTCCGGTACTGATTGAAGGTAACGCTATTCAGGTACATCCACTCGTATGTCGTGCGTTCAACGCCGACTTCGACGGTGACCAGATGGCGGTACACGTACCACTTTCAGTAGAAGCACAGACCGAAGCTCGTGAAATTATTTCTGCCAACAAGAACATCTTGAAGCCGGGTAGCTCTGAGCCGGTGGTTTCTGAAAAGCTTCTTGATATGGCACTTGGTGCATACTGGATGACTAAAATTGTTGAAGGAGCGAAAGGTGAAGGTAAGTTCTTTGCTTCACCAAACGACGCTATCAACGCCTACGACTACGGTATTATCGACTTCCGTGCCAAGGTGAAGGTGCTTGCTACCGACACCGACAAGTACAAGCAGTTTGACGGCAAGGTATTTGAAACATCTGTTGGACGCCTTCTCTTCAACTCGGTACTTCCAAGCGACCATCTCTTCATCAACGAAGTGGTGATCCAAAAGACTCTCTTTAACATCATTATCGACATAATCGACGACCGAGGTACTGACGCTGTGCCGCCAATTGTAGACAAGCTTAAGAAGTTTGGCTTCAAGTACGCGACAGCTTCTGGAACTACTTGGGGTATCGATGAGGTGGTGGTGCCAAAAGCAAAAACTGAAATTATCGAAAAAGCTCGTGACGCTGAACGTGAGGTGATTGGTCACTTCGACGAAGGTTTGCTTTCTCGCGATGAACGTCGCCGTATGATTGTGTCTATATGGCACAAAGCCAAAGCCGACATCGAAGCCATTCTTCCTGAGACTCTCGACGAACAAGGTTCTTCATACGAAATGTGGAAGTCTGGCGCTCGTGGTTCTCTTGGACAAATCGCTATGATGGCCGGTATGAAAGGTCTTATCGTCAACACTCGTGGTGAAACTCTCGAGTTCCCAGTTCTTTCTTCAATGAAGGAGGGTCTAACTCCGCTTGAGTATTTCATTACGACTCACGGTTCTCGTAAAGGTCTTGCCGACACCGCGCTTCAGACCGCTAAGGCTGGTTACTTGACTCGTCGTTTGTTCGTGGTAGCGCAAGACGCTATTGTGACTGAAGAAGATTGTAAAACCAAAGAAGGTACCAAGATTAGTCGTATCTCTGCTTCTGGTATCGAGATTGCTTTCTCAAAGGCCATCAAGGGACGCGTGCTTGCTGAAGATGCTCTCGACAACAAAGGTAATGTGATCTTTAAAAAGGGTCACCTCATCAGCCGCCGCGACTCAGTAGCGCTTGAAGGTACTACTTGCGAGACCGTTGTGGTTCGTTCACCAATGACTTGTTCAACCCTTCGTGGTGTTTGTCAGAAGTGTTACGGTATCGACCTTACCACCAACAACATTGTTGATATTGGTGAAGCGGTAGGTACAGTGGCTGCGCAAGCGATTGGTGAACCTGGTACGCAGCTTACTATGAACACCAAGCACGCCGGTGGTGCTGCTTCTCAAGGTGGTGACGTGACTCAAGGTCTTCCTCGTGTGGAAGAAGTGTTTGAAAAGCGTCAACCTAAGATTCCAGCTGTTGTGTCTAAGACCAACGGTATCGTGACTGAAATTCGTCGCGAAGGTAAGGAAAAGGTGATTGTAGTGACTCCTGAAAAGGGTGCTAAGTACGCCAAGAAGACTAGCGACAGCCTTGAGTACGAAGTAAGTTACCGTCGTGTGGTTACTGTTTCCGTGGGTGACAACGTTTACGCCGGACAGCTTATGACCGACGGTTCAGCTCACTTGCCGGAACTATTCAAGTACGGTACTCGTGAACTCACTCAGGACTACATCATTTCTGAAATTAACAAGATTTACGAACTTCAGGGTGTGACCATTTCACGTAAGCACATCGAGCTTATCGTTAAGCAAATGATGAGTCGCGTGAAGATTACTGAATCTGGAGATACTCACTTCACTATTGGTGATGTGGTAGAAGAGTGGATCTTCGTTGAGACTAACAACAAGATGAAAGAAGAAGGAAAGGAAGGTGCTAAGGCTGAAAAACTCATCCTCGGTATCACTGAAACTTCACTTTCACGCAAAAGCTTCCTCTCAGCAGCTTCATTCCAAAACACTACTCGTGTTCTTATCAATGCTGCAGTGAAGGGAAGTGAAGACAACCTTCAGGGCTTGATGGAAAACGTGATCATCGGACGCCTTATCCCAGCCGGAACCGGCTTTAAGGGGTCAAACAAGAACACTATGATCAAATCCGTCTCTGAGGAGAATAGCTAATACCATCTGCTGCGTTGCACTACGGTAAAATAGTTTTCACTGGACTTAAGTCCCATTCAAACTATTTTCCTTGTGCGCCTTGCATCTGGCACCATCTATTCACCTCAGTTTTCGAGGGAAACTCATAAATCACTTAATCTGCTTCGTTGGACTTCGAAAAAAGACCTTCCCTAGGCACTTTATCAAGTATAAAACAAAAAAGCCGGCCCCGAAGGGGCCGGCTTTTTTTGTCTCCATCAACAACACCATCAACATTTTTAGTACTGTTAACAGTACTAAAAATACTTACCTAAAGACAGAAACATATACCAAATCCGAACGTAATTAAATCAAGTAAAATCAAATTAAGTCAACAAAAAACGCATACCAGACTTGTCCAGTTAACTGGGCAAGTAGGTGCAGTTAAGAGAATGAAGTTCGAGGCAAGACCTCGAACTTGTGGGTTTCTTTGTTTAACGGCGGCGGCGAAGCCGCCGCCGTCTTTATAATCTACACAAAACAATCCACCAAAAACAAAATCAGACCCCAACCTTAACGGTTAGGGTCTGTGCTACTTTGTGTCCGGAAAATAAATATGAAACTTTCCCGAGATCTCCTTTAAGTCCCAAAATGGGAATTGTTATAAAGAAAAAAATTGCAATAAAGAAAATCATAGTTCTCATCTCAGCTCCTCCTAGGCTACATAAATTGTACACCAATAACCAAATTCAAGACACATGGCACAAACCCTTCGGGTTTGTGCCATTTACGGTAGTCAGACTACCGTAACCTCTATTTTAGGTAGCCTGACTACCGAAAATTGGTTAATTATTCTGCAACCTAAAACATCAACCTTTATCCAGTTAACTGGATAAGACGGATATTGGATACATATAAAAAACAAAACCCCGGCAAACCACTGTCACTAGGGTTTCGTCAGGGCGGTATTTACTTTGGAAGCTTCTTGACTGCATATAAACTGATAATTACAGGTCCAAGTATTGTACATGCAATACCAACAAAAATCCTGTCTCCGTTTGAATGTGCGTCTCGAATTGTCGGACTTAAGATAAGTAGGAATACCCACCCAGTTGTGGTCATAACTGAGCAGATTGCCCAAAGTGCTGCAAAAACTGTCAAAAATTCAGTCATTTTCTTACTCCTTTTGTTGGATACCTAAAGGAAATATACTTCATTTCTACTAAAAGTAAACTGCTCTGCAGCAGTAGAGATTTTAGCGTATAATGGTGCAACTAAGCGCTAATAACTAAGCGCTAGGTAACTAATATATGGCTTCTGATGCAGTAGAGAGAATTAAAGAAAGACTTAGTATTGTCGATGTGATAGCGCCATACGTGGAGCTTCATAGTGCCGGAAAAAATATGAAAGGCAAATCGCCGTTCACGACAGAAAAAACCCCGTCTTTTTATGTGTCGCCAGACCGTGGGATGTATTATTGTTTTTCTTCTTCGCAGGGTGGCGATATGTTCACCTTCATTGAAAAAATGGAAGGTGTGGACTTTAAGGGTGCGCTTAAAATTCTCGCCGAAAAAGCTGGAGTCGAGCTAGTACCGGAAGATCCAAAAAAGCGCACCGAGCGCGACGGCGCTTATAGTGTTTTGGAAGAAGCGACCAGATTTTTTGAGTCAGAACTACCCAAAAATGCTGAAGCGATGAAATATCTTGAAGAGCGCGCTGTGAAGCCTGAGACGATTCAAAAGTGGCGAATAGGGTATGTGCCAGGGCCGCCAACCGGAGGTTGGCGGCACACCCGCGAACATTTGCAAAAAAGCGGCTTCAAAGATGAAGAGATGGTTAGAGTTGGTCTGGTTAAATCGGCTGACAAAGGCAAAGAGCCGTACGACACTTTTCGTGACCGTATAATGTTTCCGATTATGGACGCTTCAGGTCGCGTGGTTGGCTACTCGGGGCGCATTCTGCATAAAGACGACAACGTCGGCAAATACATCAACTCACCAGAAACCGAACTTTTTAATAAGTCAGAAATTCTTTTTGGCTACGACAAAGCCAAAAACAACATCCGTCATTTTGATTTTTCACTCATTGTCGAAGGTCAGTTTGATGTGGTATTGGCGCATCAAGCTGGATACAGCAACACAGTAGCGGTTTCTGGTACCGCGCTTACCCCGCACCACGTATCGCTCCTGCAACGCCTTTCAAATCGCGTAGTTCTGGCACTCGACGCTGACCGCGCCGGTATTTCGGCTGTGAAGCGAGCGAGCGACATTATGTTGCCGCGCGGTATCGATGTGAAGGTGGCAGAGCTGCCGGAAGGGAAAGATCCGGCCGATATGGTAGCTACAGACCCAAAGGAATTTAAGCACATCATTGGTTCTGCTAAGCATGTAATAGAGTTTTTGTTAGCGGTTTTGAAACGGGAAAGCAAAGACGAACGCACCTACAAACTCCGCGCCCGCGAAGAAATTTTGCCGTATCTTCTAAAGATAGAAAGTCACATAGACCGAGAACATTTTGTTTCTCGCGTGGCCGAAGCTCTAAACACCACTACCGACGCCGTCCGCCAAGAACTCTCCAGAATGGAAAATGAAGCAGGACGAGTTGATTATTCAAACTACGAAGAAGCTTCTCAAAATACAAAAGACGCCAAACAAGAAAAAAACTCCACTCGCAAAAATGATTTGTTTGATTGCTTGTTGGTGGCAGGTGATTTTATTGAAGGTGATTTTTACCACGCTCTGGCCGCTGAGTTTGCCAAAGTTACTGAAAGTAGTATTTCTGAAAGTAAGAAAAATTTACCTACCGAAAAGGAGAGTGAAATATATTTTCGTCTTGAACAATCTTGGAATGGTATGAGCGATAAGCAAAGAAGACTCGAAATTACCGATATGTTGAATGAATTAAATACCATAATAGTTAAAGAAAAAATATCAGTTGCCAAAGAAAAGCTTAATGAACTCGAAAAAGCCGGTGACGAAGCGGGTATGAACGAGTGTTTGGGAATGATCTCCTCATTACAGAAAAATCTGAGTGAAATAACGTTACTGGAGTGACTTTAAAAACTGTTTAATAATCCACTAGACAACTGTTGATTTTGGTATATAGTTGTGATCTATATGGCCAAGAAGGCGAAAGAAGTAAAAAAGAACATTAAAAAAACGGTCAAAAAACCCGTTAAAAAAGCCCCAAAAAAGGTAACCAAAAAGCCAGCCAAGAAGGCGGCTAAAGTGGTAAAGAAAAGTACAAGCAAAACCAAGAAGGTAGCGAAGGTGGTCAAGAAACCGGTAAAGAAAACGGTTAAAAAAGATGCACCTAAAAAGAGTGTTAAGCCTGCTCCAAAAGCAGTAAAAGCAGTAAAGAAAAAGCCTGTCAAAATGACACGTCTTGAAAAAGAACGTGAGCTTAAAGCTGCCGAGCTTATGAAGATGGGACGTGCGCGTGGTTACATCACTTATGATGATATTTTAAAATTCTTCCCAACAATTGAGAAGGATGTTTCTTTTCTAGATGAACTTTATGATCGTTTTTCTATTGCTAATATCGATGTACTTTCAACTGGTGGTATGCTCGGTAGCGATGTGTCAGACGAACTTTTAGCTCAGAAGAATGCGTACCGACGCAATGAAAGTGGCTACGATTCTATTCAAATGTATTTGCGTGAGATTGGTCAGTATCCGCTTTTGACCGCTCAAGAAGAACGCACCCTTGCTAAGCGTATTGTAGATGGCGACGAAGAAGCTCGTAACCTTTTGGCTCGTGCTAACCTTCGTCTCGTGGTATCTATCGCCAAAAAGTATGTAGGCCGTTCGCCAGACCTTACTCTGCTCGACCTTATTCAAGAAGGAAACCTCGGTCTCTTTAAGGCGGTTGATAAGTTTGACTTCACCAAAGGCTTTAAGTTCTCAACTTACGCTACTTGGTGGATTCGTCAGGCGATTACTCGTGCCTTGGCTGATCAGTCTCGTACTATTCGTATTCCGGTACATATGGTGGAAACTATGGCGAAATACAAGCAGGTCAGTCGTCGCCTAGCACAAGACTTGGGACGCGACCCAATGCCTGAGGAAATCGCTACCGAAATGGGAGTGGAAGTGGAGAAAGTGTATCAGATTGAGAAAATCTCACAGGATACTATTTCACTTGAGCTTCCAATTGGTGACGATGATGATCGTTCTCGTCTCTCAGACTTCATTGCTGACGACAAGATCACTTCACCAGACCAAGAAGTATCTCATAGTATTTTGACCGATCAAATCACTGAAATTCTTGATACTCTTTCTGACAAGGAGCGCAAGATTCTTGAAATGCGTCACGGACTCTTAGATGGTACTTACCACACACTCGAAGAAGTAGGTAGTGAGTTTGGAGTGACTCGTGAACGTATTCGTCAGATTGAAGCGAAGGCTCTCGAAAAGATACGTCAGCACGAAAAAGCCAGAAGACTGAAATCTTATTAATGAGCGATCTGCTGCGTTGCACTGCGGCAAAATATTGTTCACCGTATGTCCATATACGGCTCACAATATTTTCCTTG
>JBNKWW010000028.1:0-14662 GCA_050299955.1 Minisyncoccia bacterium | reverse complement strand
CCAAAGTAGGCGCCTTAAGAGCGTGATGTGAACGGCGGTTCTTGGTGTGAGCCCGCGTATGTCGCATTCGAATTACCATAATGGCCAGAAATATACCAGAAAGTGGTAAAAATAGCAACCCAGCTAACTTTTGAATATATACCTCACCCATTAGTCAACATTAATAACCAGTAATGTATAAAAACTGGATGACAAAAGTTAGCTGGGCGAGCTACAAGACAAAAGAAAAAGCTGCCGCACGGGTGCGACAGCTGTAATCACTATTACCTGAGTCTTGCAAGATAACGTCGCAGGCAAGTAATGAAATTTAGGCTGCAATGCCGTAATTTGCTATTTCCGTTTTGGAACACAAATCATACATTTGATCGGGTGAGAGTTCAAAAATTTTCTCAGCTAGATCAAGTACTCCATAATCTTCCAAATAGAAACCAGCATCCAAGATGTCGATTTCGTCAGGAAGACGATTTGCTTTTGTTGTCTCCGCAAATTTTTGCGGATCGAATTTATGGTCTGTTTCTGACACTATTTATTTCCCCATTTTTGTGTCATAAAATTCGCCTCAAAAAAGAGGCGGCTCGGGGCCGTAAAAAGAACTAGGTTCGGCCACTAATATTTTGCCACATTAGTCATTACTTAGCAACCTGTGGCAGAAGGTGTGGCGGTGGAGGGCCGATAGGCCCTCCACCTTTATAACTTCGCAATGCGCTTTGGTGCCATACCCTTTATGAGAAGCGAAGTCGTAGGGTGCAAAAATCTGCTCCGCAGATTTTTGCACCATATATCTATCCCGCGTCACCTTCGCCACAATCGAAGCCAGCCCAATCACCTTCTCCTTACTGTCACCTTTAATTATCGTTTCTTGATTCACAAATCTTGCCGGCGCTTTGAGCGAGCCATCAAGCTTTACCAAAACCTCTTCAGTTTTCCAGTCTCCCCCATCTTCACTATTCCATTTAAATGGAATAGTGAATTCCAGTTTTTTGAGTGAACGTTCCATCGCTAAGTTAATCGCGGGTACTATTCCCTTTTTATCAATCACTTCAGCAGCGACCATCGACACAACAAAATTCAGCTGCCCCGCCTTTTTCAATTCTTCGGCTCGGAGAAAAATCGCTTCGCGATTTTTCTCCGAGAGCTTCTTACTATCATTCACGCCAGGCAAAACTTCCCAATCAAAATCTGCCGCTACAAAAACCGCTCCGACTGCCACCGGCCCTGCCAAAGGCCCACGCCCAACTTCGTCTATGCCTACAAGATATTTCATTCCGGTCATTATACCCACAAAATCACTTTAGAAATAATTTGCTATAATGTCCTCACTATGTCAGAGAACCAGTCAAAGCCCACATTCGTCCATCTTCACGTACATTCTCACTACTCCCTTCTTGGTGCTGTACCTACCCCTAAAGAACTGGCCAAAGCAGCAGCCGCCGACGGTCAAATAGCAATGGCCATAACCGACAACGGCGCACTCTACGGCGCTATCGACCACTATCAAGCCTGCCAGAAGGAAGGAATCAAACCCATCATCGGTCTCGATGCTTTCGTGGCGCCACGCACCCGTTTTGATAAAGAACCAACAGACAAGCCACGCGCTCGTTTAGTCCTCCTTGCCAAAAACTTTACCGGCTATCAAAACCTCATCAAACTCGTTACCAAAAGCAACGTAGAAGGTTTTTATTATCGTCCTCGTATCGACCACGAACTAATTTCAGAACTAAGCGAAGGCCTTATCTGTATTCTCCCTTCTTTTGCTGGTGAGCATGCCCTTCATTTAAAAAATGGTGATACTGAAAAAGCTGAAGCTGAGATAGATTGGTATAAGTCAGTTTTTAAAGACGATCTTTATTTGGAACTTACTTATCACCCAGAAATTCTTGATCATCAAAATCTTCAGCAAAAAATAAAAGATTTGGCCCAAAAAACCAATACTCCACTCGTAGCCGCGCAAGACATATATTATATGAAGAAGTCCGATGCGGTGGCGCGCGAGGTGATGATTAAGATTCAGAGCGGCGGCGTTGTAGACACTTCCGAAGAACGCGCGGAAGATTTCTCATTCACCACCCAAGAACAGATGGCTGATAGATTCAAAGACACTCCAGAAGCTCTCGAAAACACAATCAAAATCGCCGAGATGTGTGATGTAGAAATCGTACTCGGCCAAGACGCTTGGAAGTTTCCCGACTACACTATCGAGAGTGGCAAAGAGCCCGACGACGAACTGCACGACAGAGCCTACGCTGGAGTCTCTTGGCGCGGTCACGACATCAACGACCCTAAAGTAAAAGAGCGTCTCGACTACGAGCTCGATGTTATCAAAACCAAAGGCTACGCCAAGTACTTCCTCGTAGTGGGAGACCTTCTTCGTGAAGCCCGCGAGCGCGGTATTTTAACCACTATTCGAGGTTCGGTGGCGGGTAGCTACACCACCTATGTACTTGGTATTACCAACGTGGACCCGATTGAATACCACCTCCCCTTCCAGCGCTTTCTAAACCCAGAGCGACCTTCCGCTCCCGATATCGATATGGACTACGCCGATAACCGGCGCGACGAAATCATTGCTTACGCCAAAGAAAAATACGGCGAAGGCAACGTAGCGCAAATTGGCACCTTCGGAACTATGATGGCGCGCGCGGCAGTGCGCGACGTAGCACGCGCTCTTGGTCACCCATACTCTACCGGCGATCGCATTGCCAAAATGATTCCTATGGGTAGCCAAGGTTTTCCAATGACAATCGACAAAGCTCTCGAAATAGAACCAGAACTCCAAAAACTATACAAGCAAGACGCTGAGAGTCGCGAAGTTATCGACCTGGCCAAAAAAATCGAAGGTCGCGCCCGCCACGTGGGGGTACACGCCGCCGGCGTGGTTATTTCCCCGATTCCACTTGAGGAGATCGCTCCTATCCAAATCGATTCCAAAACCGGTAAATACATCACTCAATATGAGATGCATTCTGTTGGTGAGGATGGTGTTGGACTCCTCAAGTTCGACTTTCTTGGTATTAAAAACTTGGCCATTCTCGCCGATGCCGTGAAGCGAGTAAAGGCAATTCATAATGTCTCGGTAGATATAGAAAACATTCCGCTCGACGACCAAAAAACTTTCGCGATGCTTGCGCGCGGCGAAACTATGGGTCTCTTTCAACTTAACGGCTCCGGCATGACCGCCTTTTTGAAGCAGCTTCAACCTTCAACCATTCACGACATTAACGCGATGGTGGCTTTGTATCGTCCTGGACCGATGGAAATGATTCCTACTTACATTGAACGAAAACATAACCCGGGTCTGGTTTCTTATTTAGATCCCCGTCTCGAACAGATTCTTGACCGCTCCTATGGAGTTATCACGTATCAGGATGACGTGATGATGATTTCTATCGCCTTGGCTGGCTACTCATGGCTCGACGCCGACAAGCTTCGTAAAGCAATGGGAAAGAAAATTCCTGAGGTAATGGAAGCCGAAAAAGGTAAATTGATGCAAGGTTTTTTGGAGTACGGAAAACTGTCTGAAGCAACTGCTAATAAACTCTGGCAGCTTATCGAACCTTTTGCCGCTTACGGATTCAACAAAGCGCACGCCGCTAGTTACGGCCGTGTAGCCTACCAGACTGCCTATATGAAAGCCAACTTCCCGGTTGAATATATGTCTGCAGTTCTTACCGCCGACTCTGGCGATACTGAAAAAATCTCCGAAATTATTCACGAATGTGAAAGAATGAATATCGAAGTATTGCCACCAGACATCAACGAATCGTTCTCCGATTTTTCTGTAGTTCCTGCAAAAAATGGCAGTGAAGCTAAAATACGTTTTGGTTTGACTACTATAAAAAACTTTGGTGAAGGTATTGCTGAAACTATTATTGAAGAAAGAAAGAAAAACGGCATCTTTACTTCCTTGACCGATTTTCTTACTCGCATTCACGATAAAAATCTCAACAAGAAATCAATGGAAGCTCTGATTATGACCGGTGCTTTTGATTCTCTTAATGAAGAGCGAGGGCAACTGATTTACAATTTGGACAACTTGCTTTCTTTTAACAAAGAACACGTAGCCGGCAAAGAAGCAAACCAAGACTCACTCTTTGGCGGCCTAGAGACCAGCATCAACGGACTCATTCTTCAAGAGGCAGAACCTGCTAGCAAAGAACAGAAACTGATTTGGGAAAAAGAGTTGCTCGGAGTTTATGTTTCCGGACACCCACTCGACCAATTTATGGACGAGCTAAATAAGCGCACGAAGATTGGCGACATCAAAAAAGCCTTAGAGGAAAAGCAAGAGATTGTCATCGTTAGAATGAAGGGAGAATTGGTAACAGCCGGAATGATTGAGAGTGTGCGTGAACTCCTCACCAAAAAAGGCGACCGTATGGCTTTCGTCGTTCTCTCCAACCAAACCGATTCAATCGAAATGGTCACCTTCCCAGAAACCTACCAAGCCACTAAAGACTTACTTGTGCCTGGCACCTGTGTAGCTGTTAAAGGTAAGCTCAGTATTCGTAATGACGAACCTTCAATCCTTGTCGACAAAATGAAAGTTCTAGCTCCGAAGGAAGAAACTGACAATTAGTAAAATATTTCAAGGATACAGGAAAACAAAGGCGGCCCCTTCGGGGCCGCCTTTGTTTTTCACAAATACACATCATTTTTATACTTTAATAGATGAATTACAAAATAGTACTGTCCAGGACAAAACGCTAACGTACTTTCAGCCCTAGGAAAGGGGCTGAAAGTACGAAGCGTTTGCACAAAAGAAATATAGTCGCAGCTTCGCTACTTCTTATTTTCTTTTGACTTTTTTTCAGGGCGCGGTAGGATATTAAGAACAGAAATTGCGATGGCTACCAACCGTCGGCGCGGCGCCTTTGGCGCTAGTTGCGAAGACTCACCTCTTCCCAATCTGTCCCAAATCAACAAAGCGCCTCATTACAGGGGTTAAACCCCTGTAATGAGGAAGCTCGGTGGAACCGCGGTTTTGCAAACAATTATTTGTACAAAGATCGTCCGAGTAAACATTCAACCTTTGGTTGAATGTTTACTCGGACGTTTTTGCGTTTCATTTATCAACTTATCAACCCATACAGGGGTTAAACCCCTGTATATTAGGACATAAAAAATATGACTGACAAATTAGAATACAAACGCCATACTCTCGCTCACCTCTTGGCGGCAGCGGTTTTGACGGATTATCCTGCAGCCAAGCTCACTCTTGGTCCGGCTATTGATAACGGCTTTTATTATGATATTGATTTCGCCGGGGGCGAAGCCCCCGGCGACGATGACCTCAAAAAAATCCAAAAGAACATGTGCAAGATGTTGGGACAATGGACCAGCTTCGAGCATCGTGAAGTCACCGCCGATGAAGCAAGAGAGATTTTCAAAGACAACCCATATAAACTCGAACTCATCAATGAAATTGTGGATAAGGGCGAGACTATAACTTTGTACACTGCCGGCAGCGGCACCAAGACTGAGTTTACCGACCTTTGTCGCGGTGGTCACAGCGAAAACCCGGCCGAAGAAATCTCTGCTGACTCTTTTAAGCTCGATAAAATCGCCGGCGCCTACTGGCGTGGAGACGAAAATAACCCAATGCTCACTCGCATCTACGGCCTAGCTTTTGAAACCAAAGAAGAGCTCGATGCTTATGAAGCTCAAATTGAAGAAGCTAAAAAGCGCGACCACCGCAAGCTCGGCAAAGAACTCGATCTCTTTACCTTCTCAGAATTAGTTGGTCCCGGCCTCCCCCTCTTCACTCCAAAGGGCACCCTGCTTCGCGACCTTATCGTTGAAAAAATAATGGGTATTCAAGCTAAGTACGGCTACACTAAAGTCACTATCCCACACATCACTAAAAGTGATTTATATAAAACTTCTGGTCACTGGGACAAATTTAAAGACGAACTATTTCACGTAACAGGCAAAAGTGATACTGAGTTTGTTATGAAGCCAATGAACTGTCCGCACCATACACAGATATTCGACTCACGTCCACGTTCATACAAAGAATTGCCTATTCGCTACGCTGAGACCACTATGGTATACCGCGACGAACAGCAAGGAGAACTCATCGGTCTTGGCCGCGTACGCTCCATTACTCAAGACGACGGTCACGTGTTCTGTACCAAAGAACAAATTGAACAAGAAGTAACCAACATCGTGTATGTTATCCGTGAATTCTATCAAAGCCTCGATATGTTCAACGAAGGTGAATTCTGGGTGTCACTCTCAGTTCGTGACTCTAAAGAACCTGAGAAATACTTGGGCGACGCTAGTGTTTGGGACCTCGCTGAGAACACTCTCGAAAACATTGCTAAAGAACTCAAACTTCCATACCAGCGAGTCGAAGGTGAAGCTGCTTTCTACGGGCCAAAGCTCGACTTTATGTTCAAAGATGCCCTCGGACGCGAACGCCAGCTCGCGACCGCTCAGCTAGACTTCGTGATGCCGACTCGCTTTGGACTCGAGTATACCGACAATGAAGGCAAGAAGCAGACACCGGTAATGATTCACCGCGCTATTGCTGGCTCTCTTGAGCGCTTTATGGCTATTATGATTGAACACTTTGCCGGCGCTTTTCCGCTTTGGCTTTCACCAACTCAGGTAGCTATCATTCCGGTAAATGAAGCTCATAAAGAATACGCTGGCGAAGCAGCCAAAGCACTTGAAGAAGCCGGTTTCCGCATCAACTTTGATGCTTCAAGCGAATCACTTGGCAAAAAGATTCGTGTTGCCAAACAAGAAAAAACTCCATACTTTATTGTGATTGGTGACAAGGAAGTTACAAATAAAACCGTAACTCTTGAGTCACGTAACGGTGATAAATCTGAGATTGGCGTTTCAGAGTTGATCAATAAATTAAAGGAGGAAGTTAAGTAAAGCCTAGGGGCGCAAAAAAGCCGGACTTAAAAGTCCGGCTTTTTTGCGCTCATGGGCTTTACAGAGTCACCGCCTTCATTACAGCAGTTCGTACAGCTAATTTTTCATCAGTGTAGGTGCCGTCGATTGCAGTTGAAAGTACGCTGATTATGGCTTTCATTTTTCCAGCAGCCAAAGTATCGCCACGGAAAATTGTATCACGGTACATTTTATCAATGTCTGATACAGCCTCAGCTAGAGAAAGCATTGGTCTTTCTTCGATACCAGCCAGAGCAACTTCTACATTGCCGCTAAGTATCGCTTCAGCCAAAGATACAGATTCAACTTCAGCTCCTGTCACCACTTTCTCTTTCATAGAACCAATCAATGATTCTGCTTTAGACAAGTCAACGACAAGCCATCCGTCTTCTGTAGGATAAGTGGCTTTAGCAGCCTCTATCACTTCTTCTAATTTTTCTTCGTCACTTCCCCATTCATTCAATGAATAACGGAGAGCATCGCTAGAAAACAGTATACCTTTAGATTGAGCTAGGATTTCAAAATCACTTAAGTCATCCTTCTCAACCGACTCTTCAGTTCCCAACATACCCAAGATGGACGTATCGGTTACCACCGGCAAGTTGTACGGAGCTTCCGCAACAACGCTGGCAGTTACAGGTGTTTGGCTTATTTCCAAGCTCGACCCGCGTATTTCTCCATTAGCTGATCCACTTTTTTTTTGTAGATTTCGTCAGCTGTAGCCACTTCAGTAGCTGCAGCATTTCCAGCTAGTGAAAATCCGAGTACGGTGCCCTTCTTGATAACCAAGATGTAAGCGATAAACATAGCCCATAAGGTCAAGAGACCGTAGAAGATGAAAGTAAGAGCTGGTCCAGCTTCAAAACCAGTGTAAGGTACTTGCTCAAGAGAAACTACAAGTGGTTGATCACGCTTCTCGTAAACAATCACATCGTTGTCCTCAACTGAAACACGCACAGTACAGGTCTTGCGGCCACCATCACCCTTAGCGGTCAAAGTGAATTTAGTATCTTCACTAACTTTCACATCAACTTCACCATCGTAGTAATTCTTACGTTTTGAACTTGAGTAATCATCGGTATCGAAGATAGTATCACCATTGTCATCCTTGATAACAATATCGTCAGCATACTTAGTTTCCCAAGAAAGAGTAACTTCATCACCGCTGTTTACTTTACTGTCTGAAATATCAAGCTCACAACGTGGTGTAGGGTCACTTGATTCATCTTCAACGTTAACACTTACTTTACAAGTGTCAGTCTTACCATCTTTGGTAGCAGTTAGGGTGTAGGTAATATCATCGTTGATTTCTACCTTAGTAGAACCATCAGCTGAAACGGTACCAACTCCATTGTTGATGTAAACACTATCAGCATTGGTAGTACCCCAAGAAAGAGTAACCTCATCACCGTCTTCTACGCTAGAGTCACTAACATTAAGGAAGTCACACTTAGGTACAATTGTTTCTGGCTCATCTACAACAGTTACCTTAGCAACACAAGTGTCGTTACCGTCGGTACCTTTAGCGGTGAGGGTGTAAGTAGTGTTTGCAGAAACAAACACACTCTTAGAACCATCAACTGCAACATTACCAATTCCTGAGATAGAAACTGCTGAAGCGTTAGTTGTAGACCAGTTGAGTGTTACGTTACCACCGCCGTAAGGGACAGTATTCTTTGATACTGTGAAAGCGTCACAAGAGGCAACAGTCTTAGGAGTTACAACTACCTTAGTAGTACAGGTGTCATTTCCACCAGTACCTTTAGCGGTGAGGGTATAAGTGGTTGTCTTATTGATTATTACTGATTTAGAACCATCAGCAGCTACTGTACCAACACTGTTATTGATAGATACGGAGGTTGCATTGGTAGTATTCCATTGCAAAGTCACTTTGTCGCCTGCATGGTACACCTTATCAGCTGGTGTAGATACAAACGCATCACAAGAAGCAACTTTTGGAGCTGCTTTTACGGTAAGCTTGCCAGTACAACTAATGGTCTTAGCAGCGTATGAACCACCATTGAATTTAACATTGAACTTATAGGTGTAAGTTCCAGCGGCAAGACCTGCGCTACGTGCGTCAAGTTCCCAAACATTAGACTGCTTGTAAGCGTCATTGCTACTTTTCCAAGAAGTACCATTTGGATAGCTTAGAGTAATCACATCACGGTAGGTGTATGAACCACGATTCCAGTGCAGTGTAACAGTAGTTTTAGAACCTTCGGTAATAGTAGCGCTACCAAAAGATACGGTACAAGTAGGAGCTACATAAGGTGTAACTGTAATAGTAGGTGCATCATGACCACCTTCACCAGCACCGCTGTATGAACTGTCAGAGCCACAGCTACCACAGCCAGTACCTCCGCCACCAGAAGTATAAGCAGAAGCGCTATTCAACGAGATAATACTAAAGATAGCAAATACAACTACGGCAAAACCAATAATGGTTGAGATAGTTACGATTGGATTGTTTTTAATAGTTTTAAACATAAATAATAATTAAATAATTTTTTAACACTCACCGGATCATTCCGGATAATGAAAGCGAAACTAACCAGTTTCGCTACCAACATCTGAAATGTTCAGAAAGAACTAATTTGTTGGTCGCAAGAAAGCAAGCTTTCTTACGACCAACTGAGTCAATAAGGACGAGCGTCCTGCCAATCCGGCTGCCACCGACCACCGATTTTGTGGTTGATGAAAGGACGTCCGACATACACTTCTCGTTGGTAGTCCCAATGGACTTTTCCGTCGCTACCAACGAAGCAAACAGCGAGATTCCCTGTCGGCGCGCGGTGAATTGCACGTGGCGACTTGCAGTCAATTTTCCGGTACGATCCCGGATTACCAACCACACAGTACGAAACCTCCCAAACAGGGATACGTCCCCGCTTGGCCGTCGGCTGCTTGCAAGACAACCCTTTCGTACAAGCATAAGCTTGCGACGCGCCGGTCAATATAACCGGAGCAAAAGAGACGGTAGCGAGAGACAGAGTGACAGCGGCGACGGAGCGGATTGCGAGTTTGAACATTTGACCCTCCTAGGTCTTTTTGATGGAACTGTTTCTTTTGTGCGACACTATACCGCACAAATTTAATTCCCTAACATCATAGCAGATTTACTGCTTTTTGTCAAGCGATTGCGGAGTGTCTTGGGTTGGTCGCCCACCGCAGGTGGGCGACCAAAAACAGCTAACTAGAGCGGTTTTTGGTCGATAAGGCTAGCCTCCACAATAAAACGGTCGGTCTTAGCGCCAAAGCTGTTACAAGTAGCTAAAGTCAGTTTAGCCACGCCACTTTCAAGAGAAATCTCCCCTTCTGAAGTGTTTGATTTGTAAACTCTATCTACCTGATAAATATATTCGGTATCGCCGGAACGCAAGCGAATAGTATCGCCCCAGGTTAGGTTCTGAATACCGTTGAAAGCCTGAAAGTTTTTATTAAATACATTTGGCAAATAACTTGAGTGACCAAGAATAAAGATATTGCCCGGACTAGAAAAATCAGCCGAATCTGGATAACGTACGACACCAGAAAGCAAAGCCTCATCCAAATCAGACACTGAATGAGAGGTCGGATTTAATACCGTTACAGTTTTGTTCAAAGAGTCAAAAGTGATGGAAACCGGCAAAGGATCGATGTCAGACACGGCAGAAACAGTAGCGGCTGGAGCTGCCGCATCCTCAGCTTCATTGTCTAGAGAAATAGTTTCAGTCGTAGCTTCTTCAACTTCGGTTTCAATTGGCTCTGGAATAAAATCAATTATGTAAAGAAAAGCATAACTGAAAAGCACAATCACGAAAAAGACGGTCAAAAACTGACCTCCTTGTACTGCAATGTGGCTATATAGCACTTTTGATAGACTTTGACGATTCATAAATATTGGCCGTAATGATACAGCAAAACTAAGATTTGTCAATATATAGGGTTGACATTTACCTAATATATGATAAACTTTTAGGGCTTGATACGCGGTTCTTTAACCGCCAGTTCTCTCCCCTTTTAATATTTCCTTGTACTCTTTTTGAGTACTCGATTTTGTAAATGGGTAAAGACGCATCAACATCAGTTTAAAATTAAAATTTTATGAATCAAGTAATTGTAAAAACACCAAATTTAATGACCAGAATTCTGACTATTGTTGGTTTTATTATACTTATACTGCTTGCTGTTTGGTTAGCAGTTAAGGTGGTACAGTTCACACCTAACGCTTTTTCTACTCTAGCCAACCTGGCTGAAAGTACCGAGAGCGGCCGCGAGGCACAAAGCAACCTAACCACAACCACCGATAAAGACGCAGTGAATTCTAGCGAATCTTTCACTATCGACTGGTCTGACTTAAATCGCAAGGGTAGCTACTTCATCTCTTTTGAGTGTGTTGACGGTGCAACTGTAAATGTTCGCATCAATAACACTATTTCAGAAGTTGCTTGTGGTTCATCTTTTGAACTTCCGGCAGACACCTTCTCTATTGATACTGCTGTAACAACTACCGGCGATCGCTTTACAGACATTCCTTACACTATCTCATTTGTGAAGGAGAAAGAAACTGAAATCGCGTTTTCTGCTACTGGAAGAGTGACTGTTATAAATGTAACTAACGAAGAGCCAGTAGTTGAAGAACCGGAAACAGAGGTTGACACTTCAAACACTGAGGACAAAACCGAAAACACTTCAACAAACACAACCCGCACTCCGGCTCCAGTACAATATCGTTACGTAACTACATATACCGCTCCGGTTTCTGACCCTAACGGTTATACTGACCTCGAAGTAGTATTTGTTTCATTCGGTGTAATTACCGCAGACGAAAAGTTTGTTGCTAAAAGCACTCTTGAAACTGGTGAGCGCGCCGCAGTACAGTTTAAAGTAACCAACATCGGTACCAAAACTTCTAGCGACTGGACTTTCAAGGCCAACTTGCCTTCTGGTGACAAATTGGATTCTAAAGTACAGAACCCGCTTAAACCAAAAGAATATTCTCTATTGACCGTTGCTTTCGACACCGGAAGCAAAAACGGTACACGAAACTTCAGTGTTACTACTTCTGGTGGAAATGATACTGTGAGTACCAACAACACCGCTTCTGCTAGTGTTAAGGTGAATGACTAAAGATTAAACTGATGTAGATAAAAACAGCCGGCCCCTTCGGGGCCGGCTGTTTTTCTTTGCTTTAATCTACTGTATTCGCATACTTGAATTTCAACCAGAGACACGATCACATCTAACATCTAGATTTTGACGAGACACGAGGCGGGCAAGGAAAGTAATGTAAGTAGGACGAATATTGCTTTACCACAGTCCAACGCAGCCTCCGGCCAAAATACTGCATCAGATGTCGAGGTTGGCTAGCTTTGCGTTCGACTGAATAAAACTCTTACGACTCGCCACGTCAGTACCCATCAAGATGTCAAAAACTTTATTGGCCTCTTCGGCGTCTTCGATAGTCACCTGCTTTAAGAGACGGTTCTCCGGGTTCATAGTAGTTTCCCAAAGTTCTTCAGCATTCATTTCACCAAGACCTTTATAGCGCTGAATACGAGCCTTACTACTCTTCTTGGTTTCGTTTTCTTCATTCTCTTCAGCTTCTTCGCCTTCCTCTTCTACTTCCTCGGCGGTATCAGCATCTTCTCCGAGAATGGCGAATTTTTCCGCGTCGGTGTAAGCGTAGTCTACTTTCTTGCCTTGCTGGATTTTATAAAGCGGAGGTTGAGCGATATAAATGTAACCGCCTTCAACGAGTGGATGGAAGTAACGGAAGAAAAGTGTGAGGAGGAGTGTTCGGATGTGCGCACCGTCCACGTCGGCGTCGGTAGCGATAATCAACTTATGGTAGCGAAGCTTCGATTCATCAAACACATCGCCAATGGCGGTACCAAGAGCAATCACTAGATTTTTAATTTGCTCCGAAGCCAACATCTTGTCGATACGCGCGCGTTCTACGTTCAAAATTTTACCACGAAGCGGCAACACAGCTTGAGTCTTGCGGTCGCGACCCATCTTGGCACTACCTCCAGCAGAGTCTCCCTCCACAATGAAGAGTTCTGAATCCTCAGCCTTCTTGGTCTGACAGTCGGCCAACTTTCCTGGAAGTGACATACCTTCAAGCGCACCCTTTCGCAGCACGCTATCTTTAGCAGCCTTAGCAGCCTTGCGGGCTTTAACCGCTATTACCACTTTGTTGATGATAGCTTTGGCATCGTCTGGGTTTTCCTCAAGGAACATCGCGAAAGCTTCACCAAATACAGATTCAGTCGCGCCACGGGCTTCTACCGAACCGAGCTTGGCTTTGGTCTGGCCTTCAAATTGAATTTCCGGCATCTTAACAGAGATGACCGCCGTGATACCCTCAAGTACATCGTCACCAGAAAAAGTACCGTCTTTCTCTTTTATTAAATTATTTTTCTTAGCGTAGTTGTTGAGAGTTCTAGTGAGAGCGGTTTTAAAACCAGTTACATGGGTACCATGCTCTGGGTTATAGATGTTGTTGGCAAAAGCAGTAATGCGAGCGGAAATATCATCAACATACTGCAGTGCTACTTCAACTGAAAGCACTGCCGGATCAACGTCCATCTTTTCAACATAAAAAATGTTTTTATGGATTGGTTTTTGATAATGGTTATTAAAGGCTACCAAAGACCTAAGACCACCTTCAAAGTAAAAGGTCATACTTGGCACTTCAAGCATCAGCTCGCTCATATATACAGTATCAACCAAATCTTTTGGTGAAAGTTTGGCTTCACTCTCACGAGCATCAATAACAGTAAGGCGCATATCCTTAACCAAGTAAGCTTGCTGACGAAGGTGACTGACAATTTTTTTCCAGTCGTACTTTACTTCTGGGAAGATAGTCGGGTCAGCTTGGAAAGCTACAATAGTGCCTTGGAATTTAGTGCTACCGAGTTTTTTTACTTTGGCTTTAGCGTGGCCGATTTCGTACTCTTGCATATAGTGTCCGCCATCTTTATGAACATCAACCCGAGTGTGAGTTGAGAGAGCGTTTACCACCGAAACACCCACACCGTGAAGACCACCAGAAACTTTGTAGCCAGATTCGTCACCACCAAATTTACCACCAGCATGGAGAGTGGTCATAATAGTCTCGAGGGCAGAGACTTTAGTTTGTTTGTGAATATCAACCGGAATACCACGGCCGTTATCTACCACACGGATGTAGTTGTCTGGCAATAGAGTTACTTCAACATTGTTGGCAAAACCACCCATCGCTTCGTCGCGAGCGTTGTCAAAAATCTCCCAAATCATATGATGGAGACCTTCTGGACCGGTAGTACCGATATACATACCTGGGCGCTTTCTAACCGGTTCCAAGCCCTCTAGGACCGAAATGGCCGACGCGTCATAACTCTTTTTCTTCTCTGGTTTTGCTGCTGACATTTTATCCGTAAAATCAACTAATATGGCCGTATTATAGCATAGTCTTTGGTTTAATATTAGGTGGAAAAACGTATATTTTAGGTTGTAAACACAACTTAAATTGACTGAGGTATTATTGAGAGTATCCTAAATATAGAGTTAGCTACTATTGAAAGAGAGGTGATTACAGTGTGGTTTGCTAACAAAGGAGCGGTGTGTACACCATCTACAAAAAAGCCGAAGCTGGACAAAACTCCAGGGGGTATAATTCTCCACCTTTTGAATCAAGAGTTCTTTGATTAAGCGGTTAGTGGGCGGGCAATGTGGCCCGCTTTTTGTATATGGAAAGGTTTGAGAGGAAAGAAAAGTCGCCGCAGGGCGAAAG
>JBNKWW010000027.1:0-12650 GCA_050299955.1 Minisyncoccia bacterium | reverse complement strand
TTTGTGCTATACTTGCAGGGCAAGCGGCAGATGCCGTTTTTTTGTACCGGTATTTAAATATTGTTAAATATTGTTACAGGGTGACGCAGATCCTCGGGTTTGCACCATCACCTATTATTAAATAAGACAATTGGCTTATTTTATCTACCTTCCTAACGGCAGTTATAGCTGTAGCGGGAGTAACGTCAGCAGTCGGACCGGCAGAAATCGCCTATGGTCAAATCGATGAAAGCAACAACCAAACAGTTGTTGTTCATAACACTACTGATACGGAAGAAATCGTTCGCGATTACTTCAAAGATATCCCAGTTTTGGCAGAGGTAGCTCGTTGTGAGTCAGAGTTCCGCCAGACTTTGTCTGATGGTTCTGTGCTTCACGGACGAGTCGACTCAGCCGACACCGGCGTAATGCAAATCAACAAGCGTTACCACGGTGCTCGTGCAGAGGAGCTTGGTCTAAATTTGGACAATCTTTACGATAACCTAGCTTACGCCCGTCTCCTTTATAAGGAGCAGGGTACAAAGCCTTGGAATGCTTCAGCACCATGTTGGAGTAATACATTGGCTTATAGCAATTAAACAAATGCCCGGCGCCAAAGGCGCCGGGCATTTGTTTTGCCTAGCACCTAACATCAAAACAAGTTACACTAAGGCATTGTTATGAAAATTGGCATTTTTGATTTGGGAACAAATGGACTTTCGATTCTAAAGTCCGTCACTAAAGATGTGCCACAATACGATTATTTGTATTTTGGAGACACAGAAAATAGTGAGACCGAAGGTAAAACTGATAAAGAATTACTTAGTTTAATTGAAAATGGCCTCAAAACTCTCATTGATGAAGATTGTGCTTTGATTATTATTGCACCTAATGTATCAACTCGCATAAAAAACAACAGTCATCTCAGTGAAGATTCAAATACAAATGTTATATTAATGAGTAATGATAGACCAAATATTATAAAAGAATACCTCACAAACAATCCTGAAATCGAGCATAGTTTAAGTAGGGGAGGAAATCGTAATATAAAGTTGTCAGACAATTCAAAAGAATACATAAAGTCCGTGACGGATATATTGGGTGGAGTATTTATCGATGAAAATTAATTTAAACGTATGCATTATTGGTTGATGAAAAGTGAGGCGGACTGTTTTTCTATTGATGATTTAAAGCGTGAAAGGAAAGCGGTGTGGGACGGTGTGCGTAATTATCAAGTACGCAATATGATGCGCGATGAAATGAAAGTGGGGGACAAGGCTTTCTTTTATCATTCCAACGCCGGCAATGAAACCGGGATAGTGGGGGAGATGGAAGTGGTAAAAAGTGCCTACCCCGACCCGACTCAATTTGACCCAAAGAGTGAACATCCGGACCCAAAAAGTAGTCCGGAAAATCCACGTTGGCTCTGTGTTGATGTGAAGTTTGTAAAAAAGTTTGCTAAGCCAGTAACCCTAGCGGAAATGAAATTGGACCCAAGATTGGAGGGAATGGCAGTCTTGCATAGAGGTTGTAGACTTTCAATAACTCCAGTCAATAAAAAACATTTTGATCACATTTTAAAATTATCTAACTAACACAAATTAGTAATAAGAAAAATACAGGGGTTAAACCCCTGTATTTTTCTTATTATTCACTAAGAGGATGAAATTGTTTATGAGTGTTTTCTGCGTATTTATCAGAAGCATGGACATAGCGCGTGGTAGTGTCGAGCGACTCGTGTCCTAAAAGAATCTGGATAGCTGCCGGGTTCGCACCTTTTTCCGCCAGATAAGTAGCGAAGCCGTGACGCAAAGAGTGGGCGCTGGTCGGTACATTGATACCGAGTAGTTCACGGTACTTCTTTATCTTCATTTGAAGATAGTTTGGAGAAATTGATTTACGATTATTTTGAGCGTTTAAACCTCGCTTTGGTATAAACAAGAAGGGTGAGTCGTCAGCACGTACCTTAAGATAATTATCAATGTGTAGTTTGGCTCTGTCGGTAAGATAGATGAAGCGCTGTTTGCGACCTTTACCTTGGATAAAAATACGTCCAGACTTATCTAGTTGATTTAGCTTTAGACTCAAGAGTTCAGAGATACGCATACCGCTCGCAAATAAAGTCTCGAGCATAGCTCTGTTACGAAGCTGAACAAATTTATTTTTTTCATACTTCATCGGTGCTTCTATAAGAGCTGTTAGTTCGTTAAGTTCGGCTACTTGACCATGCTTTTTTTCTGCCCGCACAAGCTTAATGGAATTTGGCGACAGTGGTGACTCCATATCCATGTCTATGAGATATGCAAAATACCGGCGCAGAGACGACAACATTCGATTGACCGAACCGCTTTTTAGGCGATGCTCTGGTACTACTTTGTCCAAGGTGGTAGTGCGGTCATCTGAGTTTAGATGTGCCTTAAAGAGTTCAATGGTGTGTTTATCGATTTCTCCAAAGGATAGGTGAGACATCTCAGACTGCAGAAATTTGTCGAAAGTGAGCAAGTCACGCTTATAAGCATCATGGGTCTTTTTTGAATAGTTGTTGGCCAATATAGAAGTTAAGAAATGTGGCACGTGGGGCAGGACAATAAACTTAGCCGTCTTTAAAGTCTCGCTAGTATCTTGATGAGAAGTTTTTTTCATAAGTAATTATCGATAGTGGGGAGGGACAATCTCATTATACCAGTCGTGCTAGAGCAGGCTTTATATTTATGTGGATAACTGAGTATAATATCTCTAATACTCAGTTAACATAGTAAAAATATGGAGGATTGGGTCAAAGTGCTTATATATAGGTATGTTGGTATGAATTGGTATGTATGAAGAGCTTCAGAGCCGCATAGACGCGCACCGCAGGTGCGCGTCTATGCGGCTCACACAAATAATTCAAATTCCAACTAAGTTAATTATTTATATCTAAAATTCTATTAAATCAATTAAAATGTATTTTGCTCTACAAACAAACACGACCAAAACCTCAACTCAAAAAACTAAGACGCCTTAAAACGCATTTTTAACCACAAATTTTTCAACAAAAAAACAGGGGACTCCTCTCCCCTGTTTTTAACTAAATCGCTGGTAAGTAGTCGAGTGGATCGAGATATCCTTCAATTGCTGCAAATGGTGAGAGAGCTGAGCCACAGCCGGTTACAGTCTTAAACTGATTGAATTGCATTACTTGTACCGCATCGCTCACGTAAACCGTAAAGTGAAGGTGTGGGCCGGTAGCGTAGCCGGTAGCACCAACATAACCAATCACATCACCAGTGTTCACTCTTTGTCCCGGAGTTACACCAATATAACTAAGATGAGCATAAAGGGTTGAGAGGCCGTTAGGATGGTCGATAAGCACCCATTGACCCCAAGAATAACAACCGGAAACTAGGTCTGTGTTGCCTGTATTTCGCACTGTACCGGTGAGTGGTGCGTAAATTTTGGTTCCAACTGAAGCGCCAAAATCTACACCGTTATGAGCCTTGCCGTTGTAGGCTCCACTAAGTGCGAATTTGGTATAGCCAAAATATTGAGTAATGATGATGTTATCAAGGGGCCAACGGAATACTGTTGTACCAGCGGTTGGAATCGTGCTTGGGTCAAGAATGTATTGTAACTGCGACTCAATATCTTGCACCTCTTTTTGGAGTTGTTCTTTAGCTGCTTTTTTAGCAGCTAGTTGAGCCTGATATGAAGCTTCCTCGTTTTTGGTTGCGGTTAGGAGCTTGTCTTTTTCCTGTTTGTTGCTGTCTAAAATGGCTTGCTGGCCGGTATATTGTTGCTTTAAGGAAACCAATTCGTCACGTTTATCTGAAGCCTCACCTTTTTGTGATTCTAGAGTATCAACTAAAACGCCAAGTTCTTCAGCGCGAGTACTCATTGCGGTGCGGACTGTTTCTAGGTCTTCAACCTCACTCCAGAACTCTGAAATATTGTTGTGTTGCAAAAGAATCTCCACCATAGATTCGTTGTCACTCTGATCTATGTTTCTAATAATTTCGGCCACTGCAGCCTTTGTTTTGTCGATATTTTCTTCAGTGGTTGTGATGTCGATAGAAAGTTTATCAATAGTGAGGTTGGTACTATCGATTTTATTTTGAGTGTATTTGATGTCGGAAAGCACCTTTTTTCTTTCGAGATTTAAAGTATCTATCGCTTTTTGTAGGGTGTCCTTTTGTGCGCCAACTTCTTTTAGTGAAGCTTCATACTGTGCGATTTCTTTTTCAATTTCCTTGAGGCGATCGTTGCGTTCTTCGATTTGGGATTGAAGTTTTTCAACTTCTGTTTGAGCGTTGGCGAAATCACCTAAAAAGAAAAACAATGGCACTATGGAGAGTCCTAGGAAAAAAGCAAAAATATGTTTTGTTTTGGTGCTTTTTATAGTCATACTTGTAGTTACCGAGTAATTTTAACATACCCGCAGCCGAAGGCTGCGGGTGCTTTTAACTTTGCTTGTGAGTTATAGTCATCAGAAATGTTGAAGCAAAAACTAAAAAACCCGAGGGGTTAAACCCCTCGGGTCTGTTGGTTCTTAATTTTAATTAGACCTTTTAGACTAATCTGTGCAAGCGTGACAGCGTCTCTTCTTTACCAAGAATAAAAGCGACTGTAAAAGGGTCTGGTGAACGCTCAAGACCAGTGAGGGCATAACGGAGTGGCCAAAGCACTTCTCCCTTCCCTATTTCTTCTGCGTATGGCCAAAGGGTTTCCTTAATACTATCTGACGTTGAAAAATCAGCCTCTTTTAAAAGTTCCAAAGTTTTTTGAAGGCGAGGTTTTGTATCTTCGAGAGAGGTGTCGTTTTTCCACTTCAATTTTTCTAAGTCAATTTCTGGTGCTGAAAAAATAAAGTCATACTCCCCTGCTTCTGCCATACTTTGAAATTCACCAAAGATATTGATGCGCTCGCGGATGGTAGGTAACAATTTCTTGAACTGCTCGTCGGTGTAACCTGATAGATTTTTAACTCTCTCTGGTACAAAGTTTTTGAGTTTATCAAAGTAAACTTCGTCTGAAAGTTTGTCTAGATGTTGCTTGTTTATCCAAAGGAACTTGTCACGGTTAAACACAGCCCCGCTCTTTTGAACGTGTTCTAAGCTGAATTCTTTGACTAATTCTTCAAGAGAGAAAATCTCTTGGTCGGTGCCTGGGTTCCAGCCAAGAAGAGCCAAATAATTAATGATAGCTTCTGGCAAGAAGCCTTCTTCCAGATAAGTCTCCACTGCCACAGCGCCGTGACGCTTGGACATTTTAGAGCGGTCTGGTGCCAAAATAAGCGGTAAGTGGGCGTATTCTGGGCGAGAGAAACCAAGTGCCTCTTGAATTAAAATTTGACGTGGCGTGTTGGAAATGTGATCCTCACCGCGAAGAACATGAGTGATACCCATTTCTTGATCGTCCACCACTACAGTTAAGTGATAGAGTGCATCATTGATAGAACGTGCAACTACGATGTCACCAAGTTCGGTGGTGTCAAAAGTAATTTCGCCACGAATTAAGTCGGTAAAAGTGATGTTTTTGTTTGGATTTTTTAGACGCACCACCTCAACCATCTTACCTGGTTCATTCTTACTTTCTTCTTTTGAAATATAGAAACTGCCATTTTCTATTCCCTGTTCGAGGTATTTTTTATAAATATCAACTCTTTCTGACTGACGATAGATTTCTTCATTGTCCCAAGTAAGACCTAATTTTTCTAATCCTTCGATTATCTCCGTTTCAAATTCTTTAGTGCTGCGAGTTTTGTCGGTATCTTCACTGCGAAAAATCATTTTGCCTCCGTTATGTTTGGCAAAAAGATAATTAAAAAGCGCGGTACGTGCGGTACCGATGTGGAGGTGTCCGGTTGGACTTGGCGGGATGCGAGTGATTATCATAAGACTATATAGAATACTATATTTTTACAAAAAAGTAACTGGATTCCCGCCTCTAGCTGGAAGGACAATAGCTTCTCCGCTGTCCAACACTTGCACACGTCATTCTAGCTAGAGGCGGGAATTCAGGAATTGATTATTGTAAGTGTCGACGTATATATTTACAAAATTATCTTTCGTGTTCTTGTGCTACTGAGCGAATTGTGTCTGCGAGAGTATCTGCGGCCTTAGTAGAGGTAAAATTTTGGGCTGCGACTGACATAGCTTGGTAGGTGGTTTCGTTAGTTAATATGCGCTCTATTTCTACCAGCAGAAGGTCGTCACTCATATTGTGTTCTTCCATCACGACGCAAGCTCCACTCTTGGCGTAGTTTTGTGCGTTGTAATATTGGTCGCGACTTATGCCTTCTGGTATAGGTATGATAATAGAAGGTTTGCCAAGTAAGGCAATTTCAAAAATAGAAGTGCTGCCTGCGCGAGAAATAACGAGTGAAGCAGCTTGCTCGGCTGCCACGAATTGCTCTTGGTCCATATGACCAAAAGTAAAATAATGGTTGAGCAACTCTTTGTCTTCGATTAAAGCGGATACGGTTTGGTTTACTTTCTCTAGTTGCGTGTCACCTACTTGATGAATGACGGTATAAAACGGTAAAAGTTTGGTAAGAGAAGCGACGATTAAATCGTTTATTCTGGCAGCGCCAAGCGAGCCTCCGGTAATGAGAATAACTGGGCGATCTTTAGGAATATTTAGTGTGGTGTATGGGTCAGGAACTTTCTCAAAAAAGGCTTTTCTGATTGGCATACCAACTAGAGCAACTTTGGCAGTTGGGAAATGTGTCGCAACATCAGCTTGCGCGATACCAATATAACGAGCAAACCTCGCAGCTAGTTTGTTGGCTCTTCCTGGTATTGCGTCTGATTCGTGGATGATGATTGGTATTCTGAGAACGGTGGCTGCAAGAATGATTGGTACGCTGGTGTAGCCACCTTTGCTCATAATTACATCCGGATAAATTACGTATAGTTTGAAAAGAGCGGCAAAAATTCCGGCAATCGTTTTGAAGTAATCGAAGAAATTTAGTATAGAGCGGTAAACCCTAGACTTACCTGCTGGTATGTAAACAAATTTTATGTCGTGGGATTTTAAAACTTCAGCATTGAAGGCGTTTGGACCCATATAGTAAAGTTCGCTTGAAAGACCAGTCGCTTGGTCTTTTTCACGAATAGCTTCGGCTATTGCAATAAGCGGATAAAAATGTCCGCCACTTCCCCCACCTACAAAAACAATACGCATAAATTTAAATTACTTAACTCTATTCTACACTTTTTGTTTCTGATATTTTGAGACGTTGAGGATAATGCCAACCGTAGCCAGCATAGAAAGAAGTGCAGTACCGCCGTGGCTGATAAATGGTAGTGGCAAACCAAGCATCGGTGCCATAGCTGTCATAGCGGCAATGTTGAGAAAAGTCTGCATCGCTATCAAGGTAATGAAGCCTATAACCAGGAGCATTCCGAATTGGTCTTTGGCGTGTGAAGCAATGCGATAACCACGAGCAATAAATGAGGTCATTAAAACAACCAAAATGAGTGAGCCGAAGAAGCCGAATTCTTCAGCAAAAACTGCAAAAATAGAGTCGCCAATTGGTTCTGGTAGGAAATCAAACTTTTGGATACTCTGACCAAAACCGCGACCAAACATACCTCCTGAGCCAACTGCAATGAGGGACTGTTGGACTTGGTAGTTGCTGCCTTGGAGGTCACTTGAAGGGTCAATAAAACCGGTTATACGGTCCATAAGGTATGGTCTGAAAGCAACAAGAATCGCTAGAAGTAGTATGGCGCCAAGTGCCATACCGCCAATATCACGCCATCTACCTCCCGCCACCAAAAACATAGCGCAGCCCGCGGCACCCATCATCAGGAAGGTATCTGTGTCGGGCTGGAGAAGCATCAAAACTCCAACTATGCTAGTGATAGCTAGGAACGGTAAGGTGCCGTGTTTAAAGGTATGAGTTACTTTGCTGGTGCCGGAAAGCCAAGTAGCCAAGTAGACAATGAAGCCAATTTTTAGAAGTTCTGAAGTTTGAAATGAAAAACCACCGAGTCCGATCCAGCGATGCGCCCCGCCGTGTTCAATACCGATTCCAGGAACAAAAACTAAAAGACTTAAAAAAATAGTGAAGAGAAAAATATAAAAAGCGTACTGACGCAGATTGCGGTAGTAGATTTGACTCATTAGGACCATTGCCGAAAGACCGCCAACAATACCGAAAAGAATTTGACTAAAAGCTACTGAAGAATAGCTAGCACCGCTTCTGGCGAGAAGCCCGAGTGAGGCGGATGAGAAAATTAGGAAACCGGAAAAAACTAAAACAAGAACAATGCCCAAGAGTATTTTGTCCGTGCCTTTCATTATCATAGGTTGATAGCTAACAACATTCCAATAATAGCGAAAACAAATCCGAGTACCCAGTAGCGCATAGTAACTTTATATGAAGGCCAGCCAGAAGCTTCAAAGTGATGATGTAGTGGTGCTATCTTGAAGACTTTTTTACCAAAGATTTTTTTTGAAAGAATCTGGATGACATTGGTGGCCACTGTAACAACAAGAAGGAAACCAATAACTGGCAGGACAGAAACCCCCTCCCCGTCGCCAAGATGATCAGTCATAAAAGCAACGATGGTGAGTGACATAGTGAGAGCCATCACGCCAGTTTCGGTCATATAAAAACGCGCAGGAGGAATATTAAACCAAAGAAAGGCCAAAGTACCGCCGACAATAGTGGCGCAAAAAGCTGCGATGTCGATTTGGTTTTGGTACCAAGCAATGCCTGTGTAAGCGGCAAAAATGAACATAAATACGCCGCCTGAGAGGCCGTCGATGCCGTCGATGACGCTACTCATATAGACGCAAACAGCTACAAAAATAAAGAAAGGAATAAACCAAACGCCAAGGTTTAGTTCGCCGTAGCCGAGTAAGTTGATACTGTGAACGCCAAGTTTTTCATAAAACCACCAAGCGCTGAAGATGGCGGTTACTCCAACTACCAAGAGACGCTGGGAGAGCGGAAGGCCACCGGCGAAGTGTTTGCCGGTGCCGCGGATGGTGAGGAGGTCGTCGGCGAAGCCGACGACCGCTCCTACGATGAGTGCAAATAAAGGCAACCAGGTTTGCTCGCGACTGAAGAAGTTTAGTTTGCCAAATACTGAATCTGGCATCAAAAACTCAAGTGCAGTAATAAGAAGCATTGTCAAAAGTACACTCCCCCAAATAACGATACCACCGAGTCTTGGTGTGTTGGTATCTTTTTCTTTGTGTAGTTCATCAAAAAGAGGTGTGCCTCCCCCACCATAACCCACACCCTTACCGGCAGATTTTTTCCACGCTTTAAATTTATATAAGTAGTGAGAAACTGGCGCGGTAAGCAAAATACCAACGACGAAAGTCAGAGCAGTTGGGAGAAAAATTTTAATGATTGTCAGTTCCATATGTTGGTTATAGATTTACTTCTAAAGCGCCATTGGTAGCCTTAACTAATTTTAAAACATCGTTGAAGCGTCCACTGTGTGAAGAACCTAACACGGCAACCACTACCGGATGGTCTAGTCCGACATTAAAAGCTACCACTAGGTTACCGCCAGCCAGTTCGGTATAACCGGTTTTGGAACCAATTAGTCCGGGGATGGAATTAACAATTGGGTTGGTGTTTTCGGCTTCGTGATAAACTCCGGCTTGATTATAAATAACAGTTTTGTCGGTTGTGGTTTCTTCAAGGATTTCCGGTACGGTGCTAATGATGTGTTTCATTAGGTAGGCCATATCGCTAGCGGAACCGTATGCTCCTGCTTCGGTTGAAGTAAGGTCAAGACCGGTCGGATTGCGGTAGTAGGTTTTGGTGAGACCGAGTTCTTTGGCTTTAATGTTCATAGCTTTGACGAAGGCGGCGGCTGGCTCGCTAGAATTAAGAAAAGCGCCAGCCGCCGCCGCCAAAGCAAAAGCACCGTCGTTTGATGAAACAAGTAAAGTTAGATCGTTTAGTTTCTTAACTGAAAATGTTTCTCCATCAGAAAGACCGCTGTCTCCAGCTTGAGCAATATCGTTTTGATCAATTTTAATATTGCCTTCGTTATTCAAAATCTCATTAGCTACCAGAGCGGTCATTAATTTTGTAACAGAGGCAAGAGGTAGTTCGGTGTCGCTGTTCTTTTCATACAGAACCTCTCCGGTTTTGGCGTCTAGCACTATTGCAGCTTTTGCTTCAATGTTGATACTAAGAAAAGGATTGTCAACTCCGGCTTGTGGAGTGCTGTTGGTGTTTTTTGACTCAGTGATTTCTGTATTCACCTTAAAAGAGTCAAATATTTTTGGACCAAAACCAACTGTAAAAACACTGAGTAATACAAAAGAAGCAATGCCGAGTTGTGGCAAAACTGGTAGTTTTCGTTTGCTCGTCGTTACATTTTCATCTTCAACCAATTCTTCCAACTCCTCAAGGAAAGAATTATTTTGATTTGTTTCTGTAGTTTCGTTTTCAGACATATTATTGGTTCTCTTCCTCTGATTGTTTTTCGTAATTTTCCAAAGTATTCATTACGGTGGTGAAGTCTTTAAGCTCAGACTTGTCGGTGATGCCGAGATGACGTAGAAGTTCGGTAGTGATACGAAATTCGTTTTGGCGACCGCTTTGAGTTTTTTCAACCAAACCACGCACTTCAAGGTTGCGAAGAATGTAACCGGAGTTAACTCCGCGAATGCGGTCGATTTCGGCACGGGTTATTGGACCTTTGTAAAGCACTATAGCGAGAGTCTCTGCTCCGGCTTTACCGATGTCGCGTTTTAGTTCATCTTTACGCAAACCCTCAATCATTTCGTCGAGTTCTGGGTTGGTTGCAAGTTCAACCTCAGTTTCGGTCAAAAAAAGCGCTGTACCGCCGTTTTTAAGGCGTTCCTGAAGGGTTTTGATGGCGTTTTCAAGCTCGGTCTCTTCCACAGCAAAAAGCTTTGCTAAAGCCGTTTTTTTGAGTGGTGACGCCTTATAAAAAAGCACCGCTTCAAGCTTCTGGTTGAGTTGCATTTGGTCATTATAACCGTAATTCAAGACCGAAACCAGTATAAATTTGGGATAGAAAATGGTGGAAAACAGCCGGAAAATGCGAAGCATTTTCCGGCTGTTTTCTTAACTTTTACCGATAATTCGGTACGTTACTGCCTGAGTGTTCAATTTCAATGTCACCATAGCGCTCAAGTTGCGCTGCCAGGATACTTCCTTGTTTTACCGACTCAAGGATGGCTAAGAATGCAACCACTGCAGTAGTTTTTTCTTTGTCGTTTCCTACTAGCTCAGAGAAACGAGTTTTGATTTGTTTCTGCACTCGGTCGTGGAGTTTATCTATCATTTCTTCAAGCGAAACAACTTTACGCACCCGTACTTTGGGTGGCTCTTTTTTTATTACGGGCAATTCTTGGAGTATTCGATACATTGCCGAACTTAGTTCTCCAAGATCGCAAAATTTGTCGGTAACAAATATCGGCTCAGTTTTGTTTATGAAGAGTCGTTCGTGTGCCACTTTCTCTCCAAAGGCTTCGGCTACAATTTTCCCCGCATCACGATAAATTTGATAAAGCTTGAGTCGTTCTTCGAGTTCTTCAATACTTCCCTCTTCTTCTGGAGTTAGGTCGAGGACTGGTAGGAGTGACTTTGATTTTATGAGAAGGAGTGTTGCAGCAAGAGCAACAAAGTTGGTAGTATTAGGAAGAGACATTTCTTGCATTCTGGAAACGTGCGCCATATATTCGTCGGTCACACTAGCGAGTGAAATGTCGTTAATCAAAAGCTTACGTTTTTCGACCAAATCGAGCAAAAGCTCCAAAGGTCCTTCAAAGACCTCGGTTTTGATAGCAAAAGTATTTGGTTGTACTTGCGTTTCGTTCACGGTTTTATTTTATCATCATATCAGGATGAAAATGTTTGACTTGATTGTATAGAACTTCATCAAACCTAACCAGAATTTCAAACTTTTTAATATGATTATAACGATACTCTCTGTACTTTTCCGGTGACCATACAAGGTTAAATTGTCTTGAGTATTCCCTATTCTTTTTAGTTAAGAAATACAAATGAAACATTGGTTCAATTTTATCTATCGCTTTTACTAGTTCAGATTCTCGGTTGGCATGACTGTCATAGTCTGAAAAAACTTTTGATAATAATTCAGTTAAATGTTTTGGTGAGGTTTCAACCAAACTTTCTTCAGCTTTCTTTTCAGCTAGCTTATGCTCTTCAGTTTTTGTTCCGTTTGGCATATCGGATACTAACGCTTCTGCCATATCGTGCCAAGTTATATATGAATGTAAAAGTTTCCCGTTCAACTCTCCTTTAGGGTCTATGAGAGGCAGAAAGTAATCTAAGAGAATATTCATACCATAAACATGTTCTGCTACAGATTCAGAAACATCTTCGTGGTTTCGAGAATGATCCCAACGAATGGTGTGTTTCAATTCATAGTAAAGAGCAATGGCATCTAATTGCTCTATTACGAATTGATCATCTGACATTATCTTCTTTCTGGTTTCTTCTACTATCATATTAATAACTCTCTAAAAATCTTACCAATAGTCTAACAGGTTCGCCGGTTGCTCCGCTCGCTAGTTTGTCGCTTGGGATTGAGGTCATTCTTGGAGCGACATCTAGGTGGGCCCAAGGGCATTTAGGGGCGAAGAAAGAAAGAAAAGCCGCACCTTCTATTGTACCGCCAAACTTAGAAAAGTTTGGATGAATGTTGACCACATCGGCGCGAGTT
>JBNKWW010000026.1:0-3888 GCA_050299955.1 Minisyncoccia bacterium | reverse complement strand
CCCCTCCCCCCCCCGCCAAAATAAACCTCTTTGCCTCTCGCCCAGCGGCCGGTTTTCCTGCTCCGGGCGACGACTTAGTTGAACGTTCACTCGACATCAATGATTTGGTGGTAAAAAACCCTTCCGCCACTTTCTTTGTGAAGGTAGAGGGTGACTCTATGACTGGCGCTGGTATTTTTTCCGGTGATGTTTTGGTAGTTGACCGCTCGGTTCTTCCAGCTGCTGGCAAAATCGCCGTTGCGGCCGTGTATGGCGAGTTGGTGGTAAAACGTTTAGAGAAAAAAGGTGAAGATCTCTGGCTCGTCTCTGAAAACGAAGCTTACGACCCCATAATTCTCACCAATAACGACGACTGCTTCATTTGGGGTGTGGCAGTGGGTAGTGTGCGACAGTTTTAAATTGTAATAATTTGTAATCTTTTAGAGGAGCAAGTAGGAAGAGACCAAAATTGTTGATTCTTCCGGCATACATACGGAAGAGAAGACCCTTATCTTTTGTTGTGGACAATATGAGCGCGCTTACAACGTCGGGTGACTGACAAAGACATTGAGTAGAGTGTTTAAAACCATTTCGAATATGAGAGGTTCACCTTCCAAGCCTGAACCTGCTTGTTCCATTTTTTACCGCTTCTTTTGAAGCGGTTTTTCTTTTAATCGTCTGTCTGACCTTTCAGATAAAATTTCAACTGTTTCTAAAAATGCAACAGTTCAAAATGAAAGATACAGACAATTTCAATAATATGGACGTCTGACGTCCATATTATTTTATTTTGTTTGTTTTGAGTTAAAATGTAGGTGTGAAATTAATTTGTCTTCTCGACTGCAATAACTTTTTTGTTTCTTGCGAGAGGCTTTTTCGCCCAGATTTACTGAGGAAGCCGACAGTGGTGGCTTCGAGTAATGATGGTTGCGCAGTGGCTAGAAGTCAGGAGGCAAAAACGCTCGGTATTCCTATGGGTGTTCCGCTTTTTCAAGTGCGCGATATTGTGAAGGAAAATAATGTGGCCATTTTTTCTTCTAACTTTAAATTGTACCGTGATATTAGTTCGCGAGTGATGACAGTCTTAAAACGAGAAGTGGGACACATTGAACAGTATTCGATTGACGAAGCCTTTTTTGAGATTGAGACAACGGACGAGAAACAGGCACGCCAATTTCTCGCCTCAATCAAACAAACCATCGAGCGAGAAATTGGCGTGCCTGTTTCTCTCGGTGCTGGCAAAACTATGACAATCGCCAAATACGCCAGCGAAAAAGAAAAACGCAAAAGTGGCGTAGCTGTTTTGTTTGGCAAGGTGTGGCACGAAGAAAAAGAACAAGTACCCATAAACTCAATTTGGGGTGTAGGGAAGGAAACCTCTTTTAAAATGTCCAAACTCGGTATCAAAACTGTGTCAGATTTTTTGCGTCAAGAACGAAGTATCGTCGACAAACTTTTTGGCCTCCACGGTCTTAGGCTCTACGATGAATTACGAGAAATAGCAGTACATAAACCAAGTCTCCACAAAGAGGCCCAAAAAAGTATTATGAGTACTCGTTCTTTTTCCAAAAAAACAACCAACAAAACAGAGCTTCAAAATGCGCTTTCGTATCACACCGCTAATGCCTGCCAAGAACTTCGTGAAAGTGTTTTGCGAGCGCGTGGTCTTAGAGTGATTCTTGGCACAGACCGTTATGGAGACTTTGCTCTTCAAGGTTCTGTATCAGAAGTTTTCTTGCCGGAAGCAACGAGCGACACCAGAATCTTTTTGCGTGAAGTAACGAAGGTGTTAAATAATTCATATAAACCAAATGTGCCATACAAAAAGACCGGAATTGTTTTGTTTGGTATTGAATCAGGAAAGAATCAACAATTAGACCTCTTTCAGTCTGAGGAATCACGCGATAAATCAGAAAAATTAATGCAAGCAATAGACAGCATAAATGGTCGCTTGGGTAGAAATAGCGTCACTATTGGTCGCCTAAAAAGTGCCGACCCACATCCAAAGAGCGATTTTATTTCGCCTAGCTACACTACTTCTTGGTCACAAATTGCAAATGTACGGGCATAACTTAGTTTTGTTTTATTCGACTTTCAATTTAAAATTGTCGCATGTCATTTTTATATCAACTGAACCGAGAAACTGAATCAAGGTCAAGAAAGAATTTTAAAGAAAAGAATAATCCAACACCCAAGCCGGAAATATTAGTGGATGTATATGTTGTTGAAGAAGGTTATGTTATCAAAGCTTTATTGCCAGGTGTTGTAAACGAAGATTTAGAAATTGCCTTAGAAGATGATTTAAGAACTCTCAGCATAACGTCTAAAAGAATTTTCGATTTAGAAGGGCAATGCGAAGCTTTGAGTGCCGAGTGTGGTTGGGGTGAGCTTAGTCGTACTATTGTTTTACCAAAAAAAATTGATGCCGAAACAGTAGATGCAATTTTACATAACGGAGTCCTTTCTATCACTTTGTCTGACTATAGTGAATAACTCGATTGTTTAAAATTTTTTTGTGTCATAATTAAGTTAATTAGTTATGAAGGTTCTTTCTTTTAGTTCATCCATTTATAAATTTTTGGCCGCAGTTGTTTTTGCAGTTGGTTTTTTAGCTTCAGCGATTTTTGTAACCGCACAAGAGTCAGTTGCTCCGGCAGTTGGCGACGATGTTTTTGTTGGTGGGCCAGAAGCTCCGGTTGTTAATTTTTCCGCAGCTTCAAACGATGGTTGGGTTATAGCTGCTACTAGTACCACTTTTTCTTGGGAATTATCCGAGGGAATAACAGCTGTGGCCGTAGCGGTAAAGGAAGAAGCTGGCACTGAACCAGACAAAGCCTACCGACCGCCGGTAAGTGAATTTACTATTGATCCAAAGGAACTTTCTGAAGGTTTACATTACCTTTCTGTTCAATTCAAAAACGAAACCAAATGGGGTTACATAACCGAAGTATCCTTTTGGGTAGACAATACTCCTCCGGAACCTTTCAATATAAAAATGCAAAGTGTTAACGATGACGGTGGTTTTGTTTTATCGTTAGAGGCAATTGATACACTTTCCGGTATTGATCACTATGAAGTCTCTCTCGATGACCGTGTCCCGCTAATTTTGAGTGATACAGAAGCAGAAAAAGGCTTTGTATTGGTACCGAACAAATCTGGAGACCATAACATTTTAGTCAAAGCCTTTGATAAGGCCGGTAATGTTCGAGAAAACTCTGTTACCGCACTACTTGGAAGTACAGACAAGCTGCTAGAACAAAACAAGCAATTGCTAGATTGGCAAAATAAAGTCACCTTGCTTATTGGTTTGTTGTCACTACTTATATTATTAATGTTAGCGTTTTTGGTTTCTGAGCGTCGCCGTTACGCCAAGCAACTTCTAAACATCAAAGTTGAAACAGAAGAAATACATCAGCAACTCGTCCGTATCTTCAATGCACTTCGTGATGAAGTCTACGACCAGATCCGAGCCATAACTAAAAAACCAAAACTTTCCAAAGCCGAAAAAGAAGCAGTTGAATCTTTGGATAAAGCTCTTCAGGTCTCAGAATCGCTAATAGAAAAGGAAATTGCCGATGTCAAAAATATTGTTAAATAAAGCCCTGCTTTCTGCTGTGATATAATTATTGAGACTTATCATTAATTCAGCAAAATTATGGAACCAAACAATCAAACACCAATGAACGACGATATGGAAACAGTTGTACATACCATTGAAGAAGAAGTTGATGAACAAAAAGGTAAAAATAAGAAAATGATTTTTTTGGCTGTTTTGGCTTTACTTTTTATCATCGCGGGAATGTTTTCTGTCGTTTATCTAAAGCAGCAGCAACTGAAAGAGGGTAATGAGGCTCCGGTAAATGATGAACATCATTGGTATGACGATGTCGCCAGAATCGATGCTAAGCA
>JBNKWW010000025.1:0-11415 GCA_050299955.1 Minisyncoccia bacterium | reverse complement strand
TCTACCCCGCTTGTTGTCTACTTCTTTAACAGCGAACCTCGGGAGGTTATGAGTCTTTCTCGCTCGGTACCTCTCCTCTACCCCGCTTGTTGTCTACTTCTTTAACAGCGAACCTCGGGAGGTTATGAGTCGTTCTCGCTCGGTACCTCCTCAGAAACGCTATGTGTCAAAGAGCTTACCACCTGTAGTGCGATATGTCCACCCTTTTTAATCAACTAGATAGCACCAAGTTCGGTGAGAGCCATTTTATATTGAGTGATGGTTTCGGTAGCCATCTTTTTGGTAAGGACAAAATCGGAACCACTGTGTGCGACTTCATTACGCACCTTATGGGCGCGCCACGCTTGATCGAGATTAGAGAAAGAGGCTGGTGAAGCGCTTTTTAATTTGTCGCCAATAGTAGTACCAGCAAAACCGGCTTTCTCTAAAGCTTCCTCAAGAATAATATCTGCTTCAATAATAGCTAAGCGCCAACTGTTTGGATAATCGCTAGCGATGTGTTCTTGCACATCAAGCCAACGTTGATTGTCGGCTTTCTTTCCATTTAGTTCGTCGTAGAGTTTTTCTTGACGAGCTAATATTTCACTACGTACAGCAGAAAGTTGTTCTGCTTTCAAGTAGGCGTAGATGATGCCGAATATGAGCAATATAGAGATTGTCCAAGAAATTATAGTGAATGCAGTCCAAGCATTGAGAATAGTGTTCATTATGCTGTCTACAGAAAAAGAAGAAATAGCTCCTCCTGCGGTGCCGGAAGCGGAGCTTCCGGCACCATCACCAGCACCTCCTCCCAAAAAGTATTCCAAAAATGCACGCAGATACGCAAAAAAATCTACGCTGTATTGATTGAAAACAATGTCGTTTGAGTCAGGCATAATGGCCACTCACAAAATAAGTTTAGAGCTTGCTGTCGTAAATTCTCTTACCGATATCAAAGAGTCGCTCTTCACCCGCATGTGGTGCTATATATTGTACCCCAACTGGAAGCTGTTTTCCTTCTCGTTCCACAGGCTTCATCGGCAAAGACATTGCCGGCACGCCGGTAAGGTTCACCGGTACTGTGAAGATGTCTTGGCGATACATAGCCATCGGGTCTTCTTTGGAGCCAATCTCAAAAGCTGGAGTTGGAGCGGTCGGTGTAAGAACAAAGTCGACTTTTTTGAAAACTTCATTCAACTCTTCACGCATCAACACTCTCACTGCCTCGGCTTTGCCATAATAAGCGTCGTAGTATCCGGAAGAAAGAACGTAGGTACCAAGCAAAATGCGACGCTTCACTTCGTGACCAAAGAGTGCTCGTGAATTTAAATATTCAGCCAGCAAGTCTTCGCCGGTGACTCTGGTGCCATAACGCATTCCATCGAAGCGAGCTAAGTTAGAAGAAACTTCAGCCGGCATTACAATGTAGTAAGCGGCCAAACCTTTCTCAAACATTGGCAACTCAATATCAACAACACTGTGACCTGCCGCTTTAAGCTCTTGAATATGAGCCTCAAAGCTAGCCATCACATCTTCATCGATACCGTCTTTAAGGAAATCACGCGGAATACCAAAGGTGTATTTTTCTTTTGTCTCTACTTTTGGATAAGTGGTGTCGCTGATAGTTGTCATATCCATCTCATCTTTACCAGAGATCACATTAAAAATAGTCTCGGCATCAGCCACAGAATTTGTCAGAGTTCCAGCTTGGTCAAGAGAAGAACCCATTGCAATAAGACCAAAGCGAGAAACAGCGCCATAGGTAGGCTTGAGTCCAACAAGTCCTGAATAGCTGGCAGGCTGCCGAATCGAGCCACCAGTATCGGTACCGATAGCTGCCGGTACAGCGCCCATAGCCACAGCCGCCGCTGAACCACCCGAAGAACCGCCCGGAACGCGAGTTGGATCAACAGGGTTTTTGGTGACACCGAAGGCAGAGTTTTCAGTAGAAGAACCCATCGCAAATTCGTCCATATTGGTAGAACCAACGAAGACAGCACCGGCATCGCGAAGACGCTTAATGATAGTGGCGTCGTAAGAAGCGGTGTAGTTTTCGAGAACTTTAGAAGAAGCAGTAGCTTTATGACCTTTAATGAGAATATTGTTTTTGATAGCTAGAGGTACTCCGAGGAGTGGCTTGTCTTCGCCTTTTGCATAGGCTTTCGTAGCGGCTTTAGCTGCCTCGTCCGCGTCTTCAAAGATCTCTAGGAAAGCGTGAATCTCACTATCTTTCTCTTCTATCACTTTCTTTGAGGCAGCTAAAGCCGCCTCTGGAGTTTCTTCCCCATTTACGAATTTTTTCTTTAATTCACTGATAGTCATAATTAAGAATCTGGGTTAAGAATTTTTTTCACTTTCAAGTAATTTCCTTCCTTCTCTGGGAACGCTTCAACAATATCGCTTGTGTAACTACCAGGCTCAACACTCACTTCATCATCACGAAAAACGTTATAAACAGCACCTGGTTTTTTAGTCAAATCGGCGCTTGCAGCAATTTCATTAACCTGACTCACATACTCGAGAATTGAGTCAATCTCAGTCTGCATTTTTTCTGCTTCTTGGTCGGTGAGCTTTATACGAGAAAGCGTCCCTAAATGAAGTATTTCTTCTTTGGTCATATTCATAGGCGTAGTATACGTCTTAGTGAGAAAAAATCAAAACCAAGTACGAAGGTCGGACCTTCTATTTATTTCAGTAGTTTAAGGAATTCCTCTTCACTAATTATCTTAACTCCCAGCTCTCTGGCTTTGTCTTCTTTGCTACCGGCATTTTCGCCGAGTACGACAAAGTCGGTTTTTTTAGAAACAGACGAAGCGATGTTGGCGCCAGCATTACGTGCCATTTCTTTAGCATCATCGCGGTCGAGAGTTGGCAAAGTACCGGTAAAGACCACACTCTTGCCGGCCAAAGCTCCGCTTTGGCCGGCTGCTACTTTCGGCTCTACCACCGTCACGTATTTCAAAAGCTCATCTAGGGTATGAATATTTTTCTTCTCTCTAAACCAATCATAAAGTGACCTTGCTACAATCTCTCCCACTCCATCAATTGCCAACAATTCCTCCAAACTAGCAGCCCTAATTTTTTCCAAAGAACCAAAGTGGTTAGCAATCAAAACTGCCGTCTCCTCACCAATGTGACGAATAGAAAGTCCTATAAGCAAGCGATGAAGTGGAACTTTGCGCACAGCATCGATAGCGTCAAGTGCGTTTTGTGCAGACTTCTCTTTGAAACCTGGCAAGTCTTTGATGTCACCGATTTCCAAAGTGAACAAATCGTACACTTCATTTATCAAATTGTGTTCGAGCCAGAGGTCGATAATTTTCGGACCAACACCATCAATATTTAAAGCCTGCTTTGAAACAAAGTGATATAGCTTCTCGCGATGCAGATGGTCGGAGTTCATATCGACGCAGCGATATGCAGCTTCGCCGGGGATGCGTTCGATGGAGCCGTCGCCGCCGCAGGCGGCGACGGTCTTTGGAAACATAAAAGCTTTCGTCCCTTTTGGCCTTAGTTCCTTAACTACCGAAACCACTTCCGGAATTACGTCGCCGGCTTTTTGAAGCACAATGGTGTCGCCCACTCGTACATCAAGTTCATTGATACGATCTTCATTATGAAGTGTCGCACGAGAAACGGTTGATCCAGCCACCAGCGTTGGTCGAAGGTGCGCCACTGGCGTAATGGTACCAAAACGACCAACCTGAAGTTCAATATCTTCAACCACGGTAGTTGCTTGCTCGGCCGGAAATTTAAGCGCCACAGAAAAACGTGGCCCCTTACCGGTATAACCAAGAACTTTCTGGTATTTCTCTTCATTCACTTTCACTACCACACCATCAACCAAATAATCGGTCTTGTCTTTTTTGTCATGCCAAGAATGAAAAAACTTTATCACTCCTTCAATGTTAGAGCAGAGTTTGTGTTCAGTGTTTACCTTAAAACCAAGTACAGCCAAGCGAGACAACTCTTCGTCTTGTGATGCTGACACTTCGCCAAGAGAAAGGTCGTAAATAAAAGTATCGAGTTTGCGCTCGGCAGCAACTTTTGGATCAAGCTGACGCACGGTACCTGCAGCTAAGTTGCGCGGATTGGCATAAAGCTCTTTACCTAGTTTCTCTTGTTCTTTATTTATTTTCTTTAATTGCTTTTTACCGAGCCACACTTCACCTTCAACAATAATACTTACCGGTTCGGAAAGCTTTAGAGGTACTGATTCAATAGTGCGAATGTTATGAGTTACATCCTCACCTACCTTACCGTCACCTCGGGTGGCTGCAGTTTCTAAAATACCATCTACATATTCAAGTACCACGTGCAAGCCGTCAATTTTAAGTTCGCAAGTGTATGTAGGTTCTACTTTATACCCCAACTCTTTTTCAAGCATTCTTTTTACTCGCTCATCAAAGTCGCGAATTTCTTGGTCGGTGAAAGCGTCATTGAGTGACCATTGCGGCACTTTATGAACCACTTTTTTAAATTCCTTTAACGGTTCTCCAGACACCCGCTGCGTTGGTGAGTCAGGAGTAATAAGAGAAGGATATTTTGTTTCAATTTCTACCAGCTCATATTTCAAAGAATCAAGTGCTTCTGGCGAAACTAACTCTTTGTTTTCAACATGAAAAGCATAACGGTATTTATTAACCGTTTCCTTCAATTTTTCGTATCTAGAGATAACCTCAGAACTTGGTTTTTCTGCCATTAGCAAATTTTATCAGTTTATGAATTAGTCTCAAGCTAGTACTGAATGCTGAGTTCGCGCTGTACGGTAAGGATAGAATCCAAGCTGTCACAAGGTCGGTTGTAGCCTCGAGCAAATATGGTTGTACAAACAGTACCAGCTGTACAGGTAAGATTGGACAAACCTTCGTTTGATAGTGCGTAATTCAGATTGGCGCTAGAGTCACGCATATCAGTTATGTATAAAGTAGTTTCAATACAAATGTCACTCCCGCTTTCTCTAGGGATGTCATATTGATAGTTATAACTATAAAGAAATCGTCCACCACCAGAATCATTAAGTAAAGTGTCCTCGCTATAGCTGGCCGGGCTAATATCGGCGCAATCTAATGAAGGGGGCCAAGCGCCAGCACCTTCATGAAGAAGAGATTCTCTGGTCGCCGGAACAGAGCGATGGTACCGCATACATTCCATACCCATGGCAGCACCCTGAAAAGCCACTTCCGATTCTCGTCCAGACACAGAAAGTGAAAGCTGCTTGCTGGTTATGTGGAGTATACTAAGACCAATACTTAAAACCACACTAACTACAATTAGAGTAATAAGAAGAGCAAATCCTTCGTTATGACCAGAGTTTAATTTTCTGGTTACTTTAGTTGCTGTAGATGTTGTATACATAAGACTCTAATGTTAACGATTGACCACTATCACTTCCCCAGGACACTGTAGATACCACCTTGACTCTTGAAGAGTTAGAACTAATAACCACTTCTCTTCTATATGGAGTATCCGTACCACCACTTTGTTGGCGATATCTGGTTTTTCCACTAGAAAAGAGATTGATGTCGCAAGTGCCGGTACTACACTTAAAAAATGTCGGGGTATCACCTTCGAGATTCACTCCGCACGGAGAAGCGGTCGTACAACCTATAGAACCAAGTGCTTGCACTGATGACCAAACGTCTACACCTGAGGCTCCCGACACATACTTTGGTAAAGCTGCACTCTCTCTTAGATTTACCACACCCTCTATCGCCTCGTTAGCCAGAAAAAAAGCTGTGGTTTGATCCTTTGCTTCATTAGAATTTTTGAGACCTTTAGACGCAATTGTCATCGGTCCAACTATAGAAACAAGCAGCACACTAACGGCCACCAGTACTTCCACCAATGAATATCCTCCTTTTTTTATTCCTTGATTCATCATAAACATTATATATCTAAGATACGACGAGATATTGATGTCTGTATAGTAAACGAAGTATTAGTGGTATTAACACCTTCAGCCGAACCTTCAATATAAAGACTAACGATGGCTTGTTTCTCGTCGTTGCTACTCAACCTCGTAGAATTAGTGACTGAAAAATGCATAGCGTCTACTGAAATATTAGTATTGGTAAGCGGGTACCAAGAACCATCAGCCAATCGTCTCTCTATTTTTTTGTCAGTTGCATTGTAGCGATATGTAATGCGATTTCCACTTAGACTTCCCGTCAAACTTTCTCCACCCTCTACTATAGAAAGATACGTGCCACTAGAACAATCTTGGGTAGTGAGTTCGGAAGTAGATGGCGATATGTCGGAACTTGAACATATGAAACCACTACCGGTACGGATTTCGCGTGTCATACTGTCTAGTGCAAAGCTCATACTCGACATTATTTTTTGATTGTTTTGTGCCTTGGCATTAGCATCAACCAAAACCAGAAGCGCTCCAACAGACATCACAATAACAACAATAAATATAGACAGCGCCACCAAAACTTCCAGTAAAGAAAAACCACGTTGCAGGTTTTGTTTTTTGATAAATTTGTTTAAAAACTTTTTCATAACCTATTCAACACTTATTTCACCTGTGGAACTAACAATAACTGTTTTTACAAAAGTCGCATCGTTGATACTGGAAACTTCAATACGCACATTATCGATTAAGCCAACTGAAGCGCTCTTACCACTAACTGAAGAAAACTGAGCATCAAAGTTTGGTCGTTTAAAACTGACCGAGAGATCATCAACAGTGGTTGGACACGTATCGCTACTACTAACGATATTGACGCAAATGCGACTAATTTCAAAACGAGAGTCCAGAATATAAGGTTGAGACACTTCTTCTCCAACGTCATAATAGGCAGCATTTTTACTATACTCGGTTAGATCACCAGAATCGCGGAATAAAATGTATTCTTGTGGTGCTGTGATATCAAAGTAAAGACCAAAGTCCTCCCTTAAAACACCGCCTTCTACTTTATTAGACAAAGCATAAGCTTGTGCTTCACGTAAGTTCGATGCAATTTCAAAAGCTTGGTTTTTCAATACAATCACACTGTTAAAGGATCCGTACTTACTCACCAAAACTGCCGTTATCATACCGACAATAAAGAGAGTAACCAAAACCTCTAATATAGAAAATCCACGCTGAGTATTTTTAGTTTTTTTTGAGTTAGTATAAAAGTGAAGCCACATAAGAACTAAAGCGAAGTACATCTAGCTGTCCAAAGTAGACGAGAAAGAAAGCGATGATGAGAAACGGAGCAAAAGGGATCTCGCTTTTCATTTTAACATAACCAAACCTTCCCCCCACTCTAGTGATGCGTAAAACTTTGAATAAGTGATTTATACCGACAATACCAAGACCAACAATAGCGCCGACCCAGAAAGAAAAAACCATAAAAGAAAAAACGCCGCTTAGCTGACAAAGAGTGCCAAGAGAAAAAGCAATTTTAGCATCTCCAAACCCAATCCAACGGCCCCGAGAAACTAACCAAAGAATGAACAAAAAACCAGATGCTAATATTCCCGCTAATAATGAATGCCAAAAAACTGTTAAATCTCCAGTTAAGTACGTTAGATACACAGACCACAAAACCGCCATTACAGCAGTACTGAATGAAACCTCATCGGGGATAATCATATGATATAGGTCATAGACAGCACCAACTATTAATAACGAAATAAAAATAGTTAAAAACAAAAACCCGACAAAACTACTAGACGACAACCAAGCAACTACAAAAAGTAATGCAGTTAACAATTCTACTAATAGATATCGACCCGGTATGTAAGAACCACAAGTACGGCATCGACCAAAAAGTAGCAAGTAAGACAAAACCGGAACCAATTCAAACCAGCGAAGATTACGTCCGCAAGAAAGACAGTGTGAATTACCGTTCAAAGACTTACCAGTATGTAAACGATAAATTACAACGTTCAAAAAACTGCCGATGATGAGTCCAAAGATTGATACTATAAACAAAATTAGACCAAGAGGTAAAATATCCATAAATCAATTGTAACCCATTGTTTTAAAAAATATTTGGTTATAAACAAAAACACCCCGAGGGGTGTTTTTTGTTTTACTTTTTTAGAGTAAGGTACTAGCCACAAACAAAGTCCGAACCAGAAGTGATTGAAGACGCTGCTGTTGTAGTAGCAGCGCCAGTAGAGTCTACGCAGTAAACACCAGCGCCGGTAGTCTTGAGTGGAATTTCCATAGCCCAAGCTGTAGCAGAAGATGTACATACTGCTGTACCACCTGTTGCGTTTTCTGCTGCTGCTACACCTTTTGCAATAGTAGCGTCACTACACAAAGCGTTTGAAGCACCATAAGAGTTACTGTTGTTGTCGTAGTAAAGCTCAGCCTGAGCACGCATATTGTTAAGGCTTGATTTAGCAGCCGCATCAGAACCCTTGTCGCGGGCGCTGTTTAGAGAAGCGAGTACCACTGAAGCCAAGATACCAATGATAGCAATAACCACCAAGAGTTCGATCAGGGTAAAACCTCTTTTAAGAGTTTGTTTGATCATAATTGAAATTAACTTTTACTTTTATTAACCGGTCCAGACATCAGCTGAATGTCTCGACACTGGCCACGTTGTACTCGTGGATGTTTTAATTATACGGGTTATTTCTTTTATTTTTTAAGGTTGTGTGGATAACGGGATGGAAATGGCCGGCCCCGAAGGGGCCGGCCATTTCCACAACTTAACCAACTCCCGAACTACAAAGAACCGGTCATATTGTAAATTGGCAGCAATACAGAAGCCAAGAGTGTACCAACACCAAGACCAAGCAATACAATCATCAAAGGCTCAATAAGACCGATCAGAGTGTCGACTGCGTTATTTACCTCGCGACTATAAAACTTAGCCAAAGTACCCATAATTTCAGAAAGGTTTCCAGTCTCCTCACCAACCTTTACCATTTGCGACATAACTCCCGGTATTTCCGGATACTCAGCAATTGAATCAGCAAACGAACGACCACCTTTAACTTCCAAGAGAGTGTTGGTCATAATCTCCTTAAAGACTTCGTTATCTACCACATCGGCAGTTACCTCAATTGCCTGTACCATTGAGATACCGCTAGCAAGCATAGTTGAAAGGTTGTCACAAATACGTGTTAGATATAATTTACTGTATAAATCACCGATGTACGGAATACCAATTTTTAGCTCATCATAAGCTCTCTTTCCTACAGGGGTTTTAATGAACCGCCACACTCCGATACTAACTACCGACACCAACACTAATATGATGCCGATGTAATTAGTCAGGGTTGAAGAAATAGCAATCACAACTTTAGTATAAATAGGCAACTCCTGTCCGGAATCCAGCAAAATCTGACTAATGCGAGGAATCACCATAGTAAGCATCAGTCCCATCACTAATACGAAAATACCGATAACAAAAGCCGGATAAACAAGCGCATTCTTAGCCTTACTCACCACTTGATAAGTACGGTCCATATAATCAGCCAAGTAGCCGAAGGATTTCTCTAAGGAGCCAGATTCCTCACCAGAGCGAACCATATTTACATAAAAAGGAGAAAATACGTCTGGATGAGACGCGAGAGCGCGAGAAATCGAACTACCGGCCTGGAGTTCATCAGCAATGTCGTTTAATACGCGGCCCATTAAAGGTTTATCGGCTTCCGCACCCAACAAACGAAAGATGCGAAGAGCCGAAACTTGTGCGTCAAACAGAGTAGAAAGTTGTCGCGATAAAATTACCACTTCTTTAGTAGAAATGTGTTGAAACCAATTGATTTCCAGATTAAGAATTGATTTCTTTTCTACTATCGGATCAATTGAAACTATAGTGTAACCGCGTTTTTGCACGGTAATAATAGCCGAGTCAATATTACTCGCTTCAACCGTACCTTCACGGGTAGCGTTTGTTTGATCTATAGCTTTGTAAGAAAACAACATACTTTTATTATATCAGTCTCTCGAGACCTTTAGGGTTAATTGAGTAAGCAAAAGCATTTTCCACCGTTACCTCTCCGCGTTTTACTAGTTCAGCCAAAGAACGGTTCATATCAATCATTCCCTGCTCGAGGCCGGTTTCGATGACGGTTTGGATCTCGTGAGTACGACGCTCACGAATAAGGTTTGAAACAGCGCTGTTGTTAATAAGAAGTTCGTAGGTTGGAATAAGTCCTCCAGAGATACGTGGGACGAGACGCTGTGAGAAGATACCTGTAAGACTACCGGCTAGCTGTACACGAATTTGATCTTGTTGAGAAGCTGGGAAACTATCGATAATACGGTCGATGGTTTGTGCCGCTGAGTTGGTGTGGAGAGTTGAAAAAACCAAGTGTCCAGTTTCGGCAGCGGTTACGGCAGTGCCGATGGTTTGCGGATTACGCATCTCACCCACCAAGATAACATCTACATCTTGACGAAAAGCGGAGTTTAGCGCCACGGAGAAATCGTCGGTATCGATGCGCACCTCACGTTGATCAATGAGAGCTTGGTCTGGTGTGTAAACGTATTCGATTGGGTCTTCAATGGTAACAATATGGTCTGCTCTATTTTCGTTGATATGCTGAATTAAAGAAGCTAAAGTAGTTGACTTACCTTGACCAACTGGTCCTACACAAAGGAAGAAGCCCTGTGGACGCTCGGTGAAAGATTGTAAAATTGGAGGAAGATTGAGTTCTTCAAGTGTGCGAATTTTGTTAGGAATGTGGCGAAGAGCAATGGCGGTTGTTCCTTTTTGAAAATAGGTGTTACCACGAAAACGCACTCCGTCACCGTGAGCATAAGAGAAGTCTAATTCTTTTTTCTCCTTAAAAATTGCGTATTGCTTATCCGTAAGAAGAACGTTACAAAATTCTTGAACATCATCTTCGGTTAGAACTGGTTTTTTAACTAAAGGAATCAGTGAACCGGTAATTCGAATCATTGGATGAGAGCCGACAGACAAGTGAATGTCAGAACCATTTTCTTCCATCACAATATCTACCAAATCTTTAAGCTCTTTTTTGTAATCTATTTGTGCCATATACTCTTAATTATTTTACTAACTCTTCCACCTTTTTAACTACCTCACTTGGAATCGATTCGGCCTTAACTATGTAGCCAATCGCCCCGGCCGCTCTGGCTGCTTCTTTATCTTTTTCTTCTCCTTGATTGGATAAGACAATGAATTTTATTTTATCAGAACCATCTAACTCTGAGGCTTGTTTCAGAAAATCAATGCCAGTCATAGTTGGCATTACCATATCAAGAAGAACCACATCAATGCCTCCCTCGGAAATTTTAGTCAGAGCATCTTGGCCATTGTCGACCATAGCTACTGTATGTTGATTTTCCTTAAATTTATCCGCATACATATCGCGCAAGAAAAGATCATCGTCTAGAAGAAGAATATTCATTCAAATATTAGAACATGTCGCTTCTTGTATAGCAATGAGAAAATGATGCGTTTGGTGGAAAAATAAAATGACGGGTCGGCGCCTACGGCGCCGACCCGTCAT
>JBNKWW010000024.1:0-7513 GCA_050299955.1 Minisyncoccia bacterium | reverse complement strand
GCAATAGCCGCGTGTAGCGGAGGTGGTGTCGGACAGACTTGTTCTTTCACCACACCGCGAGGCACCGAGTCGGGTGTGTGTGAGCAAAATCCTGAAGGCAGCTTGGTATGCAAGCCAGGTGAAGCACCGAGCGCAACCACTCCCGCCGCCACTGCCCCAGCGCCAACCACTCCAACCAAAGCACTACCGGAAACAAACGAAACTGTAACAACTCCGCAACCAAAAGCGGATGAACCAACCTTGGCTACCGACACCGCCATGACAGATATGGTGACTGCAACAAGAGAGCCTACCTTCTTCGAACGCCTGTTTAATTTCTTCTTCGGCTGGCTCTTTAGGAAAGATACTGAAACAGAGTCAATCCCTGAAGCAGATGCACCAGCACCGGCAGTCGAGACAACCCAAAACGAACCAGCTAAAAATGACGCCACAACCACCAACGCTGAGGATGTCATTCCCGCGGAGGCTGGAATCCAGGAAGAAACCAACCCTACACCAACAACACAAGCAGGAAGGTCAGACCTCCCTACTAAAAACTCTGTTTCCACCATCTGGACCATTCCCGACACCGGCCAAACCAAGTGTTACGACAACTCACGAGAGATTACCTGCCCTACTTCTGCCAGCAAAGAATTTTATGGACAGGACGCCAGCTACGCTGGCGTCCCCATGAACTACACCAATAACGGCGACGGCACCGTAACCGACAACGTCACCGGCCTCATGTGGCTTAAAGACGCCGGCGACAAAGTCGCCTACTACACCGGTATCAATGGTGCCGACTCATACACCTACGCCGGCTACAGCGACTGGCGTGTACCGACCATCAAAGAGCTCTATTCCCTCATCGACTTCAGCGGACAGGATGTGGACCCTATGGCCAAAAATGCCAACACACCTTTCATCAACACCAACTATTTCAACTTTGAATACGGCGACACCAGTACCGGCGACCGTGTCATCGACTCACAATGGATCACAAGCAACATCTATGTGGCTAAAGTGATGAACAACCAAGAGTGTTTCTTCGGGGTGAACTTCGCCGACGGCCGTATTAAATGTTACCCGACCGCTGACAACGGCCACAATAACGGCTACTTCATGCGTCTCGTGCGTGGCAATACCGGCTACGGTGAAAACAATTTCACCGCGGGCGGCAACGGCACCGTAACCGATACTTCAAGCGGCCTCACCTGGCAGCAGAGCGACAGCCGCAAAGGTATGGATTGGAGCGATGCACTCAACTACTGTGAGGATCTCTCCCTTGGCGGATACACAGACTGGCGCCTACCAAACGCACACGAGCTAGAGTACATCGTCGACTACAGCCGCAGTCCAGTTACAACAAACTCCCCTGCTATCGACCCCATCTTTACCACTTCATCAATCACGAATGAAGCGGGACAAAAAGACTGGCCATACTTCTGGACCGGCACCACTCACGCCAATGCCCAAGGAGGTTCTGAAGGTGTGTATGTACCATTCGGTCGCGCTATCGGACAGATGAACGGACAGATTATGGACGTACACGGCGCCGGAGCCCAGCGTAGCGACCCGAAGAGTGGCGATATCGATGATTACCCACAATACTTCGGCCCCCAAGGCGACGCCCGCCGACTGCACAACTTCGTACGATGTGTCAGGTAGTATATTTTAGAAACGAAAACGAAAGTGCGGCGCCTACGCCGCACTTTTGCAATTTAGTGAATACAGTCCGACTTGGCTCATTGGGAATATTCCCAATGAGCCAAGTCGGACTTTATTCGCTGCTATGTTCGAGATTAGTAAGAAAATGTGTTATAATAGTTTGAGCATGACAAAGAATACTGTCTCAAAACGAAATGTTACTCTCACTCCTACTCAAAAGCAGGCGTTAAAAAAGAACGCTTTTAGTTCCATGCTACATTCCTTCAAAACCGAAGGCATACACTTCTCTAAGAAACAAATTGAATCACTACGCTCACGCGTGTAGCTCTCTAAACAACTTTTGCATTAATGTGTGCTCACCACCGGCTGCCTGCTGCACAGCAGCAATGTATCTGGCAAAGTTATCACCCTTATTCAGATGATCAAGATTGAGCTCTTTCCCCGTTTTTGCGAGATATACTAATTTTGTAAACAATCGAATCACACGACCATTCCCTTCTCGAAAAGGATGTAGATATAGCAACTCAGCATGCATGGCTGCAAGTTTATCGAGAAATACATCCTCTTGATCATAAGGAACCTCATTCAACGGTACAAGATACTTTTCTTCAAACTCCACTAGATTATCTGGAAGAAAACTCGCAGCAGGAAAAGAAAATCCTTCTTTCGACATATTTACCGTGCGAAGCCGACCTGCAAAATCATAGACACGACCGAGCGCGTCACGATGCAGGTTGTATAAATACGCAAGATCAAAGACGGTGTGCTCATCTAATGCATCAATTGCTTTTTGTGCCGCACGAGTAAAACCGAGGAATTCCTCTTCGTCAATCTTATCTTGGTCAGAAAGACCGAGCTTATTAGGCAGATTATTATCTTCATTTGGATTGGTGGTGTACTTATCCATATGAACAAATTATATCACCATGCCATGAACGATATTGCCCTACTCGTGCAAACGGAGACAAAGACAATATTTTTCGCAAGAGTTTAGCCTAATTTTTCCTCGGCCTCGCTCTTCCATGAATGGTGTGGCACTGATTTTAGGATTTTATTTTCCTTGTCCCTTTTCAGAAATTACCAGACCTTTATCTAAGAAGAACCAGAAATAGATAATCCTATTTTAGCAACGTCTTCTATGAAAGTTTGTTTACTGTTCTTCATTCGATAACTATTGGGGTGACCAATCGAAAAGACTTTGTTGTATTCTGGAAATGCTGATTTAAAAAGTGCTTCAGTATTCTTTCCTATGCAAAATATAGGTGTGTCGTTACTTATCCCTAAAATCTCAAACTGCTGTTTGAGATTTTTTGTATGAAATTCTCTAAACTCTGCATCTTTCCATTTTTCAACTGCCACAGTAGCGCTAGGTTCACCTATAGACATCAAATCTGTCATATACGATCCAGCAAACGGTGCCTTAGAAAAAACTTCTTCATACCATTTATCAAAGCGCTTACCATGAAAGTTCACACCGAACTCTATGTCTTTAGAAGGATTGAGTCCGAGTATTACAAGATTGGAGTGAAGTTTTGAGACGTCAGTCTTTTCATCAAAAGGCCAAACAGCAAAAGATGCTGTACTAAACATACGCAATTGATCAATTTGGTTTTGCATAACTATATTCTACCAGGCTACAGAAACATCTCTTCAATAATCCCTCGCCAGTCTGCGTTGGAAAGTCCGTGAGTTACCGAGTGTGGTGTGATGGCAATGGTAGTTTCTCCGTCTTTAGCAAGATAGAGTTTGCGTGGGTTTACCTCGATAAACGGAGCATCGGTGAGCTTTTGCCAATCTTCTTGGTATGAAAGCGAGTAGCAGATGACATATTTTGGCCTGTGTGTCTGGATGAGCTTTCGTAGCGCTTCGATACGTTTTGGTTTGTATGTCTCGAGGTAGCTCTTTCTTGACTCAAGACCCTCTATGCCAGAACCTGCATAGAGCCAATCTTTCGAAGCAACAGATCGGGACGGTAGCGGCATCAATTCGAGAATCGCATTATTAGAGCTCTGTCTTCCTAGTTGGTGGATTTGGAAATCACGCAAGACTTCTATGTCTACGTGCTTTCTTGTTTCCGCATACAGAATCATTTGGATTAAACGGCGATAGGTTTTGTTCATTGGGGCACCTTCTGCGAATAGAGAGTACGAGCCAGGATCAATCTTTAAATCTGCAACATCACAGATTTGTCTGCCTTCACTGACTTTGAAACGTTTAAACAAATCTTCGGTCTCTGCATTGAAGCCTTCCTCCATACCAACGAACCAGTATGGACAATCAAGGCTGCCATATCCCCAAAAGTTCTTGATACGTTCTTGTATCAAATGTCTATATTCATCATCAAAAGGAGTGCCGGTTATATCTATATTCATTTTTTCTATCATACTACAAAATAAACGGGGACAGGGACAATATTTTTTGCAAAAGTGTAATCTGATTTTCCCTCACCCCCCTCTTCCCCGAATGGCATGATATTGGGAAGAAATGGTGGCTGACCCCATTTCTAAAACTGCCAAAATAATATTCTCCTAGTTTCTTTTACATCCGACTTTTTCGTAACTGCTGTTATATGTAGTGGAATACCCACTATCACAATACCAGTCTGAGCCTGAATAATTTAGATGAGCGTTTGATGGAACACGAATTTTTTTGCAACTGGTTTTTTCGTAACTGTTGTTATAGACGGTTTTATACCCACTATCACAATACCAGTCTGAGCCTGAGTAGCTAAGATGTGCATTATCAGGTATTTGTACTTTAGTACAGCCTATTTTGTTGTAACTTGCGTCGTACTTAGTTTTGTAGCCACTATCACAATACCAATCTGAGCCTGAGTAGCTCAAGTGAGCATTTTTTGGAACTCCAACTTTCTCACATCCTTTTTTATTGTAATTTGAGTCATAAGTTGTCGAATACCCAATATCACAATACCAGTCTGAGCCTGAGTAGCTAAGATGTGCATTATCAGGTATTTGTACTTTAGTACAGCCTATTTTGTTGTAACTTGCGTCGTACTTAGTTTTGTAGCCTGAATTGCAAGACCAATCATTTCCGTAGTAATTCAGCGATGCATTACTCGGCACATCTACAGAGATGTTTTTTGACTCACTAGGAGTGTGTGAATATGTAGGAGCCGTATAACTATTTGAACTACCAACGCCAGATTGTCCTGATTCGTATAGACTTTTCCCTTCATAATAGTCTGGGTCAGTAATCCATGTCGGTGTATCCCATGCTGAACCACGCGTCCCATATGTATCATTGTAAAGCCCCTGACTCGGTGTCCAACTGTAATTGTCATACTTCAAACCGTTAGGGTTGCTCCGTACGTGTGGTCGGACATATGTGCCGTCACTCCTGTAGTATCCCTTAACTGAAACATAAGCATCAGCAAAATAAGCCGGCACCATCAAAGTAATCAGTAAAATTGGGACAAGGAGTAGTTTATTTATTACTCTCATTAAGCTTACTATACACCTATATCTTTAGGTTTCAATATTTCAGCAATTCCCGTGGCTATAAAATCAAAATCTGAACCGACACGGTAAATGGGGACAGGGACAATATTTTTCGCAAAAGTGTGACCTGATTTTACCTCAGCATGCTCTTCCTTGAAGTTGTATGACACTGGAAGAAATGGTGGCTGACCCCATTTCGTCTTTCTTAATTAAAAATAATTTGTATTTCGTCCTCAGGGTGTGTCACGGGGTTCATTGTGTAAATTTCTAATTTGTAAAAGCTATCTGGATTTTTAATCTGAAAATATGCAGTTCCACTGCCCCCAACAGAATAAGATTCCATTGTCGATGCTCCGATGGGAAGAATATTTATTGCATATACGTTAGAACTTACGGCTTTCACTAATAGACTATGGACTGCCACTGAATAGTCAATCTCCAAATCCATAATTGTCTTATATCCTTTTATATCAATCATACAGAGAACACCACAAATGCCTATTTCTGCAGCAAGGTTCTTTTGACCTGTGTTATCTAATATAAAACTGGGTTCAGGAATATCCAACTTCTCTACTGTATTATGGTCACCCGTTATGATAACAGTATCAGGAGAGTCAGTCACAGTTATTTGATTGTCAGTTTTGTTAGTAGTCGAAGCCTCTTGTGTTTGCGCAACTGTACTCGTACTGTTTTCAGCTGGTTGATGTGTATCATCTGCTTCCTCAACAGGTCGCTGAAGAACTGCTTCTAAAGTCGAGACCAAGATTAACGCACCAGCACCTATAAGGGCAGCTTGAATCATTCTACTTTTAAAAAAGTTTTTCATATTTTAATTTCTAAAACCTGTGTTTAAAAGCTCGTCGAAAACCAGCGTCCTCTGCTTCTTGCACAGTGAAGGCATAAAATTCTCCTGCGCGATTTCCGATAATTGTACGGTCGTACTGCTGATCCATGGGTAAATGGTAAATCTTTGTTCCCTCACCAAACTCTCCAGAATTAATGTTGCACTTGATTCTAGGAAATTCTCCCAATGGTTCACTCTCAACAACTTCAATACTCAACGCTTGTGCCATTTCTTTTGCTTTGTCGGATAATTTTGTCGAAGTGAAGAATATTGGTCTTAACTTTTGTTCACTTAGTACATGGGAAAAGTCAACGAAACTCTTTTGTTTTTTGTTTCCATTAAAATGCTTAATCCAATACTCCATTGTGGTGCCAAACAATTGAAAAATATGTTTTTCGTGTATCTCTTTATATTGTGCCCAATGTTTACACTGAATAATGCAAACCTCATCGTCTTTTGAAGCAATAACATCTCGACCAAGATCTTCAAAACCGTCAATAATTCCTTTATAGTAAATACTGTATCCTTTCTCAGAGAACAAATGTCCAACATACATCTCATAATCTCTTCCAATCGCCCACTTTGATTTGTTTCGATTCTTTATATATCTATCAAGTGCTCTTTGGTTTCGTTGTACAGATGGCAGGCTTCTATATTCTTCAGGTGTTAGAAATTCTTTTACTCTGTCTTCATTGACCTCCTCTTTTATTTCTTCTACAGCATCAATACGTACAGGAATTTCCTCATCTTCATTTTCTGCAATAAGTTCCGCAATCCAAGGGAAAAGTTTCTCTAAGTAATCAAGTTTATAAGAAACAAGTTTATTTTGTTTTACCAGTTCTTTTTTTTCTTTCTTAATAACGCGAACAGTTTCAGCTGCGGTCAAAGCAGGATGTTTTTTAGAAGCTAAATAGTTGGCCCTTTTTTCATCTCGGAGTGCAAAATAATCAGCATAAGCATTAGCCAACCATGGGAACCCCATAGATTTTTGTTGTGCTAACTTTTCCAAATCTTTTCTAGCTTTCAATCTGGCAGTCTCAAGTGCTTCGTGTTTACTTTTTAATTCCTGTTTAATTTTGTTAGCAGATTCTTCAAATTCACGCTCACGAGAATCTAATGAGTCTAAGCGCGGTTTGAGTTCACGATATCTACTCGCTTCATCAAACCTTTCTCTGATCCAAGAGATAGCACCCAAAAGGATGAATCCTCCTACAAAAATTAACCACCAAAAGTCCCCCATACTAAATTAATTTACTAAGTTTAATATTTTCTGAAACAAAAACAAATGTTCATATATTGTCAGCAAGAAATTGCTTTCTTTTGAATCGTTAACCCAGAGAGCAAATTTATCTACATTATACACAACTATCGTAGTCGAAGCATGAATAGCCACGCATATACGCACGCATATGCGGGCGTATATGCGTTACAATGTGTGTATGAAAAAATTTGTTAGAAAGCTTATACGCACTGGTACACATAGTTACTCAATTACGGTACCAAAAGAACTCATCGAAGAATTTGGTTGGAAAAAACACCAAAAACTAGAAATTATTCATAAGGG
>JBNKWW010000023.1:0-15837 GCA_050299955.1 Minisyncoccia bacterium | reverse complement strand
TTTTGCGGTTCCGATTCCTATTTCTTTATACTTTCCATTTAGAATGTTGGCTCGGTGTTCTGGCGATTCCATCCAAGCCTTTACCACTTCGCTTGAATCTGTAAAAAAAACAGCCAAGTTTTCGCCCGCGCTAGCGTAGTTGTATGAGACTTGATCAAACCAATACCAAGGCGTCCTGCCTTCCGGACTGTTGTGAGCAAAGTAACTTTTGGCAGCCATATCTTCGGCTTTTAAGCGAGCAGCAGCATCAAGTACTTGGCTTTCGGTGAGGTTGGCAAAACCATTGTCTTTTCTTTCTTTGTTAGTGTCGGAGATGATAACCGCCGGCAAAATGGTAGAAACCATAAAGCCGGATTTGGTCCAAAGAAAAGCTTGTAAGTTGGATAGAAAAAACGAAATGATGAGTAAAAACATCATTCCAACCACTGCACCTTCTTGTAGAATGTGTGGTTTGAAGTCATTGCCATGATGCGGAATGAAGTGTTTTTTGAACCAACTTTTAAACATTGCTTATATCATACCACTTCGGTTTCGAATTAATTTTGTTTGTACACGAGTGATAGGGTGCGAAAAAGCGGGCCGAAGGCCCGCTTTTTCGCACCCTTAATCCCAGTTTTTAAAACCAAGACTTAAAGAATTCTGCTAGCTTGTTCCAGAATCCATCGCCAGCTGCAGCAGCTGCAGCACTTTGGTTGCTAGAATCACCTTCATTATTGTCGCCCTCTTCGTTGTTTGACTCCTCGTTAGAAGAACCCTCGCTTGAAGAACCAGCATCACCTCCTCCGTTTACACCAGACTCATCATCTTTTCTCTCTGAGACCGTAACTCCATTGCGGTACAAAATTCCAAGACCACGGAACCAATCAACTTCAGTCTGCTCTTCGTCACTTAGAGGGAAAGCAATCGCATACTTACAATATATTTCATTGATAGTCTTTCTGGTTGTGTAATACACATTGAGTGTTTTTGAAGTAAGACCCCACGGAGTCAAAATCTCGTTGGTGTATTTTTCTTGAAACTCTCCAACCGCTTTTTGAGTTGCTTCGTCATACACACCGGTTACTTCCAAGTTGTATCCTTCAAAGGAATTAAGGAACTCCTGAAGTTTTCTAACCTCAGACGAATTGTTATCGCGGCCTGGCATTATGGTCTCGTACAAGTATTGCTCACAAGTGTCGATAGAAGCACCGAGTACCTGACCGGAAGGAGTGCCGCCGTGACGCATTGAGTATCCTTCAGTTGCTGAGTGTCCACCGCCACCTCCACCGCCGGTAGTTGTGGTTTCAGTTGAAGTTTCTTCTTCGTAGTAATTACCAAAGTTACATTCAAGCAAGGCATAGTCACTTTCTGATTCGTTGGCATAAATGTCAAAGAAACAAGACTCGCCTTCTGTATAACCATCACCCTCGCTATACACATCTACTTCAATACCGGTTTGAGTCCAGTTGGTTGAAGTGGCTTCGTATACTTCCCAAGTATAGTCACCATCTACGTCAAAGTAGTAGTAACCACCTTCATCTGTAGTTGTAGAAAGAGAGTTTTCACCATTGGTGGCATAAATAGTCCAGCCAGCGATTGTATTTTCACCATCTCCCCACTCGCCGTCACCGTCCTCATCATTCCACTTGTAGCCCTCAAGTTTGTAGGTAGTTGGTTCGTCGATAGTACACTGACCGTATCCGCCTTCAGTTGGAGTAAGGGCGATAGTAGCACCATCGTTGCCGGTGTCGGCACGCATATCGAAGGTTACAGATGAAGAGCTAGTGGTTTCAAAGATATCCTTAAAGCCAACACCGTACCACTCTAGCTTGTAACTACCACTACCGTTGATTTCTCCAGAAATGTCATCATTGGTAATGTCAGCAAAACCAAGGAATGAAATGTCACCTTGAACATAGTCTATTACACCACTCTTATTGCCACCCTTCCAAGCAAAGCGCATTTGTGAACCGTCGTAGTCGAGCGCCAAACCATCAAAGTCTGCAGTATTAGCAATATGTACAGCAGTTTCTGTGCCAAAGTCGGCTACATTAAACCAATGACCAATTGGAGCTAGCTTGTCGATAGCGCCAAGATAAACCTTACCGTCCCAACTTGCAGAACTAGCAATTGTGTCATCAAGGTCAATCTTCACGAGTTGGTCAAAGTGACACTGATTTTCCCACTGACAACTTTCCAAACAACCTTCGTCACCCAATTCACATTGTTCCCAATCTTGGTTTATTTCATCGTCACCACAATACGGACCAAAAGTTAGTTCCGGATGTGCAACAGTTGTAATTTCACAGCTGTCTTCGGCGTTAACAACGAGCTTGAAGAGTGTTCCGGCTGGATTACTCTTAGCGGTTGAGTTTTCGGTACCATTGTTTGTAACCTCAACTTCAATAGTATTTTCAGTACCGGAATTTAGATATGACTCAACACCGGTGTAGACATCTTCAGATTGATAGTTGTTTGGACTTGCGTCTTCGTAAGCCAAAGTTCCGTTGATATATACCTTATATTCATTGTCAGCTGCAATATATAGAGTTGCGTCATTTATGTTGTTGGCAACAAATGACTCTGAGAAAGTTTTTGTTTCATCGCTTTCTGGATTTTCCACGAAGAAAGTGTCCCAAATCCAAGTTGCGCCTGGAATTGAATGGGTCCAGTTGTGATGTTCATCCCATGTTGCTACCGCGTATTCCTGACTTTCAACCACGACGGTACCAACACCACTTACAACATCGAGAGTACAAGATGGAACAATATTTTCTAGCACGAACCAGCGAGTCTCACGGAAGTTTGTTCCAGAAGATTCTTTCGGATTTACTACTAAACAATAATCACCATTCGCCCACGCACTCATATCAACTGTAGTCGAGAAGCTTACTCCGTCCCAATTGAAGGCATCATTATGCCCATCAACATTTCCATACACTGTGCCAGTATTAGCCGCACAAGTACCGGCACGAATTGCCCACTGCATTCCATCTTTAATAGTATCGGCGTCTACATATTCAGCCGTAAAGGTAAATTCACCAGCCAAAGTTTGACCATCACTATCTGGATTTGTAATTTCCAAACCTGGATTTGTCGGTGCGTACATACACGCGTCACCTTCGTCGGTTGAGATAACGGTTAAGTTATATTTGAGACCAGCAGGGTTACTCTTGTAGTTACTGTTGACAACACCGAGGTTGGTGACTTTGATTTCCAAAGTGTTTTCTCCAGTTTGGATATAGCTTGAAACATCATAGTTATCCTGAGTGCTTGTTTGGAAGTTGTTTAAAGCAGTAGTTGAGGCTACTTCAACGCCGTTGATTGTAATTGTGTAGTAGTTGTCGGTAGCAATATCAAGATTAGCGACAGCTACACCCCCACTCCATTCAAAGGTTTTTACAAAAGTTTCTGTTTCTGTGGTAGTTGGATCAGATACCGGATTGTCACCCCAGATCCACTCCGCTCCATCAATAACAGCTGTCCAAGCTGTGTGTACAAAAGTTAAGACCTTTGCGTATGCATCACCTTTCTCAGTTACTGTATTAGTATCGTCAGAAACAACGGTCACAGAACAACGATTGAAGAATTCATCATCTGTATTAACCACATCAAATTGTTCTAACTCTTGGTCGACAGTGGCTGATTCTAAACCAGAAACGTTGTACCAACCTGCTTGACCAACTTCGTCTACAGTGTAATCACCATAAGGAACATCAGAGAAAGTTACACAACCATTGTTATCGGTTATGCCTGAAAAACCTTCATAGAGTGACACACTTAGTGAACCAGAGTTGTCATTGTACCAACCGGCAACAGGTGCGTAGTTTTGTCCATCAAAAACACGGAAGTTAGCTACTGCGCCAGTACCGATAAATGACGTAGCGTAAGTATGGAGTGATGAATAAGGTCCCCAAGCAATATCCGCATCGTTGATTTGCAACTCAAGACTGTATGGACGGTCGACTGTTGGACCATCGTAGTTGTTACTCCAATCTGCTTTTGTAGTTATGTATTCTGCGTCGGCAGTATTGGCACCAGCTGCCGCACCACCATGGTTGTCCCAAGTACCACTTGCAAAAGCTACGTATGAAGCGCCGTCAACTAGTGTAGCTGAAGTGTTTACACCACCAATTATGTTTGATGGTACATTCAAATCCTCCACTTTATTTCCAAGCAAATTCAAAGTCCAACCTTCGAGCGGATTTTGATTGGTGTCGTATTTACAGAGAGTTACGTTTGAAGTTGGTGCAGGTTCAAAGTCGTAAGTGGTAGTGTGTGTGTTGGTACCGTTTTTAATTACAGTAACAACATTGTCGAGGTAACCAGAAACACCAGCGTCATTGGCACTAGTGTCACCAACGTTTAGAACAAAGAAGTTGAGAGTTGAACCTTCAGGCAAATCAGCTGGACTACTTGGACAAACGTAAGAAGCTGGTACTTTACTTACAACATCATAGCTCTCGTTTGGGTCAAAGGTTATTGTGGTAAATGAGCCGGTTGAACCACTAGTCGGTACAATATTGTAACGACAGTCATACCAAGAGTTAGGGGCTGGAAGTGTTACATAGGCATTAGCGTAAAAGTGTGCTTCTTTTGATTCACTGCCGTTGGCAAGTTCAAAATCGTATGAGATGGAGTTGATATTGGCTACATCCTCATATAAGTAGAGTTCACCGATGAATTTATCACTGTTTCCATTTACTGTATTCGTGATCGGAGCAACAAACAAAGAGCCGGCACCAATACTGGCTTCGTCTTTATTGAACTCAAAAGGAGTTTGATTGTCAGTATCGCGATTGAACATCCAACCAACTTCTGGTTGATTAACTGAAGTTGTTGTGTCGCCACGAACTACTACAGTCTCACTAGAGGTAGTATTAACAACAATTTCATCACCGGAGATGTTGACGTCGTCGAGGTAGAAAGTAACGTTACCTGAACTAATTGTGGCAACGAAGCGAATTGCAAAATCGGCATTATCATCAGCTTCTGCTGGCAGATCTGCTGTTTTTTCCGTCCAGTCACTAACTGTACCGTTACTGTATGAATCAATCAGATTCCAATTAGTACCATCAAACCATTCGACTTCCACAGTGTCAGTATCAGCCAAATTAGTATAACGGTACCAAAAACTTAGCGACACGTTTTCTTGGCCAGTTGTATCGATGGTGGTTGCCAAAATATCAACACCATTTTCATTACCTACAACCTTGGCTTTCTTTGAGCCACTATGTGTATCACTACCTGTTGTTGACCAGTGCGCATCACTGGTGTCCCAAGAAGAAAATGGGGTACCAGCAGCTTCAAATCCATCCTCAAAAAGAGTTGACGTAGCTGCTTCGGCAAAGTTTGGCCAGGCTGGTACGAGACCAACGAGCATAATTGCCAAAACATAACCTGCTAATAAACGTGCTGAAAGCGACTTAACACGAGAGAAGATCATATAATAAAAATATTTAATTTTAATAACATCCCCAGACGAAAAGCTGGTATTACGCATAATATACCACTTGTATTTCAAAGTGGCGTAGGAAATGTGAGATACGAAACAGTTTGTGGTGGTGGTCAAGGTGGAGAAAAGGCCGGCCCCGAAGGCGCCGGCCTTTTCTCCATCTTGTTAATCATCTTCCTCTTCCATTTCTCTTTCTTCTCTCATTTCAACTTCCTTTCTTCCCTCTCTTTCGTCATCATCAAGTTTTGGCGTCACGGGTGGAGCAAATCTTTTTACCGGCAAAAGCTCAGCGCATTTGACATCCAACTCATGATCATCGTCCTCGTCGAAAATCTCAGAATCTGAGTATGATTTTTCACCTTGATATTTCATTTGGTCTTCAAACTCGCGACGTTCTTCCTTTAATTCACGAAGTAGCGGTGGACGTTCACCAATGCGTGGCACCACCGCACAAGCATCAACTGAACCATCTTCATTAGCAACTCCAATCAAACGCACTTCTGCACCTTCTTCGAGCAAACCACGGTCATGTTCACGCAACTCTTCGGTATTGATTTTCCAAACGTTATTTTCGAAATCCTTTAATACCAAAGTCGACTCAATCAAATCTGTAGTGGAGCCAGTAAGTGACTCTATCACTCCAAAGAAACGTCCTTCTTCTGGTTTTTGCCAAGAAATTACTTCCAACTCCTTCTGTGACTGATAATAAGGAGAGGTTTTGCCGAGGAAGGTGTCGATATAAAAACCGGCGCCAAAAGCGTTCAAAACCATTCCGCCGAACAAACTGAAGAATAATCCGCTACCAACCACCAAACTCCAAGGATATTTATAACCTCGCTTAGTGTGTCGCAAGTTAAAGTATGAAGAAATAGCCATCAATGCAAAGAGGACGAACCAAATGTATGGCAAGACTTCAATCAAAAAGGTTGCAAAAGATTCATGAGTTGCTTCATACAAAGCATAGCTTGCATTAAGTGAAGCAAATGTAACTACCGCCACGGAAAGCGCACCCAAAAGTACTGAGAGTCCCCAAAGACTCCAAAGCGCACCTTCTTGAGAAAGCCAGTACAACTTGGAACGAGGCTGGATAGCTTCGCTATCCAGCCGTTCCAGAACCAAGCTGACCAAGTCGCTCTTTGTTTCGCTATTTAGTTGTTTGTTTTCTTTTTCCATACTTATACGTTTAATACTTCTTGATTCAAAAGTTCTTTGAGCTTTTTCTTACCTCTAGCTACCAGTGTGCCGACCGTTCCGATTGGTATTTTCAAAATATCAGATATTTCTTCATATTCCTTATTTTCAAAAAAGCGAAGAATCAGGACGTCACGATATTTTGGGTCGAGCTCGTCGAGAGCTCGCAATAGTTCTTCGGTGTTTATATTTTTATCAAAAATTTCCTCAGAACCGTCTTCGTGGGATTGTATGAGTTCAAGTACCGCTTCACTGTCTCCCACCAAATGACCTTCAGGTCGTACGTTGTGTTTTCGATACCAGCTAATAGCTTCGTTGTGTGCAATGCGATAAATCCACGAAGAAAAAGTCAATGAAGTATCAAATCCATTGAGATTTTTATAGACTTTGATGAAGATGTCTTGCAGTACATCATCTTGATCATCGGAGTTACGCACTCCAAGACGAGCAATATAACGAGTTAACTTAGCTTGATATCTTTCAACTATATGTCCAAAGAAGGCACGCTCACGGAGCGCCATTGTTACGATTTCTTCGTCAGTCATTTCGTGTTCTACGTATGAACTCATTATGTACTATCCTACCTTATATTACGAGTTTTTAAGAGCTTTTATTTCATCCGAGGGGTTAAACCCCTCGGATATCATCAACCAAAGTAAAACCCTAAATTACAGGGGTTAAACCCCTGTATTCATTAACCCTTGTATTCAGGGTATTATAAAGCAAATGGACCCAGCTAATCATTTACAATACCCAAAATAATGGTATAGATACAGGGGTTTAACCCCTGTAGTAATTTACACCATTCAAAAATAGTGGTATAAATCAACGCAATGCGAATTAATAAATATATGGCCGACCTCGGCTTGGCTTCACGCCGCGAAGCAGATGCACTCCTCAAAGCCGGTTTGGTCTTTATTAATGGACGAAGAGTCGATGTTGGAGAGCAAGTTGAGGGTAATGAAAAAATTGAAATCAAAGGCACTCAAAAAGCCAAACAATACCTCGCCTACTACAAGGGTCGCGGTATTATTACCCATTCTCCTGAGAACGATGAAGTTGATATCGAGACTCGTATAAAAAAAGACTATGGCCTTTCTGATATTCATCCAGTTGGTCGCCTGGATAAAGACTCAGAGGGTCTTTTGATACTTTCTAATGATGGTCGCATCACCGGCCCTCTCCTCGACCCAGAGGCTGAACACGAGAAAGAATACGAGGTAACTGTCGACAAAAAGGTTAACAATTTCCTTTTGAAACACCTGACCGAAGGTGTAGATATCGAAGGCTATAAAACCAAACCAGCCAAAGCAGAAAAGAAAAACGATAAAACTTTCCGTCTTATTTTGACTGAAGGCAAGAAACACCAAATTCGCCGAATGTGTGCCGCTCTTGGTTTCCAGGTACACAACTTGAAGCGTGTGCGTATTATGAATATTGAAATCGGTAAATTAAAACCAAATCAGTTTCGAAAGTTGGAAGGTAACGAGTTGAAGACTTTCCTGAAAGAACTTGGGGTTAAGTAGTATTTATTTCTGGATTGCTTCGTCGCTCCCAAGCTGCGCAAGGTCTCTCCTCGCAAAGACGCCGCGGAAGCAATATAGAAAATTTGGGTAAAATAAAACCCCGCGGTTAAGCGAGGAATGATGGAGGCGGCCGTTTGGTCGAAGTGGAACGCAGTGTTCCTGGTGACCTTGGTTGGCTCGCCTCCCTTTTATGTTTAATCTCCTAATGATGTGCGATCCAGAAGCTTGTTAAGGCTTGGCCGTAGTGAACATTGAGGCAGATCGTTTTGCTTGTATTTAATGCGGTTCACAATTCAAAGAACACGCCGTTGCGTTGCCTTTTTGTGACTTCACTACTCAGGCTTGCGTAAAGTAAACTAAAAAAACACTTTCGTCAACTGGTTTTGGGGACAAGAAAAGGCCGGCCCCGTGAGCAATGTTGGGAACCTTGCGCAAGAGGTTGTCGACAAAATAAAATCCGCATTTGCGGATTTTATTTTGTCATACAACCTGAACAGTTCCTGTAAGGAAGGGCCGGCCTTTTCTTCACTTCAATTTACTTAGCTCGCTTTCTATCACTCTCCTTCAAGAAGCGCTTACGAAGACGAATAGATACCGGACAAACTTCCAAGAGTTCATCATCCTGCATTATTTCCATTCCGGTTTCGATAGTAAGTGGCTTGTATGGAGTAAGCATAATGGCGTCGTCTGAGCCTGAGGCACGCACGTTGGTAAGGTTCTTACCTTTAGTTGGGTTTACCATCATCTCCTCACCCTTTGATGTGTTACCAACCACCATTCCTTCATACACTTCAGTACCAGGGCCAATATAAAGATCACCACGGTCCTGAAGACCAAAGAGAGCAAAACCAAGAGCCTTTCCAGTTGCCATTGAAACCATTGAACCAACCTGACGCTTCTTAATTTCACCAGCAAAAGGACGAAAACCAAGCACCTGTGAAGCCAAAATTCCCTCACCCTTAGTATCAACCACGAATTGGTTTTTGTATCCTAGAAGTCCGCGAGTTGGACCTTCAAAAATAAGTCGCACCTGATCGCCATCGTGCAAAGTCATATTTTGCATAATGAAACCGCGGTTTGAAAGACGTTCAATCACTGCTCCTTGGAATTCACTTGGAACATCAACGGTTACTTCTTCAAACGGCTCCACCTTCACACCATCTTCTTCACGAATAATTACCTGAGGCTGAGAAACAGAAAGCTCATAACCTTCGCGGCGCATATTTTCGAGCAACACAGCAATGTGCATTTCACCGCGGCCATAAACATCAAAAACATCGCCATTGTTCTTAACTTGAAGACCAACGTTGATTTCGAGCTCTTTTTCTAAACGTTCACCAATCTGGCGACTGGTTACATACTTACCTTCACGGCCTGCAAGTGGTGAAGAGTTAACCATAAACTGAAGACCAATAGTTGGTTCATCCACCTTAATAGCTGGCAATGGTTCTGTTTCTTCATTGTCGGTAACAGTTTCTCCAATATCGATATCTTCAAGACCGGCAATCAAAACAATGTCGCCAGCAAACGCTTCGGTTTCTTCAACCTGAGATACGCCCTTGTAGCCAGAAAGTTTTACCACCTTACCCTTCTTAGTTTCTTCACCTTCGTGTTTTATAAAAACATTCTGACCTTTAGCGATTTTACCGTCGTAGATACGAGCAACTGCGAGACGTCCGAGGAAGTTATCGTAACCAAGATTAAATACCTGGGCGCGAAGTGACTCGCCTTCAGAGTAAGCTTTAGCTGGAGGAACGTTTTCCAAAACTGTATCGAGAAGAGGAGAGAGATCTTTAAGTTCATCATCCATCTTCTTTTTAGCCACTTTGTCGCGACCGATGGCATAAACCACCTTGAAGTCTGCTTGTTCGTCACTAGCACCAAGTTCGAGGAAAAGTTCTAGAACTTGCTCTTCACAACGGTCTGGGTCGGCAGCTGGCTTGTCGATTTTGTTAATAACCACGATTGGTTTGAGACCGAGCTCGAGAGACTTCTTAAGTACAAAACGAGTTTGTGGCATTGGACCTTCTTGAGCGTCAACCACAAGAAGTACGGAGTCGATGGAGCGAAGTACGCGTTCAACTTCACTACCGAAGTCGGCGTGACCTGGAGTATCAACAATATTTATCTTAGTGCCTTTGTATTCAACAGAGGTGTTTTTAGCATAAATGGTAATACCACGCTCTTGCTCGATAGCGTTGCTGTCCATAGAAGCGTCGCCTTCGCGAGCGCCGGTAAATTCCATCAGACCATCTGTAAGAGTAGTCTTTCCGTGGTCCACGTGGGCGATGATGGCGATATTGCGGATTTCTTGCATAAATAATGAATGATAAATATTTTGATAAATGAAAATAAAAGCGCCCGGGCGGACGCCAAAAGCACGAGCATAATACCTATTAAAAGGCTTTTTGTCTAGCTAAAAACAGACATTTTGCGAATCTGACTTTCAGCCGCGCGAAGCATGGAAAGACAAAATCCAGCACCTGAAGGGTGTCTTTGCGAGGCTTTGCCGAAACAATCTTGACTCAAACACCAATAACACACGACTCTGACTTCGATTATGGATCGCCACGCTACGCTCGCGAAGACGACCAAAACCTTCGGTTTTGGTCGTGTGACGGCGGCTTCGCCGCCGTCTTTGCGAGGCTTTGCCGAAGCAATCCAGATTATTAACAACAAACTCTCTTTTTTAAAGCGCTTTAATTAGCATCAAAGCCAAATTTATTTTTTCTGGATTCCCGCCTCCGCGGGAATGACAACCAAAAACCTTTGGTTTTTGGTTGTCCAACACCACAGTAGGCGACGTCGGACGACCACAAAGTGGCTGTCATTCCCGTGAAAACGGGAATCCAGTCACATTTATTGCTTAACTCTTTATTTTAAGGTGTTCTAATGTAAGTAACTGGATCCCCGCATTCGCGAGGATGACAACTTCGCTATCCCTTTTTAGCTAATTCAACCAACCTCTCTTTATCTTCCCTCTTCAGACTTTTGATAAAAGCTTCGGCTTGAGCAGCTTCACTTCGGTCTTTACACTCCTTTTTATAAACCAACTTTACTGGAGTGCGGTATCTCGTATATTTGGCTCCAACTTTACCATCGTTATGCTCTTTAACCCGTCTTTCAGTATCGGTAGTTATACCAGTATAAAGAGTGTCGTCAGCGCATTTCAAAATATAAACATACCATTTTTTCATACAGATATTTTAACAAACAAAAGCCGCGCCCTATGGGCGCGGCTTTTGTTTGTTAGTTAGTTATTAGTCGAGATTAGTTGTCGTCGTTTTCACGCTCACGCTCGCCTCCAAAGTGACGTTCGCCACCTTGACCTTCAGCGCGCTCTGGTCGCTCAACACCAGCACTGTCCAAAATGCTTTTTACTTCATCTTGGTCGTGGTTTGCAAGAGCGGTTTTGAGAGCTTCTTGCTCAGAACTACTTAGTTCGTCCCAGAAAGGTGCTTTCTCAATATTGTTCTCACTCATTGGACCATTGGCCTTGTCTGGCATTTCAATACCAGCGTTGTCTAGAATTTCGCGTACTTTGTCGTGGTCTCCTGCCTCAATAGCATCTTTAATAGCAGCTTGCTCGCTTGAACTTAGCTCGCTCCAAAAAGGTGCGTCTTCGATATTTCTGCGTTCACCCATTTCACCGCCGCGACCACCTTCCGGTCTCTCGATTCCGAGATCATCGAATATTTCTTTAGCAGCATCTTTGTCGCCACTCTTCATTAACTCATAAGCCTTAGCGTATTGTTCAAAGTCTGCTTCGCTATTGATAACATCGGCAAGTGGAGTACCTTCGATAGCAGCCAAGAAAGCATCGTAATCGTCTGCTTCAACTGCGCTATTTATAGCTTCACGGTTGGCATCACGTTCTTCATGCATTGCTTCGCGTAGACTATCCATTGTTTCTTGGTCTATACCAGCATTTACAAGTACATCGCGCGCACCGTCTTTATCACCAGACTGACGAAGAGTGCGGGCCTCCTCAAAAGCGCTGATTTGGTCATTGGTGAGACCAGCCTTCTGTAGTGCGTCACTACTGAAAGCGCTGGCTCCCGTCACTGTTACTGCAAAGGCAGCTAGTGGAATTAAAATTGATTTTGCATTCATAATTGGTTTTTTAATGATTGACATTTTAAGTGGAATTAAAGATCTGGCCGATCTGTTTGAAGCTTACTCGTGACTCTCTTTCGCTTCATTTATTACTACGCCACTTCAAAAACTAACTTTCAGAATTTATTATTTGGAAACTAAAATATGATTTGTCAAAATATAGAGAGGTAAAAGGCCGGCGCCTCTGGCGCCGGCCTTTTACCTCTCCTTCCCCCTCCTACTCACTACTATGCAAGCGATTATAAAGCCACTCCTCTGCCATATTGCTTAGTGAACCGTTGTATGTGGTTGAACTTTTATTTCCTGAAAGTTCATCCCAAACCGACTGCAACAACTCGGCTAAAGGATCGTTATTTTCAAAAACTGTTTTGCAAGTATCGAGTACATACTGCTTGCTATTCACAGTGATTTTATATTCAAAATCAAATCCGCCAGAATATGACAAACAATTTCCCTTTACCGCAGTCACACTAAGGTGTGACAAATTACTGTCGGCTATTTCTGCCTTGAGTTCGCGTACGAGTGAATTGGGCAGTGAGCCTTGGATTGGTTCAAGGGCATTTATACCATCGCCACCCTGAATATACATATAAGTACCGTCGCCCAGAATCCTAAAGGAAGGACGAATAAAGCCAGCATCCTCACTACCACCGTATGTTTTACCAATGATACTAAAATCTGAGGCGGCAGCTTCGCTGCCGCCTAAACCTTCCGGTGCATAAACCGGCTTGAAAGCAGCTACATAAACATACATACCGATTGCTAAGCCGGTAACAAAAGTAAGAATCAAAAATAACCAATCCTGTTGTTTCATTATTGGTTGTATTATAACGCGCTTCGTTTAAAAAGAATGACAATTATGCACGATAGAAATGGATGGTAAAAGGCCGGCGCCTCTGGCGCCGGCCTTTTACCTCTCCTTCCCCTACTTAATATCCTTATCGTAATCTTCGTACGAGACAGTATAGTTCTTTCTTTCATAGAACCAAGAAATAGCTTTACTTGAACCCCAACCAATTAGAGCCAAAATAAAGAAGTAGCCGACACCAAAGACAGTAAAGCTAGGCAAAGCGTCAGTCGTGAAGAGACCAATCAAAGTTGCACCAACTCCCATAGAAGTTACAACTGTGAGGTTTTCCACCGACTTCTGAGTAGCTTCGGCCTGCAAGTCGCCAAACAAATCTCCTGCAGAAATCACATAATTTTTGGTCATCTTCCATATTTCTTTTACGTAATTTAAAGTATCGCTCAAGGTATCGTAACTGTATTCGAGTACATTCATAAAGTCTTTCATTCTTGGGTCACCCTTTACGATATGTCCCCTTGTACTTATATAAGAACCCATCTGATTGATACGAGCATCAATCAAGTTGATGGTTTTAAGATAACCTTCAATTTTGTCTTTTAGTTCGCCAATTTCAGAGCCTTTGATACTGCCGCGTTCTTTTACATCAGCAATACGCTCCCAAATAATGCGGTGCAAGTTGAGATAACGATGCATTTGCCCCTTAAACTCACGGATGAAAATTTGCTCTTCTACCAAACGTGAAATGTTTTCGAGCGGCTCGCTTTTACTATTGATTAAATACAATTTGTTTCCGCGATAAATGTCGTAAGCGTCATTCTTTACCTCAAAGTATTTGCCTTGTTTAAATTCTTCTAGAAGATTAAGACATTCTTTGTTACTAGCGTTTTTTGTTACAACAAAATACGGATAGACTGTCTTGATGTTTGCTAGCTCTTTTGGTACCGGAGCACCTAGGCTAAAGAGATAGCCAAAGGCTGGAGAAAGCTTTTTCTCGTAATAGTCGGTCAGCATTTTGATGCCAGACTTCACCGTCTTGGTATCGTCGTGATCGTGTCCAAGCACAATTAAACCATCTTCATAAACTCTAAAAGTAATTCCTTGTTTGGTGGTTGCAAGAGCGTACTGCAAGTGGTCTATCATCATCTCGACTGAAACAAGCTCGAGATCCTTCTTTAAGGCTTTTAATTTTTTCTGATCAAGTTCTAGAGGTGACTCACCGTCAATTAAAAAATCGTAGAACTCCGACAAGTGCAGAGTAGTACGCTGAAACCAACCTCCAACAAAAATATGTTCAACTTCCATTAATGTTATTGTAACAACCTACTCACCAGTTTTTGTTTTTAGTTGTGAATTACTTGTAAATTAAATTTCTAACAGCACACACAATAAATATGATATACTTTAACTAGGTCGGGTGTCTCTGAAATGGGTACCTCTAAAAAAGCAGCGCCACAACTACGGTGACCCACTGTTTATGGTAGGAGTGATCCTATGATCTAGGCCAACTGGATAAATATGCCTACATGTTCCATGATACTCTCTCGAGAGTCCCTCGGTTTCGAAGCTAGCCTTTCCCAAAAAACTACCGCATAAGTGCGGTAGTTTTTTGTTTACTAACTTCTTCATGTCATCTCTTATGATGCTGAGCGTAAGAGATTCGAAACTTACAGTTTCAGTACAGGTTGTCGATATTTTTGTTCGTAAACTCCAAAAATATCAGTCAACCTTTTCGAATCCTTTACTCTCTCGCAATGGCAAACGGCCGCAACACATTCGTGTTGCGGCCGGCCATTGCGGAGGGTAAGAGATTCGAACTCTTGAACAGGTTGCCCCGTTACTGCCTTTCCAAGGCAGCGCACTAGACCGCTATGCGAACCCTCCGTGCGTGCATATTTATACCATACTCAAGCCTTTCTTTTCCAACAATCAGCTATGTGGTCGTTTATTACACCAACTGCTTGGAGGTAGGCGTAGATAATAGTGGAGCCAACGAACGTCATTCCTCTTTTCTTTAAATCTTTAGAGATTTTGTCGCTTAATTCGGTTTTGGCTGGAACATCCTTGTAGCTTTTTGGGTGATTGATGATTTGTTTGCCATCTACGAATCCCCAAAGGTATTTGCTAAATGAACCAAACTCTTTTTGGATTTCTAAGAAGACTTTTGCATTTTGACGCACCGAAAATATTTTGAGACGATTGCGAATGATTGATTCGTCACCGCGGAGTTTTTCGAGCTGGGCGTCGGTCATTTTCGCGGCTTTGACGTAGTCAAAGTCGCGAAATGCCTTACGGTAGCCTTCACGCTTTCTAAGAACAGTTTCCCAAGAGAGACCGGCTTGCGCGCCTTCGAGGACCAAAAACTCGAAGAGTTTTTGGTCCTCATACACCGGAACACCCCACTCATCATCGTGGTACTTAGCATAAAATTCCTTTCCTTCTCCACTTCCAAAACAACGTTTTTTATTCTGCATAAGCTAGCACTTTTTATGTATCATTAATGATACATAAATTAAACATCCATATCTCGCAAAATGCGGATGCGGTCGGAGGCTGGAGGGTGCGTTTGGAAGAGTCCAGAAATACGCTGTCCCATTGTCTTTTTTCCAGAACCAAAAGGATCCGCAATAAAGAGATGGGCGGTAGCGTTGTTGGCGCGGCGCATTGGAACACTGTTCGCTGAGATTTTCTCAAGCGCAGAAGCCAAACCTTCAGGATAACGAGTAAGCAATGCTCCAGAAGCATCGGCCAAGTATTCGCGCTTA
>JBNKWW010000022.1:0-14174 GCA_050299955.1 Minisyncoccia bacterium | reverse complement strand
AAAGTTGCCAGATATAGACTTGGTAACTATTTATCGAAACTTGGACTTATTTGTAAAAGAAAAACTAATCCACGAGGTTCACCTTGGCGGCGGCGAAGCTCAGTACGAATACCAACACGAACCTCATCACCACGCCATCTGCAGTGACTGTCACAAAGTAATCCACTTCACCGCTCCAGACGAAAAAATCAAAAAACTACTCGGTCTCTCGGACTTCGATGTAGACGAGATAGAAGTAACAGTTCGTGGTCTTTGTCGCAAGAAGAAATAGCCTTGCGGCCGGCAAAATAATAAAACCCTCCGCCCAAAGGGCGGAGGGTTTTATTATTTTGCCGGCCTATATCTTCTCAATCAACATCATGTTAGTTGCACCCGGCTCACCAAACGGAAGACCAGCACCTACGATAAAGGTATCACCCTTCTTGCCCAGCTTGTTATCAAGCACAGCCTTAGCTGCCACTTCCTTAGCTTCTCGAACACTCTTAACACCCTTAACCAAGATTGGTTCTGCTCCGTATACCACGCGAGACTTCAAGAATGCAGCCTCGTTTGGAGTAACTACCAACACAGGCACCTGTGGACGGTAGCGAGACACCATACGAGCGGTTAAACCACTCTCAGTGAAAGCCACGATAGCCACGGCATCAGTGTGCGGTGTACTGTGAGCGATAGAACGAGCTACCGTTTCGTAGTTGTTAGTTGGCTTGAAATCCCATTTCTTGTACTGCTCTGCCAGGTACGGGTCAGACTCAACCTCCTTTGCCACCTTAGTCATCACCTTCACTGCCTCTACCGGATAGTCACCCACTGCAGTTTCATCAGAAAGCATGATAGCGTCTGTACCATCTACGATAGCGTTGGCGATGTCTGTTACCTCAGCGCGAGTTGGAGTGGTAGCAATACGCATTGAGTCCAGCATCTGAGTAGCGGTAATAACCGGCTTGCCCATACGGTTGGCTGTACGAATAATACGCTTCTGCAACATTGGCACCTGCTCGATAGGCATCTCGATAGCCAAGTCACCACGAGCCACCATAATCACGTCAGCCGCGTCAACGATTTCTTCCAAGTTCTCGATAGCTGCCTTGGTTTCAATCTTAGCCACGATAGCAATATCGTTCTTGCCAATTAGCTTGCGTAGTAGATGGATATCAGCTGCGGTACGAGTAAATGACAAAGTCATAAATGCCGCACCCTGCTCGATACCAAACTTAAGATCCTTCTTATCCTTAGGAGTTAGAGAAGAAATAGAAAGATTACCATCGGGTACATTAACACCACGACGACCACGGATAGTTCCGCCGATAACAACCTTAGTATGAATATCAGTATCAGTCACTTTAGTTACCTTTAGCTCTTGCTTTCCGTCGTTTAGGAAAATAGTCATACCTACCTCAACCTCCTTAGGAAGCTTTGCGTAGTTGATAGACACGCGGTCTACCGTACCCACCACCTTCTCGGTAGTTAGCACCAAAGCAGCACCTTTCTTTAGGGTGACTGTCTCAGTATCAAAATCTCCGATGCGGATTTTTGGTCCGGCCAAGTCCTGCAAAATAGCCAATGGACGACCAGCTTTTTCTGCGGCTTCGCGAGCATTTTTAATCTTCTCAGCATGTTCCTCGTAGTCACCATGACTCATGTTCACGCGAGCTACCGACAAACCGGCTTTAATCATCTTTTCAATAGTTGCCACATCGGACGAATTCGGTCCCAGAGTCGCAACAATCTTGGTTTTTGTTTCAAACATAGCCAACTAGACTACCACACTTTTATATAAAGTCGATATTTTTAAGTGTTTTATAACCTCATCTTACTTTTTTTGATATTAACCTGTCTTTAAATCATCGTAAGGAACATTAAAGAAATGAGCTGTATCAGTACATGAGTATATACACAAAGACAGCCCGCGAAGACCTCCTTTCTCTTTTGCGAGAAACTGTCTTCGTGGGCTATTTCACAACCTTCAAATGGCTGTGGGGCGTTTTTTTCTTCGGTTCAAATGATGCATACTGCAAGAATCCCTTGAGACCCTCCTGAAAGAATTCAATTATAACAGGATCTCCCAAAATCCTCCAACCGTCAGTGTAACGTTGACTGCTTGAAAACCTTCCTTCACAAACTCAACTGCAAACAAGGGGTCAGAGAAACTGGTTGTGACCACTTGCGAGAAAGGCATAACCTCTGTTCCTTCTTCTTTATCCCTTGAAATCACGAATGATATCGCATATAGCGCCATAACAACCTCCCTTCAAGTGTCTGATACTCTTGTTTCAGATTAAATTAAAAGCGTAAAACAGTCAAATGTTTTAAAGAGGTCTTTTATTTCCAATCCTCAATATAAATCCCCCTGCCCTTTTTCTTCACCACCACCTTCTGCCCGTCACGCCACTTGAGCTCACGAATAATTTCGATGGGTAGTGTCATACGATATGAACCATTATTACCCTTATCAATTTTACGTTCGTTATGATCTTCTATTCTTCTACTCATACATAAAGCATATCACATCGACCCAGATATCTGGGTCGACCCCCCTTACGTCCACCCTGTTAGCTCTTGGTATATACAGATTGCATGATAAATGGTGGCTGACCCCATTTCCTCCATTTCCACGATTGAGTACATGTTACACCTTACCACCAACGTCTACCCTACTTATCCTTGGCATCAGGGGTATTTTAACATTAAAGGTGGCTGACCCCATTTCCACAGATTTTTGCGGGGACCATCCCCATTCCCTTCTTGGTGATTGGCTTTGGGCGAAAATTCTTTTCAAGTGAATTATGAATCCCCCACTGTGGATTCTCCTTTATCCAGGCTGAAATATCAGTCCACTTCAAGCCATGGTAGCCAAACTGCCCATCCCACACATTTCCATACTCACGATTATTCTCAAGACTAAACCGGTGACCTAATTCAGCCGGAGCAAATCGTATGCCCTTGCTTTCCAAATAATCTCGCATAACTACACAGATTACCCAGTCCTCATTCGCTGCATATTTGTGCTCCTCTTTATTTCCAAGTTGAATAGCGTCATCTGACTGTACTAACTCGAGAAGTTTTTTACTTCGAATACTAAAACCACCATTCCCCACCAACTGCACACCATCCACAAGCAACGGTGCACCAATATAATCGTAGTCAAGAAATTCATCAGTCCACGCGCCGGGGTTCAATATAAACCCATCATACTCAGCAACCATTACAAACTCCGTGTCAACATAATCGTTCAGATGTTTCAGATTGAATTGGTTGTAGTCATAAATAGTATTAATAAGATCCGTACAAATAACTTCAACTCCCGTGTCGGTTATGTAATTTTCTTTGCAATTTGTGACTATTTTCTTAGCACCAAAATCAGCGTAGCTTTCGCATATAGCAAAAGCTTTTAGTTGTCGATCAATATCGACAGTGTCAGCTCCATAGAGGGTAAGGTTCTTGAGATTAATCTTTTCCATAGAAGTAGTATAACAAAATCTTCCCATCCAAACCATCCATTTTTTACTACATCCAAAATTCAGTTTTTGGAAAAATGGGGTCAGCCACCAAAAAATAGAAAAATGAAAAATGGGGTCAGGAAAAATAGTGCCTGTCCCCATTTTCCCATTCTAGGAATCGCGAGAGATAATCTGATCTTCAATCTTCAGCCCAAAAAGCGAAGTGAGGTAAATTGCTTGAGTGGTATCCACTGTAACTTCTTCGAACGCTTCTCTATCAATGTGAATATTTTCAATCTGTGATCCTTTGAGAGAAACTTTCTTGAGCTTTGCTTGAGAAAACTGAGATTCGTTGAGGTTACAGTTTCTAAATTCAATCCTTTCCAGCTGTGCTCCTAGAAAATCTACTTCGGTCAAATCACAAGAATCGAATATACAATCTTTCAGTTTTCCATATCTAAAATTTGCTGCATTGAGTTTGCACGATTTGAAATAACCATCGCCAATAGACACCCCAGATATTTGTAGTCCCTGCATCCAACTACTCTTAAATTCAACTCTGTTGAGCAAAAACTCATTTAGTTCGGCTCCTGCAAAACTGCATTTCTCAAAAATGCAATCAATGGCTTTGCCTTCGAGAACTTTACTCTGATTGAGAATTATCTCTTCAAAAAAGCATTGTTCCAAACGAACTTCCTCTACTTCACTCTCTGAGATATCGACGTCTTTGAGATGCTTTCGGTCGAAGTCGATTTTGGTAGTATTTTTTAGAGTAGTGTCGTCCAGTTCCTTGAGATTTATTACAGGTTTTCTCATTGCCTTATTTTAGCAATTTAGGGAGTGTATTGCACTTGTGCGATAGATGTGCGCGTATCGGTAGGGCGGGACAAGCACATACAGATTTGCTTGCGCGTTAGAAAAATGAAAAATGATGAAAATGGGGTCAGCCACCATTTCTAGGCCTCCCCACTCCACTATTGATTCTTGGCATATGCAGATTTTATCATAAATGGTGGCTGACCCCATTTCTCTTGTGGCGACCCGAGACGCTTCGCGTATACAAATTGTAATAATATTTGTTGTCTTGACATGCCAGAACTATACAAGTATAGTTTAAATTGGTTCAACCAAACAAAGGTCTTTGCAAATGACTGATACTGACACGGCCATAGTTGAAGTCTATGGCAAACTTTCGAACCCTTCCGCTATGGAAGACGTCGAAAAGCGTCTCGAGACGAAAGCCGAAACCGCTGAAAAGCGAGCGTCCGATGCCGAAGATATCGGCATGACCGGTCTTGCTACGCAAGACCGGGACAAGGTGCTGCATCTTCGTACCATCGGATGGTGCGAAGCCCACGGACTCCAGCCTTTGACCGATGATGAGCTTTCGGTCTGGCAGGCATGGCTTCCGACAGAGTACACCTCTTGGGATAACGGCGAACGGCGGGATTGGGCACGCTACCGGTATTTCGAAGGTGTACCGGCGTCTGTGCGTGCACGCATCAAGGAAGCGCTCTCGCTTTTCTCGGTTCTCGAGATCAGGACGCCCGAACGTCAACCGCGCCCCATGTTCGATCCGATTCTTCTCGGTCACATCGACCATCCCAATGGTGTCCGCGATACCGTGCTTCTGGCGCGGTGGGGCGAGAGCGATGCCAATTTCCTGTCGTTCGAGAACATCAAGGCAATCGTGGCTGCTCGCACCGGTTTGTTTGCCGGCAAAGGTGAGTCTATGAGGGCGGAAGAACGCATCATGAACGGCTCGCTTGGCTTTATGGCGGGAGCAGTGCTGGGCATGGTTGTGGGACTGGTGATTTCCTTCGTGATGGCAATGTTCGGCATGGACAAGGAAGCAACGTCCCTATCCTTCGTCCTTTCGATGGGTCTCGGCGCATCTATTGTGCCGCTGGTCATGGTGTTCGACTCGCTCTGGGTCCGGTGGAAGAAGCATCACTTGCGTACCACCAATCCTGACATCGCCCACGCCGTCTGACGGCTTCGGTCATTTAAATTATATCGGCGTCGCGCTTTTGTGCGGCGCTGATTTTTATTTATTGTGTAACCCTCATCTGCAAACAGCTTCGCTGTTTCCGCCCCGATTCCACTTGACCCTCCTGTGATTAAAACTGTTTTCATGGTGTGATTATAGCAAAGCAAAAGCATTGATGGAGAAATGGTGGCCGACCCCATTTCCGGCGACCCTTCAAATCTGGACAGAAAATGAGAAAATGGGGATACGTCCGTTATTATTAAAAAATGTGTGGCCTAATATTAACTTCCCCTCGGCCTTCCTGGTTCCCTTAAGGTACTGGCTAGATTATATTCTTTACTATTATTGAAAATCTGTACTCTGCCGTTAGATCTGTTTAGTACATGATAGGGAATACCTCCGATAGCTACTCGATTCATTCGTGGCATATATAAATTAGACCACAGATTTCCCTATTTTATTGGACGTATACCCATTTCTCCCTTACAGAATCTGTGCAGCGTTTGGATATTTTATTTTGCTTCGCTTATAAAATATCTCAAATCGCTTTTCGATTCCCACGAAAATATGCTCCCAGCATATTTTCTCGTGGGATCACGAACAGAAAAGGCGCAAATGCTCAGGCATTTGCGCTCTTTTCTGTACTCGTGAGCCTTCTCGTGATAGAACCAACCCAGTACCATACCCTGCATGGTTATTTTGGCTAAGTTAGTGTTATTATCCTTGACCCCTCTCGAGCGTAGATAAAAAGTGACAAAAGTGACAGTTCTAAGTTTTTAAAAAAGTTACACTAATGTGTTACTTCATGCGTTTTCAACGTATTTAGAAATAAATCTCTGTTTTGCTTCTTGAAGTAATTCATCCGTATTTAGTATATTTTGGTATCTATATATTTTTCCTCTAAAATCAAATGTTGCCAGATACTGATTTAAATAAATTTGTGGGTTAATAATCAAAAATTCTCCCTCTTGCTTCCATCCCTCGTCCATATCAAAATCATAAACTATGCTATGGCCAGCTGTATTAATCCATCTATGAGCTATAACATTTCTCCACTCATGTATCTCCTTAGCAATCTCAGAAAACTTTTTGTCTGGAGTATCACCGTCAATAAAATTTTCAAGAAACAACTTATATGCATCTGGACCACCCTTACCGAATAATCCGTAACCTATTGTTAAGGCGATAGAGTGAGTTCCTAAAAACATAAGTGACGTCTGATGATTTTCAGGATCTCTAAAAACTGTGTTTAATTCATTAATAAAATAACTAGCTATTGAATTTATTAGTGTCTCAATAATCTCAATTGGTCTGCCTTCTTCAAATCTTCTTAACCTCTGGTCTTTAGTTTCCCCTAGATGGGCATTATTCTCTGACATAACTTAATTATTTTAATCCAGTTTTTTCCAATATCCATCCCACTGCTAAATAACACACTGGGTATAGGATTACAGCGGTAAGGAAACCGAGCCAATTACTAACAAAAACTTCCGGTCCCCAAATAAAACCTACAATAAACAAAGTGCCGAAATATAGAAGATTATATAAGAAGCTACCTAAAGATCCCCATCGACCCAACATTGCCTTAATGGTGACCAGAAGGAACACTACAAAAAGGAGGGCACCTATCAACAGCCAGTGTTCGCTAAGTATTGGTATCAAGACCTCGTTCCATAGAAATACAGCAGCCTGTTTAGGTGCCTCAATGAGTATGGTGTCCAACATGAATTTCACCATTTCAGCAGGGTCAAACGGTGTGGAAGTTGCATTCATGTCTGCTTGAAAAAGTTTATGAGTATACGCCACCAGCTAACCTTTTCTGGCTGTACTCTAGGTTTCTTTTCTTGCCACGGAGCTGCATACTCAACGCGACTTTCACGAATCCAATAATGTGATTTGCACGCAAACCCCCAATTACCAATTGAGGGATGTAGCGAGATATCTTCACCGTCATACGTTATTGACCAGCCAGTTTTACCGAGAGGAGTAACAACTTCGTTACCACAACCGCAAGCGCATTTATGAGCCACCGTTCCATACGGAATAGAAATGTATATTGTTGATTCTTCAAGTTCTTTTGGAATCAAATCAACAAACTTGTGGCGTAATCTCGTAGTTCTCATAATTTATCCTCGTTGCATAGGTGGTTACCGTCAATTGTATATGTACAGTGATGCTCCTTGTCGTAGTCTTGGTAAAAGCCAAATATCTTTTTCCATTTGACCACTGCCAGCGTTGCATTGAGTGCGTTGAGTTCAGCAATTTGTATGTTACGGTCGTAGTCGTTATCACCACCTCCGTCAGAAAACGACACACGCCCACCTTTGACATGTTCACGCTTGCTTGAAGTGCTGGTTGTTGTACGCAAAATACCATGTAAAGCATCGTCTACTATTTGCACACCCATACCAGTATCTATGAAGGGAATATCGTATTCCTCAAGTTTATCAACGATGGTTCGTTTCACCTCACCACCATCCATGCTCAAGAAAACAAAATCCATATCCTTGAGTTCTTCAACATTTGTTTCATCAATAGCGTACTCATGTGAGACGATACCGTGGCGCATTTTTGAGTATATGCCCTCAAAATAAGCACACTTAGTTGGTGTCGATTCTAGTTCTTCACGTGATGGTGCACCCGGCGATCGGAACGCATTATGCTGTAGAAATTCATCTCCATCAAAGAGGTGAATTTCACGCACTGGTGTTTTAGCCACCAGATCAAGAATGTATGATCCAGTACCTCCGACACCAATGATTGCAATTTTTTGAAGTTCAATTTTTTTACTCACTGCTCCAATACCAGCACGACTGCTCGCAGTGTCCTGATACTTAAACACAGACTCTTCAGCGGCATCCACCACTGGGAAAGTTGCCGCCTTAATACCTGGCTGCAGTACTTGAGCGGGACCCATTATGACGGCGATGTATGTCGTCATCATTTCATAGTAGTCCTTAAATCCGCTCTGCGGCTGACTGGAGAATGAGTGGTCTGCCGATAAAGTATCATCAATTGTTTCTTTGTTGCTCGAATGGCGTATCTGTTCAATGGGATTACCATTCACATCACAAGGATATTCGCCAGTGAAGTAGGCGACGTGGTTTGGCGTGCTAGTAACATCACCGGCAAGGACGAGTTTTGCCGACAATATGCCAAGTCCAACGGTGCGTTCACTATTGACGTACGGGATTCCGCGCATTACAAGATGGCCAGAACGTATCTCAACGTGATAGCCGTCATCTTGAAGTCTCTTCAAGTCAAGACTACGCTCGATTAGTTGCTGTGACATTGAAGATCATCCCGTCCTTAACTTTTACTGAACCACCTTCGACAAGAGTACCTTCTTTGTTGCCATGTCCACGACGATACGTGACAACGAAAATTGTGGTATCGTTTGGTGGGTTCTCAAATGCGAGAGCAACGACTTCGGCGTACGTTATATCACTTTTCTCAACTTCGTGCTCTCGACCATTAACGATTATTGTAATGATTTTATTTTTGTCATCTATGTGTTCTTTTTTCATAAATTGTAGTTTATTAACAGCAGTAGGTAACTGCCATAACATATGATACTCTTTACTAGTTACATGTAAACGTAACGAAAAGTTACTAATGTTATTTTTAGTAACATATATGTTACTCGTTGTTACAGATGTCATATTTTGTTACATCTTTCCCACAACTACACAAAGTTATGCCAAAAAAGAAAGCTACACTTAAAGATGAGAAATCAGACGCGGAAACCGAAGTAAAAAAATGTGTCGGCAAAAAAATCAGTGAAATGCGAAATAAACTCGGGTACAGTGCCCTTACTGTCTCCGAGCATTTGGGCGTCACTCGTGTAGCTGTCACACAAATGGAAACCGGTCGTAATAACATTTCAGCCGTTGTACTTTGGAAACTCGCAACTCTTTTTAATTGTGAAATATCTGATTTCTTCCCCGATATACCTGACGGTTATGCTTTAACAAAGTTAGATATCCGCAAAGTTGCGCAGGAAAACGAAGATGCAGCGAAATGGGCTGAAAAAATTTTCAATAAGAAAAAATAATTATTATGTACCTAAATCGTATCGAAAAAATTGCAGAAGACCTTCTCGCACAATTGAAACTGAACGTAGCGCCAGTGCCTGTTGAGGAAATTGCAACCAGACTCCAGATAAAGATTGGTCGTGAAGCGAGCGATGATTTTTCTGGCATCTTAATTCGCAAAGACGGCAAAGCACTTATAGGTGTAAACAGTAACGAATCACACGTAAGACAACGTTTTACCGTAGCTCATGAGTTGGGACATTTTATCTTGCATCCACAAAAAGAGGCTTTTGTTGACTACAGAGATAATCAGAAAGACATCATGCGCACCCCCCGAGAGAAGCAGGCCAATGCTTTTGCTGCTGCGCTATTGATGCCTAGGACTAGACTGATAAAAGATGTAAAAACAAAATTTAAGACTGGTATTTATGAAGAGGACTTAGCTGAACTCGCAGACGAATACGAAGTAAGTATTGAGGCAATGAAATATAGACTACTCAATCTCAATCTATTAGGAATGTAAACGTAATTCACATTGATATCTGAAATGATGTTGACCACAACTACTAATATAGATTATTTCAGTTAATTTTCAGGTATTGTGTTATTGGTCTTTAGCACAGTTTTGTGTTTATGGTCAGATGGCTTGCCGACAAAATAACTGTAATCTTTCATAAAAAGTTGGCACAAGATAATAAGGTCGTGAATTTTAAGACTTCGTTCGCCACTTTCGATTAAGGAGATTGCTGTTGGCGATTCGTACTCCAGAAGATCAGCAAGATTTGTTTGTGAATAACCTGCTTCAAGGCGACAAGTTTTAATCTTCTGCCCAATCTCCTTATCCAAACCTTTGAAAGTGACTTTCTTTGACATATACACAGTATAGACCATTGACCTAGTTTATCAAATTGATAAACTTATAAGTAAGCTACTACTTGTGGCGAGGAGTTTAAGATAGGTAACAAGCAACAAAACGATTCTGAGTGGAGAACGGAATCTTCAGAAGTAGATTTATAAGTTGTTTTGTTATTGAATAAAAGGGTCAGGAGCTTTTTTTCGGTCTCCCCTTTTCTCTCATTGTTGCTTGCAACTTAAATCTATCTACCATAGCATCTCTCCATACTTCTTTTCCGTACGGAACACTTTTATTCACTGAAAGTCTGACGGATTTAAGATCTGCAGGCGTTAGAGGGGTTTGTACAAACGACACATAATTTTTTGGCAATGTGGTGTCTGGTTTCGATAGAAGCTTTTTTTGTTTAACACTTCCATGAAGTCTACGATAGAAACTGGAATATTTCCATTTGTTAATATCACTAACTAATTTTGCTCTTAATGGATTGCGTTCAACATATCTCATGACCGTGAGCAAATGTGCATCGTCTTGAATAAGAAACGACTTGTATCTCCCCTGAAAGATATGCCCTGAACCAATTGTCTTCTTAATTGCATGCCATCGTAAAGTGAGAGTCATTGAGAACCAATACATAAATTTAGACAAGTCACCATTATTTTTTGGTTTCAAAATAAGATGAAAGTGATTAGGCATGCAACAGTATGCAATGAGTCCCATATCATACTTTTCTAGCGCCTCTACTAGTACAGCCTCAAAGATTCCATAGTCTTCTTTTGATTCAAAAAGAGTTAAACGAGCACTTGCGCGATTAATAACATGATAATTATAGTCTGCGATGTCTACTCTCTGCGCTCTTGGCATATAAACAGCATAGCATAAATGCTCCTGACCCTTTTATTTCCTTTTATTTCTAAATGCTCCTGACCCTTTTATTTCCCGGATTGTGCAAGAATGCCTGGTTTTTGCATCACACCTAGCTTAGTAGTTATAAAAATTGTATAATACAAATTATCAGTCTTTTAGACTACCTTACAGCTATTCTAAGTAAAGTAGGTCTTGTAGATGGACTGATCTATAATTTACATCTAGTTGTAAAGCGATGCGTCAAGTGATGCACCAGCCAACAACTAAGAAGTGATAATGCGAAGCTTAATGATTCACATGATAACCTTGAGCAATACTCATGAGTCACGATGTTGATGATTTCAGTTAATAGCATGATTATATCTAATTTGATATTACTGCCCGTGAATTTTAATTCACGATCTCCAAACTCCATAGATAAGGAGAAAGGAATAGTAAAATAAGAAGATCACTTGCGTTTAAAAGCACGGCAGAGCTTATGCAGGTGGTTTTTTTGTGTAATGATATGCCTATGTACAAGATTGACGAATGGAGACAGAAAATCAAAGATAGAGATGGAATAAAGTCATATAGGCATCTAGATAGAAAAATAAACATCATTAAGAACGATGCTGATTTTAATTTTGTGAAGTTAACACTGGAAAATCTTAATCAACATCAGTTTCTTCCTTTTATAAAGCGCACTGAAATAAGCTATCGCTATAAACGAGGCAAATGTTCTTGCGGTAATTTACAGAAAAAATTAACTTGTACCGAAAGTTGTAGCTATCGTCAAAAAAAGAAGAGCTCAAAAAATCGTCCGATAATGTATGCCTCCCACTTAGATTCGATGATTTACAGTTACTATAACTATATTCTTTCTGAATCTTATGAGAAAAAACTAGCAAATACCCTTCTTAATGAAAGCGTTATAGCTTATAGAAAAGTACCCATAGGGGGTGAATCTGAAAAAAATAAAAGCAACATACATTTTGCAAAAGAATCCTTCGACTACATAGCGGAAAAAAGAAATTGTGCAGTCATTACAGCTGATATCAGTGGTTTTTTTGATAACTTAGACCACAAACATTTATTAGAAAGTATAAAAAAAATTTCAGGTAGAAATAACTTAGACAGATTATATAAAGTTTTTAGGTCAGTCACAAAGTATCACTATATAGATTATTATTCATCTTTCAGGACACCAGAGTTTAAAAAATTACTCTCTGAAAGTAGGTATAAGCCGTATTTAAAATTAAAAGAATACATTAGAAAAAATAAATCTCCTAAAGGAATACCTCAGGGCAGCCCAATTAGTGGTTTGTTTTCTAATATTTACATGTATGACTTTGATTCTAAGATAGTCCAAAAGTATCCAGATATATTTTATAGGAGGTACAGTGATGATATCTTGATTGTGTGCGACGAAACTGATGTTGCTGAGATTAAAAAATTTTTGTTCAATCTAATTCTTGAAAATCGACTGGAAATTCAAAATGAAAAAACAAATGTAGCTACATTTAATGATGGGGTCTGTGTCGTTGTTGTTGATGGTGATGGGTTACTAATGAGACGTAAATATGTTGACTACCTTGGTTTTGAATTTAGTGGAAGCCAAGTTTTTATGCGGAAGAAAAGCTTTAACAAGCTAAAGCATAAACAAGAGAGAAAAGTAAAAAAGAGAGTCCACAATACAACATATGTCCACAAAGATAAAACCTCAGGCAAGAGTAAGGCTAGAAAGGGTAACTACCTAAAGATGTCCCAAAATATATTCAGCGCGGGAGAAATAATTAAACAAATAAAGACGCTGTCTCGTAGTAGAAACAAAAAAAGAAAATTAGCAGCACTAAACAAAAAAGAGAAAGAAAAAGCTAATTCTAAGCTTTAGCTTATGTCGCCCGAGTAGTCGCGTCCGCCTACGGAGCTTCATGTTTGTGGGGTGTCTGGTCCCACGAACATGAAGGGCGGATTGAGGGAAAATGGGGTCAGCCACCATTTCTAGGCCTCCCCACTCCACTATTGATTCTTGGCATATGCAGATTTTATCATAGAAATGGGGTCAGCCACCATTTCCCTTGAAACAGATCGGTAATTCGAATGAATCCCCGGGAACCCCGGTTTCGGCCGTGAGAGGCTGAAAAGCGAACACTTGGAGCTTTTCAGAACCTTGACTGATATTTTCTGAATACTTGGAAGAAAATATCGACAAGGTGTACTGCTCCTGTAAATGGATTTTCTTTCTGCATTCGTTTAAAAATAAAAATGAATTTTTATTTTGCTCACTCATTTGAAAGTAAGGAGAGCGTCCTAGCACCGCAGGCTAGGACGCGGCCTCCACTCGAAACCAGGTTGATTTCGCCGGAGGCACACAAGAAAACACCTAGAGTCTTGTACTCTAGGTGTTTTCTTGTGATGTGATCCCACGGGGAATGATCCTGACGGTCACTAAGTATTTTATTTCACTTCGTTCATAAAAGTACTAAGTGCCGCGGGACACAGCTCACTTGTTCGTAAACTCACATCGTTCCGCTGGTTCGATTCCCACGCAAGACACGCAGGTGTCTTGCTCGTGGGATCACGAACAGAAAAGGCGCAAATGCTCAGGCATTTGCGCTCTTTTCTGTACTCGTGATGAATTGTTGCACTTTGCTCGAACCCATTTTGAACAATCGCGAAGCGATTGAACAACCTGCAACGCGCGGAGCGCGTGGTGATGCGATACTTCCGCGTACGCATTGGAGATTTGCGCGCCTCGCTGCCTCGCTCCACTCGGCACCAAAACAAAGAATTTTTCCTTACAATCATATTTTCGGTGGAGGGGTCAGGGGAGGAGCCGACAAAAAATGGAAAGGAAAATTCTTTGTTTTGGTTTCGCCGCTTTGTTTTGCAATAGCTCGATATTTCAGTATAATTGAAATGTAGAGATTCCATACTTTATATTATAATATATACACTCGGTTATACAAACCTGTTATGAGCATTGCAAAGAATTTAAAAAAGTTTCGTGCCGA
>JBNKWW010000021.1:0-6508 GCA_050299955.1 Minisyncoccia bacterium | reverse complement strand
GTTACGACAGTAGGGGTGAGGATGACGAGAGCTAGAGCCAAGTTGAAGGAAGTGCTTGATAAGCAACCTATTTAACATATTGATTATGAACGACATACAACAAAAGTTACTCCAAAAAATCAAAGCAGGGGAAGTAAAAATGGTTCCGCGGTGGCATTTTGTACTGCGTGGTTTGCTGTGGGGAGCAGTGACTGTAGTAGTGGCGATTATTGCCGTCTACTTACTCAGTTTTGTGCTATATGCACTGCATCAAAGCGGCCTCGCGTTCGCGCCACTCTTTGGGTGGATGGGAATTATGATGTTTATCGTTTCTTCGCCGTGGCTTTTGATTGGCGTAGTCGGCATCTTTTTGTTCCTCTTGTATATTCTCGTCAGTCGCTACTCCTTTAGTTATCAAAAGCCACTGGTGTATTCGATAGTTGGTTTGGTGTTGTTTGTGATTGCGGTGTCTTCTTTAATTCAAGAAACCAACCTCCACGAAAAGGCTGGGGAGTTTGTAGAGCGTCATGATATTCCTGGTCTCGCACCAATGTATAAGGAAATCTCTGAGCGTCCACCCAAAGACATTACCCGCGGGACAATTAGCGAATTTACCGACAACGGCTTTGTCTTCGCAACTGAAGCCGGTGAAGAATATACAGTGACCTACAATGAACGTACAAGATTCCCAGTCGACACCGAACTTGCAGTTGGAGACGCGGTGATGGTGTTTGGTCCGATACAAGAAAATACGATTGAAGCGTTTGGAGTGCGGATTGATGATGGTTCAGAAATGCCGCCCCCGCCACCAGATGATAAACATTCGTCACGGGAACCTGGTGAGGGTGATATACCACCACCAGAGGAAATTCAATAAACAAAAGAAACAAAAGCGCCGCCCTTCGGGCGGCGCTCTTACTTGCTCGTTTGAGAGATTGAAGTATAGTGCAAATATGGTTTGGATTTCGAAAATTACAACTACAAATTTTAGAATACTTCAAGGTGTTCAAGAATTCGAGCTGGGACAAGGAATGGTGTTTCTTGTCGGCGAAAACAATACAGGTAAAACAACAATTTTTCAAAGTATAAATTTTTAATTTTAAGGAATTATTATGAGAACTTTTAGCAACACAATTAAAGCTGATACTTCAAAAGAGAAAATTTGGCAAATATGGTCAGATGTAGAAAACTGGAATAAATGGGATAAAGATGTCGAATGGTCAAAAATAGAGAATAATTTTTCTATTGGACAAAAAGGTATCTTAAAAGCCGCAGGAGGTCCAAAATCCAAATTTGTATTCACTGAGGTTACGCCCAACAAAAGTTTTACAACCCAATCATCGTTACCTTTAACAAAAATGGATTTTGTTCATACTTTGGAAGAGAAAAACGGAGAATTATTTTTGACACATTCTATTGTTTTTTCTGGGTTTTTAAGCTCGATATTTGCCAAATTAATCGGGGAAAAACTATCAAAAGGACTTCCTAACGCGATGGAAAGTTTAATTGAGTTGGCTAAAAAGGATAAAAATTTATAATCTTGAATAAGATAAAAACCTCAAGCAAATTCAAGGGAATATTGTACTTTCGCTCAAGCGCATTATGATGAGTTCGGTAAATGGCCTTGGTTCGGGTACGCACATAATACTGCTGGTGTTTTGGAGATGTAAAGAGATTGAAGCGTTTGGGGTGAGGATTGATGATGGTTCAGAAATACTACCTCAGTCAACAGACGGAGAACATCCATCACGTGAGCACGATAGTTACGATATATCACCACCGCCAGAGGAAGTTGAATAATGAAAATTTAAAGTTATCCAAATTTTAACCAAATATGTTTTTTGGTTAGGCTATAATTATATGGAAGGCACACCATTGAGTCTAATGCTTAAGTGGTGTAAATTTGTTCCAATTCCTTATGGATATAGATAAATTTTTAAATAGACATAACTTAAGGATAGCCAGAGAAAATGCTGGGTTTGATACTAAAAGGGCTACTAAAAGAGCTGCTCAATCAAACAAGGATCTTGTTGGTTTGTGGGAGAGTGGCGAGGCTACTCCAACTTGGAAGCAGGTTGAGAAGTTGGCAAAAGCTTACGGTGTTTCAACGTTGCTAATGTTCTCCAAAGATAGTTTGACACGTCGCAAAGAAATTGCAGATTTTCGCTCAAGAGCTACGGATTTTGATGATACTGATTTGAATCAGTTAGTTAACTTGGTGGTTGCAAGGCAAAGGTGGCTTTCTCGAAGATTGAAAGAATCAGGAAATTTAAAGAACGATTTACAAGGTAGTGGGAAAAAACTCCGTTCACCACAAGCATTGGCTGAATATATGTCAGAAAGTCTTGGTATTAGCGCCGAAGGCATTAAAGCGATACCTGGTTATTCAACTGATGCTAAGAAAAGTACACTTAAATATTTAATCGAAGCTGCTGAGAAGCAGGGGATTTTTGTAGGCAAAACACTCTCTCATCATAAAATTGAAGTTAAACAGATGAGGGGTTTATTTATATCTAATGAGTATTGTCCATTCATAATAATAAATAGGAAGGATGCTGTGTCTGCACAGATATTTACGTTTATACATGAATTGGCGCATTTCTTCAGGAATACTGACGGTATCTCAAATACAGTCGAGCTTAGAGATATAAACGATAAAAACCTCGATCTGGAGGAAGTGTTTTGTAACCAAGTTGCTGCTGAATTTCTTTTGCCGGATTACATTTTTACAAAAAAGCAGAACACCATTAGTGATATCGTTGCTGTTGCTGATGACTATAAGGTGAGTCAAATTTTTGTATTTTACAGAATGAAAACACTTGGTCTAATAAACCAGGCAGAATTGGTGGAGACTGAAAAATTCATACTTGATGAAACAAGAAGAAATATTGAAGAGAAAGATGCACGTAAGTCCACTGGAGGTAATCACACAAACAATATGAAGGATTCAAACGGTTCGTTGTTTAATCGCTTCATAGCAACTGCCTACTTTGAAAACAGGATTGGCTATGTGGAAGCAGCTAAATTACTGAAATTTTCACCAGAGAATGTATGAGTAAGAATACAGCTAAAACTGCATATATTTTCGACACTAACATTCTAATTGGTTTTGGTATTTTCACGCCGATAAGTTTTCATAAGAATTTTTGGGATAAGCTCGAATCTACACTCAAAGATGAAAAGTGGATTTTATTGGATGTTGTTCTAAAGGAGGTGACCTATCCGCCCGATCTGGTTGAGTGGTGTAAAAAAATGAATGAGAAAGGATATGTCACTAAAATTGATGACAGTCACAGAGAACGGGCGGTTCAGATAAACCTAGAGTACAAGATGATTGATGAGGTTGAGCAAAAATCTGAGGCTGATACTTATATAGTTGCTTTCTCTGAAGCTCACGGCAATATTTGTGTCTGTACTAGAGAAGGGTACAGGGACGAAAGTAAACCAGATTCTCTATACAAGATTCCTGATGTTTGTAGAAAATTGAATATCAAATACAAAAGGTTACCTAAGGACTTTCTTTCCGCTATTGGTATCTAAAAACACCCGGGGTTTCCGGGTGTTTTGTTTATTCTTTATTCTTTCTTCTTTCTTCTTTCTTCAGTTGTTTAGAATCCTGCTGGTGGGGTGCCGCGCATGCCGCCTGCGGCGGGGCCTCCCATCATACCACCAGGGCCGCCCATTTGTTCGGCTGGGATTTCATCTACTTGTTCGCCGTTGATGTAGATGGTGCCGCCATTGAAGGTTGAGCCGTTGTTGGAATCGAAGGCGGTTGCTGGTCCGCTACCGATTGATGGGTTGGTGACTTTGATCACTCCGCCATTTATTACAATGGTGCCGTTGGAGTCGAGACCATCGGTGTCACCAGAGCCAACTTCTACGGTGACGTTGCCGCCGTTGATGGTGATGGTTAGTCCAGAAGTGATAATGTCTGAGGCTGCGGCGTTGATGCCGTCGTCGCTCGCGTAGAGCGTGATGTCGCCATCATCGATGACAATAATCGGCGCTTCGATGCCTTCGACACTGCTTGGGATGTTGACGGTTCCGCCAGTGATATGAATTTCTTGTTCTGCTTTCAGCGCATCATCGCCTGAGGTGACAGTCACGATACCGCCGGCGATGGTGAGAATGCCACGACCAAGTTCTTCGGTGTTAGTGCTTTTTATGCCATCGTCACTAGCGTCTACTGTTACGGTGCCGCCATATATGGTGACTGAATCTTTACCTCGAATACCATCATCAGCTGACTTTACTACGATAGTTCCACTGGTGATGATAATATCGTCGCTACTTGAGATTCCGTCTGCTACAGTACTTTGTACGTAGAGCGTTCCATCTCCGGTGCCGATAATTTCTAAGTCACTTGAACTGTAGAGGGCGGCCTTTTCTTCCTCGTCGCTATCGAGACCAGTCTGGACCAGTTTGTTGGTACTGCCGTCAGCGATTTCTATAGTGACGTCGCCAGCTTCTTCGATGTAGATAGCGGCACCATTGCTGTTTGCAATGTCGACGCCGTTGAGGATAAGAGTTACATTTTCGTCACCTGTCTCTACAATGATCTGCCCGTCTAGAATGGTGCCACTAATGATATGTTCGCCACCTTCGGTGATGGTAATGGTGTCGCTAATACTGGTGTCAGTTTTGATGTCGGTATTAATCACTGTTTCCTCGGTTTCTATATTTGCTGTACTGCCAGTCAGAGCGATGTTGGTGGTTTGGTTCTGGTAGGCCATGACGCCTAGAGTGGCGGTGAGGACGACCGCAAAGGCGATAGCGCTACTGATAATAGTTTTTTTCATATGCTGTTTTCTTATTCGGCGAATTCACCGTTACTTGCTAAGAGGGTACATTGCTGTACGCCAGTGATGGCACGGATGTTGGCGAGGACTGTTTCTTGCGTGTCTGCTTTAAATTTCACTTCTACGACTTTCTCGGTATGATCATCTTTGTACATATCAGAGCGAACAAAGAAACGTTTTATGCTGTTGGTGTCGCTGAGAATATCCTGAATCTTTGCGTATGCTTCTGGCCCGGTGTAATGGAGGATAAGCATATAGGTTGGTTCAAAACTGGCTTTGCGTGAGAGAACTGCGATTACTCCGGCAATAAAAATGCTGGCGAGGATTGATAGTTCGTAGTACGCCACGCCGTTTACCACACCAATGGTAATCGCCCAGAACATAAAGGCAGTGTCGCGCGGGTCTTTGACCGCGGTTCGGAAGCGAACAATCGAGAGTGCTCCAACTAGTCCAAGGGAAAGGATGAGGTTGCCACTGATGCCTATAATAATGGCGTTAATAGCTAAGGCAGAGATAACGAGTGTAATATTGAAGTTTTTTGAATACAGTACTCCGTTGTATGTTTTCTTGTAGACGAAGTAGATGAACATCGCCATCAGGAAAGTCATCGAGAGTGAAAGGAGTATTTGTAGGGAACTGAATGAAGTGTCAATCAAGAGCTTATCAAGCGCCAAGAGTTCACTTAAGTTAATGCCGTTCATAGTTCTGGTAAGTATTTAATCTGTTAATTTCTTTTTAATTTGTAATGTTTTAATTTGTTTCAAAATGAGATGCGGTCGAGTGCTTTGATGGAAGGCAACGACTGAGACGTACGGATAGTACGGTGAGGGAGCTGCCTGACTGAAAAGGATTTGAGTGCGCTCATTTTGGGACTAATTTAGTAGTTCTCATACGCCCACCAATTATCCATCTCACCAATTCTTCCCTGCGTGTATTTGCTGATGGCTGAAGTGGTGGCACTTTCTAGATTCATGAGTAATGCAAACCAAGATGGTAAGCAGACGTTGTATTTCACTTCCATAATGATGACGTCACTTCTTTGGATGTGTTGTGTTTCAAGCTTTGAATCAAAGATATTGAAGTCATGAGTTGCGATGCTGATGTCTTTGTCGAAAGTGACGCGGATATCGTTGTAGGGAAGTGTATATGCTTCGCGCAAGTAATCGATAACAATTACTGGTTGCAGATATTTGCGTGTAAAGTCGAAGTAAAGCGAGCGAGCGGCGGGAGTATTCTTGTCGTAGAGAACGTTGTGGTCGTGTTTGATTAATTTCTCAGCTTCTTTGCGGCTAAGCCTGACACTTGTTTTTGTAACGTAATTATTTTCTTTTCGTTTTCGCTCCAGCTTTACCCAATCTAGGTTTGGGTCATAAGTTCTGAGGCGATACTTGTCTCGAAACTCAACGCCGTCTAGTTTTTCAATTACAGAACTGTCACTGATGTCGTCAAAGTACAAGCTGCGAATTGGATAGCCGCGTTCTGGACTATGTTCATCGCGATGCATAAACGTCTTTAGCAGCGTTCTCGCGTATTCGTAATCTTGTCGACTTATATAATATTTAAGTTCATGCCGTTGGACACGCAGGGGAGTAGTTTTGCTCATGGTCTGGTTTCGAGGTTAAAAGGCATATCTGTGGCCTCGTCTTTGTCATTGTTTCGACCTGGGGTACTGACAGAAAAAGTAAATGTTTCTTCACTGCCGTCTGGGAATCTACCCACACTTGTGCTTG
>JBNKWW010000020.1:0-7384 GCA_050299955.1 Minisyncoccia bacterium | reverse complement strand
CCCCCCCCCCCCCCCCCCCCCCCCCCCCACCACTTTCCTCTTTCTTTTAAAAAATCGCATATTTAAATTGTTGAATTCTCGCCTCTAGCTGGAATGACGGCCGGCGCTTCGCGCCGGCCGTGACGACCAAAACCAAAGGTTTTGGTCGTCTTCGCGAGCGCAGCGTGGCGATCCAGACCCAAAGCCATTCAATACTCAATGTGTCCAATCCTAGATTGCTTCGCTTTACTCGCAAAGACGGAAAACCTGCGGTTTTCCGTCACACCTGCATCCACCCTCTTACTTCCCTTCTCCCAAATACATCATCCGTGCCAGTCTAATCATATCGTAATCATACTTCTCACCCGCCGCTTCAAATATCGGTTTTAATTTCTCAGTGCCGAGATCATCTATATAATTATGAAGCTCGGCGTAAGCTTCATCCCAGTTTGAAAATGCGTCACCAAGTGCTTCTAGTTGCTGTCGAGACAACTCTCCCTCTTCGGCCAACTTTTCCAAATGGCTCCAAACTGTAGTTCCCGAAATCTTTCTCTCTTTAGCAATTTGTGCTGGAGTATTACCAGCTAAATAAAGCTGCTTAGTTACCTCATAAGTACTTTCCTTTTTCACCCGCTCGTGTACCGGCACCGGCTTAATCTCACCTGTCGGCATTTTTCCACCAGAAGACTTGACGAAGTTTTTGTGCATTTTCTCCAGATCGTCTTCCTCCATTTCATTAAAAGCATCTTCAGCCATTTCACTTTCAGCTAAAAAGCGAGCGTCTTGAGCAATTACACGAGGGTCAACCTGCAGTGCGTTTGGATGCATTCCGGTTAGTTTAAGCCCTAAAAGTGAACGCACACGCGAAAGTGCCACATAGCCTTGGCCATACACAAAGGCTTTGGAAAGATCAATTTCAGCCGCGTCGAGTGACATCCCTTGGCTTTTGTGGACGGTAATAGCCCAAGCGAGGCGAAGTGGAATTTGCTCAATGCTGGCACGAATCTTTCCGTCTTCCACAACTTCCCAGTTGGCTGGTTTAACCGTTATTTCTTTACCGCTACTGGTCTTCACTATCGGGTCGCCACCCATTGGTTCAAAACCTATTACTCGTCCCAACGTGCCGTTTACATACCCGGCTTCAAAATTGTTTTTGGTAAACATCACCATCGCTTCTTCTTTGAGTTCGAGAGTTTCCGGTGAGAGACAGTTGCGCATCAAATTTTCAACATTTTGCTTACTGCCGGTGCCACTCATATAGTAGCGACGCGGATCACCCTTAAGTCCAGAAAGTTTTGCCACGTTAAAAGCATCAACATCAGCATTATGTGTGTAGAGTTTGGTCGGTTCAACATTTTCGTAACCAATATCAATTTGTTCGGAAAGCAAAGAGTAGTGGTCTTCTTCGATTTCATTCTTTCGAATTGATTTCAAGAGCCCGAGGAACATTTCGTCTTCTTGGCGGTGTTGTTCGGTAAGGTAGCAAATGAGCGGCCGCGCGTCGTTCCAAGCGTTTGATTGAAAAGCATAACTCATTACATCAGCGCCGCGTGTGACCGGTGGCAACTGAAAAAAGTCACCGACGAATATTACTTGGAGTCCGCCAAAAGGCTCCGCCTTTTGGCGGATAGCCCTCGTCACTCTATCAACCATATTAACCACCTTGCCATCAAGCATCGAAATTTCATCAATCACCAAAACTTTGGCTTTCTTTACGCGACGTCCGGTCTTTTCGCTGGTAGTGATTTTGTCTAAGTCGTATGGAGTGAGTTCGTCGCGCGCGCCAATACCACTCCAAGAGTGAATGGTCATTCCGCCAATATGAGTAGCCGCGATACCGGTTGAAGCTGTGATGGCGACCGGAATGCCGGCGGCTTCCAGCCAAGCGATATATTGGTTGATGACATAAGTTTTTCCCGCCCCAGGTTCACCTGTCAAAAAAACGTTCGCTCCAGTCTTCAGTATTTCCAGCGCTTGCGATTGAGTCATAGATAAGGAGTATTTTAGCATACTCAAAATATCCTGGATTGCCGCGCTGCGCCCGCAAAGACGAACAGAATTGGAAATTCTGTTTGGCGGCGGCTACGCCGCTGCCAAAAACAAGCAACCGAAGGTTGTCTTTGCAAGCGCAGCGCCGCAATCCAGACTTAAACACCAAGAGTTGTCACCAACAAAAACTTCTTCATATAAAACAAATTGATACAATAGACTTAATGGCAAAAAGTTCTTCTACCAAAACTACAAAGAAAAAAGTTGCAAAGAAAACAACTAAGAAAGTTTCTGTACATAAAGTAAGTTCAACCGCAAAACCAATAACCCGCGCTGAACTTTCAGAAATAAAAAGAGAACCTCTCGGTCACCTTATGGTGGAGCATATGTTTCGTGAAGCTGGCTTCCGCGGTGATGTTTTGAGTGACAAAGAAACTCTCGAAAAATTCTCCACCGACGAAAGTATCTTTTCCATCAAACCCCAAATCGTCATTCGTCCCTTAGACAAACAAGATGTAGAAACCGCAGTCAAAATAGTTGCCCGCGAAACCAAGAACTTCCCCGCTCTTTCTCTCACACCACGTGCTGCCGGCACTGGCCTTTCTGGCGGTTCACTCAGCGACTCTATCGTCATCGACACCACCAGTCATTTAAATAAAATAGAAAAAGTCACTGAGACCAAAGACAAAATCACTTTCACCTGCGAACCAGGCGCGATGTGGCGCGATGTCGAAAAAGAACTAAAACCCTACGACGCCTACATCGCTCCCTACCCTGCCTCTAAAGACTTCTGCACCATTGGCGGCTCCGTGGGTAACAATGCTGCCGGTCCCGACTCACTTCGCTACGGTCAAATGGCCGACTGGATCGAATCTCTCGACATTATTTTAAACGATGGTCAAACCTACACCATTAAGCCTTTAAGCTACAAAGAACTACAGAAGCAAATGAAAGGTAAAGATGCGTTGGCAAAAATTTCTAAAGAAATTTTTGCCCTAATCGAAAAGAACGAAAAAGTAATTAAACTAGCCAAGCCAAAAACCCAAAAGAACACTGCAGGCTATTCGCTTTGGAATGTTCTTGATACTTCAGTTGCTGAATTCAAAAGCGGCCAAGGCAGTTTTGACTTGACTCGCATAGTTACAGGCAGCCAAGGCAGTCTTGGCATTATCGTTTCGGTCACTATGCGCGCCCGCCGCAATACCAAAGACACTACTTTTGTGGTAGCGCCGGTCTTTGACCTTAAAGATGTAAGTAGCATGGTTTTGGAAGCTCTAAAATACGACCCAATCAACGTCGAAATGTTTGATGGCCTTACCTTCGACCTCGCTCTTAAAAATCCTGAATTCTTCAAACGTCGTTTGTCTGGAGTGATGTATTACAAAGTTTTGCTCAATATGTATGCCACATATCACGTTGGTTTTGGCGGTAAAGCTCCAGAATTTTCTCTTCTAATTACTCTCGACAATGAAACCTTAAAAGGTATGCCAGCAAGTGAAATAGTGGCCAAAATCAAAAAGGTTGGTAGCAAAAAAGCTCGAGTGGTAAAAAGCGATACCGAAAAAGAAATGTGGTGGCAGCTTCGTCGCGCCAGCTTTATGCTCGCTAAACTCAAAGACCCAAAGAAGCGCCCAGCACCATTCCTTGAAGACATCACCGTACCACCAGAACAAATTGCCGGTTTCTTTACCGAGATTAAGAAATTCCTCAAACGATACAATCTCATTGCGGCCGTACACGGCCACGGCGGCAACGGCCACTTCCACTTCTATCCTCTCATCGACTTCGAAAACAAAACCACCCCGGCCCTCATTGTAAAAATGGCAGAAGAGTTTTTCAGCACTGCGGTCAAATACGGTGGCGACTTATGTGGTGAACACAACGATGGAATAATCCGCACTCCTCACCTCTCCAAAATGTTTTCCAAAACCGCCCTCGACTTATTCAAAGAAACCGAACACATCTTCGACCCCGACGATATCTTCAATCCAGGCAAAAAGGTAAATCCGAGGTACGACATCAAATCCTCAATCAGAAAAACTAATTAAATTCATAAATAGAAAAGGCCGGACCCTACGGGTCCGGCCTTTTCTATTTAATCCACTTTTCCTTATCTATTCCAGATTGTCTAATTATAGAATTCAAAGTACCTGGAGGAATGTCTTTGTTACCGTGGTACGCAACAGTAACTAAATACGCTTTTCCTTCTTCTATTTTTTTATAGTGAAAATGACTGCCGTTGGTTCTGTGATGAATGAATCCGTGTTTCTTTAAGAATCGAACTACATCATTTGCAGACCAACCACGAAGCATACTAGGCATACATCAAAGATTCTGTAGCTGCCATATGTGCAGTATACGGAGATTTTATTTCAGCGACACGATTTTCATTATGTGCATTCCATAATGCAAGAAGTTCGGGGTCAGGTTCTTGATTCAAAAGGTCGACAGAACCAATTTCAGCCGCGGAACGGAGATAGTCCTTCATTGCAGTGTCAAGTTCAAGCAGAACAGTATTTCTATCGTCACCATCAACTGTTAAATTGAATTCGAGCACAGAACCATACCACACACCATCAGTGCTATCTTGATAAATCAATATTTTTACTCTTCCCCGCTCAAAGTTATTCATCTTTATCATTATGCCACATTTATATAAAAAATGGTAGATGCAACTATCCAAACTTAGTCAACCAAAATTTTAACGTTTGATGGTAGGCCGTTTTTAATAACGTCCAAATCGGCACTTGAGTAACTTGTGCCGCGTAGGTCTAGGATTTTTAGGTTTTTCAAATTACCTATTTCGTAAGGTAGGCCGGTGATTGGATTGTTTGAAAGGTTTAGGATTTCTAGGTGAGAAAGTTGCCCTACTTCAGCTGGAACGCCGGTAAAGTTATTATTGCTCAAATCTAGCTCACGCAAGTTGCTAAGATGACGAACCTCAGCTGGAAGCGCTCCAGAAAGGTTGTTATCTGAAAGGTTTAGAACTTCCAAATTTTTTTCTGAAAATATACTCTGTGACACAGCGACAAGACCTTTACCACTCAAGTCTAAAACATTACCGCCACTAACAATATCGTTGGATGACTTATTAGAAGTATCTCCCCCATTACTCTCCATAGTCGGCGCGTTAGTATCACCCTCGTTTGAGAAAGGCATGCGCACACCAAAAAATGCCAAGCCGATAAATACGACTCCAATAATAGCGATAAAGATTTGGTTCATAGTACCTAAATAATACCACCAAACCAGAATCAATGTATATCCTACATACTCTACGATTGATTTTTTGCCTATTTCTGTTATTATTTTCGCACTTCGCCAATGAAGATTTTGGCCCTATCGTCTAATGACCGAATGGACAGCTCCCCAAACTATCCATCCCTCTAACGGCGAAATGGTCTTGTTCTGGCGAAATCAATTTAATATGGCCCTATCGTCTAATGGTTAGGACGCTGCCCTCTCACGGCAGAAATCGGGATTCGAATTCCCGTAGGGTCACAGCAAGCAGACAAAGAAAATACCCAGACTGGTGTCTGGGTATTTTCTTTGTCTAGGAAGTAAACTGCTTTGCTTCCGTGCTTGTTGTATGAAAATCATACAGATTTCTGTCGCTCGGTTATAAAGACAAAACTTCATTTCACTGCGTCTTGTTTTTACAACACTCGCTCCATCACCTGTGAAGCCGGAGACATAATTTTGGCTCACTCCCTAGAGCCAAAATAGTCGAGGCGAGGTCGACGAGCACTTAGTAGAATTGGAACGTAGTGAACAATTATATTTAGTGACTTATGACCACAAAATACAAAAACAAGCATCCTGACGGATGCTTGTTTTTGTATTGTGACCCCTACCTCAAAGTCCAACCGCCATCGACTACCAGGACTTGACCGGTGATGTATGAAGCGTCGGAGGATGCTAGGAATGATACGGCTGCAGCTATGTCTTCCGGTGAGCCTTGTCGCTTTAGTGGAATTGCAGCGAGCATTGCGCTACGAGTAGCCTCGTCCATTCCGCTCGCTCTGGCGCCTGGGGTATCAATAGCGCCCGGAGCTACAGCATTCACTGTTATTTGCTTTGGTGCCAACTCGAGTGCGAGTGAGCGAGTGAGACCGTTGATGCCAGACTTGGAAGCACAGTAGTGAGTCAAACCTTCAAAACCAATGAGTGAAGCAATAGAAGAAACACTCACGATGCGCCCACCTTCAGGCAAAACATCCACCGCCGCGCGAGACATCAGAAAGACGCTCTTCAAATTAACATCAATGGTTTTATCCCAATCGGCTTCGGTCATTTCGGAAAATGGTTTGGTTGGAAAGATTCCGGCGTTATTGACCACAATGCTCACCTGCCCCAGCTTGCCTGCTTCGGCAAAAAGATTGGCAACATCTTCTGGCTTTGAGACGTCGGTATGAACCGCTATTGCTCTTCTGCCGAGTTGTTCTATTTCACCTACCGCCATTTTTGCAGCCACGTCATCAACATCCGCAATCACAACATCAGCCCCTTCCTCTGCCAAACGGAGTGCAATTCCATAACCAATACCCTTCGAGCCACCCGTCACTATAGCTACTTTATTTTCAAATTTCATAAATAATTTATTGATTAATTAATTTCTACTTTTCCACCAAGATTTTATTATAACAACTAGTGAACCAACGAAATAAACAAAGTATATGAACCCAACGTATAATGGAGCGAAACTAATGCCGAAGAATCCACCTCCAGCATGTGAGTCTTTCCATAAAATATAAGCTATCAGCAAAACTGTAACTGGTACCGTCCACACAGCAAACCGTTTCCAAGCTTCAAAAACTGTTGGTTTTTGAAGGACAAGCGCAAAAGGAAAAAGTGCTGCCAAGATAAACAGCATTATAGATTCTGAAATATTATTCACAGATAAATAACAATTGTTCAATATATCTCTACAAAAACCCAATTCACCAACTGAAAATAACGAGTATATAATTAATACTACTGACACTATCAATATATTTTTCCTTGTTAAATATTTCATAAACTATTTTTAATTAGGTTAACAATTTCTTTGAGTTCATCTGCAACATCTTCATCTATCTTTCCGAATCGCACCCATATATCCATTTGTCTTTCGGTGAAGCCAATCTGCATTTATTATAAACCCCAAGGCAACATCTCGGGGTTTGTTTTAGTCTTCCGTTTATTTTCTTGAATTCCTATATGCCCGCACAATAACCACCACTGAACTGATGAAGTAAATAGCGTAGATTGTGGCAATGATAGTCCAATGAAAGGCTTCCTTGATTGCAGCATCAACACCCCACCCTCCACCAGGTCCTTTTATAAGGAGAAATGCTATTGGGGCAAGTGTTGCTGGTATCGCAAAGAGAGCGAAGCGTTTCCAAGCTTCGAAGACGGAGGGTTTGAGGGGGAGGGT
>JBNKWW010000019.1:0-8997 GCA_050299955.1 Minisyncoccia bacterium | reverse complement strand
GGCACAGTCTACAATCATACAAATATAATATATGGACGTCCGACGTCCATATATGAGGAGAATATAGAGAAAATTAACCTTTTAAATAATAAATATATTCGTGATTTTTCTAAATTAGACGAAGGTTGCGATTGTTATGTTTGTCAAAACTACACCAAAGCTTATCTAGCTCACCTCTTCCGTTCCAAAGAAATGCTCGGCGCTCATCTTGCTTCACTCCACAACCTCTATACTATTGTCAATTTCACTAAGAAGTTGAGAGAATCGATTTTGAATAATTGACAAAATATAAAATAGTTATATTCTTTTGACAAATAAGTTGTTCTTCGAAAGAGAGGTGGAAGATGAAAAGTTTTGTTCGTAAAGCTCCGGTAATGGATGAGATAGACGGTAGGGAGTTCGTTGACGTCAAAGATTTTTTAGCTTGTTATCCTGATGCCAATACACATGCCGCCGAGTTATTTACTCAGATGTTTGATGGTAGATGTGACATTGAAAAAATCGACTACGATATATTGTATACATCTATGGTTGAAAAATGTCTGAAATCTCGCCATGTAATATATTCGCCACTCGTTCTTAAAGATGGTTGGGTTTTTTGGCTAGACGGGAGACATGAAAAAACAATTGCTGTATTAGGAAGCATTTTATCTACTCAGTCATACGTACCTAGCGATTATAGTGTCCTTAAAAAAGGTCAAGGATGGTATGTTTCAACAATGGAACCAAGACTGATTCAGTGCTGTGAATCTTATATGCCAATAAAGGATGAGAGAGTAATATTCTCGACTTTCGAAAGTTGGTATTTAAGAATGTAGTCACTTCTATTCATTTGCACGTAGTCTACTGATTGCGTGCTTTTTTCTTTTTTAATTTTTAAGCTATACTGCCTATATGAAATTTGAGTTGGCGACAGATAAAAAACCGGCGGGTGATCAGCCGGATGCGATTAAAAAGCTGGTGAAGGGTTTGAAAGCTGGGGCAAAACACCAGACCCTTCTTGGTGTTACCGGTTCGGGCAAGACTTTCACTGCGGCCAACGTGATTGCCGAGGTACAGAAGCCAACTCTGGTTATAGCTCACAACAAAACTCTCGCGGCGCAATTAGCGCAGGAGTATCGCGACTTTTTTCCAAACAACGCGGTGCATTATTTTGTCTCATATTACGACTACTATCAGCCAGAGGCGTATATGCCAACTAGCGATACTTATATTGAAAAGGAAGCGCAGATAAACGAAGAAATTGACCGTTTGCGTCACGCTTCTACTCAAGCTCTGCTCACTCGTCCTGATGTCATCATTGTTGCTTCAGTGTCTTGTATTTATGGTCTCGGTTCACCAAAAGAATATGAGCGAGTACATAAAAAGATTGAGAGAGGTTTCAAAACCACTCGCGCGGATATGCTTCGAATGCTCGTGACAATGCAATTTAACCGTACCAATGCCGACCTAACGCCCGGCTCTTTCCGGGCGGTTGGCAATACCGTGGAAATTATGCCGACGAACGAGAGGGTGATTTTTAGATTGAGTTTTGCCGGCGACGAAGTCGCCGGCATTACAAAGATTGACGCTGTAACACGCAGCATTATTGAAGAGCCGGACGTTTTCTTCCTTTTCCCAGCTAAGCACTTCGTCACTCCAGAAGCCGAACGCAAAGTGGCGATTGAGGAAATTAAGGAAGAATTGAAAAAACAGTTGGCCAAATTTAAAAAGGAAGAAAAACTTCTTGAGGCCGAACGCTTGAAGCGCCGCACTGACCACGACTTAGCTTTGATGCGCGAAGTGGGGTACTGCAACGGCATTGAAAACTACTCCCGTCACTTCGACCGACGCGCACCAGGCGAGGCTCCATATACTTTGCTTGATTATTTTAGCGAGAACGCACGTATTTTTGGTAGCGACGGATTTTTAACCATTATCGACGAATCACACGTGACGATTCCTCAGCTCGGTGCGATGTATGCCGGCGACCAGTCACGAAAGCGCACTTTGGTGGACTTTGGTTTCCGTTTGCCTAGTGCGGTCGACAACCGCCCACTTAAGTTTGAAGAATTTGAAGAAAGAGTGGAACAGAGTATTTATACTTCAGCAACTCCTGGTAAATTTGAGTTTGCTCAAAGTGAAGAAAGTGGTTTTGGAATGGTGGAGCAGATCATTCGACCGACTGGTCTCTTAGATCCGGAGATTGATGTGCGCCCAATTGTGGAGAGAGGAAGCTATCCTGGACAAGTGCAAGACTTCATCGATACGGCGGTAAAAACTATTGAGGGTGGAGCTCGTGTACTTGTTACCACTCTCACCAAAAAGATGGCTGAAGACCTGACAGACTTTTTGGAGGAGAAAAAGATAAAGACCAAATACATCCACAGTGATGTGGAGACTTTGGAACGCATCGAGACTCTGACTGCTTTCCGTCGCGGTGAGTTTGATTGTTTAGTGGGTGTTAACCTCTTGCGTGAAGGTCTCGACTTGCCGGAGGTGGAACTCGTAGCTGTTCTCGACGCTGACAAAGAAGGTTTCTTGCGCAGTGAGACGGCACTCATTCAAACTATCGGTCGCGCAGCTCGCAACGTAAACGGAAAGGTGGTTCTTTATGCCGACCAAATGACAGATTCTCTGGAGAAGGCAATTAGCGAAACCAATCGCCGTCGCAAACTTCAAATGGAGTACAACAAAAAACACGGTATTACTCCAGCCACTATCAAGAAAGAAATCAAATCCATCACTGACCAAATGCGGAGTGAACACGACGAGACAGTGGACACCTTGCTCAAGATTGATATGGATCTGTTTAAGAAGTCACCAAAGAAAGTATTGACCGAAAAGCGAAAGCAGATGAGTGAAGCGGTCGCGGTGCTCGACTTTGAAACCGCTGCTATCATAAGAGATGAGATTAAAGTTTTGGAGGCGCAGTTGGAGAAAAAGAAAGGGAAGTAGTAGCTAAAAGGCCGGCGCCAGAGGCGCCGGCCTTTTAACTACTATTTATCTACAACTCCATTCTTACACAATCGAATTTCTTTGTTAGTATATATGACATATGAGTACAACTAAAAAAGAAACTGGAAAGAAAAAACCAATCAAAAAAGCTACTGTAGCCAAATCAAAAACTGCAGTCAAAGACACCAAAAATGAGAGTAAGACAGGCAATATTGTTTCTCAAGTGCAGCATCAAGCATCACTTATGGCTTTGTCACCATTTCGTTTTCCGTTGGATACTGAAAAGCTAGCTATCCAGTCAGCGCGCCTTATGGGAGTAGCCTTTGTTTTTGTTGGGGCTTTTCTTTCAGTATTTAGTTTGCCAGCAGTGGAGTCTCGTCTTTCAGTTGCTCCTCAAGTTGCTTCTATCTATACTAGTTTCGGTTTTGAGAATCCGTTTACACGTTTGTTTGACGAAAGAAATTCGGCCACCTCTAGCGTAAATAATGAAATGCGTGCCGCTTCATCAACTCCTGATTGTAAAATGCTCGAAGAGGAGGTTAAAGAATTGCGCGCCCGTCTGGCCAATATTGCTTCATCATCAAATATAATGATGTTTGAAGGACGGGAAATCAGTTCTTCTTCAAGACCGATGATTGACGATGATTTATATGGTCAAAATGAAAACGATTTTCAGCCTTGTTTGCCACCACGATCTAACGATGGAGTGTATAGCCCTACCGGTTTTCCTGATGAAGGAGACACATTTGATGATGCAACTATGCCACCAGCTCGGATGTATCAAGGAGATCAGAATGGAGCTGGTCAGAGAATGGGTCCAAGCGGTATGCCAATGAATAGCTTCCTTCAAGGAAATGGGAATGAAGAATCGGCAGCTTTGGTGCTTTCCGATATCTCATTCAATGTTAAAACTCTTCTAGCAGCCGGTTTGGTCATTGTTCTTGGTCTGATACTTCTGCTACTTGGTATGTATCTTCGACACTCTCGTTTAGAGAAACGCCTCAAAGAAAATAATATTGATGTGATGATTTAGGTGATTAAAAGGCCGGCCCCTTCGGGGCCGGCCTTTTGCTCTCTTTAACCCTATCTGCTAATATGGGCGTATACCAACCTGCGGCTCCATCCGCAGGCCTGTGTTGTTATCAATTGATTTCATTGCATTATTATGGCGACAAAGAAAACCAAAACCGATATCGGAGGCGAAGCAAAGGATAAGATTATTGTTCGTGGCGCTCGTACTCACAATCTTAAAAATATAGATGTAGAAATGCCTCGCGGCAAGATGATTGCTGTGACCGGCCCTTCCGGCAGCGGCAAATCATCATTGGCTTTCGATACCATCTTCGCCGAAGGGCAGCGACGCTACGTCGAGAGTCTTTCGCCGTACGCGCGCCAGTTTCTCAACAAAATGCAAAAGCCAGATGTTGATGAAATCAGCGGTCTTTCTCCAGCTATATCTATCGACCAAAAAACCGCTAGTCGAAACCCGCGCTCCACAGTGGCGACAATAACCGAAATCTACGATTATCTTCGCATCCTTTATGCACGTGTTGGGCAACCGTACTGTTTGACCGAAGACGTTGCTATCGAAAAACTCTCTCAAGACGAAATTCTCAATATCATTCTAAAGTCTATTGAAGACAAAGAAGTGAAGGGAGTAAAGAAGGAAAAAGTGATGGGAATTGAGCTGAGTAAAGGTAGGGTGGCTGTTTTTGCGCCCGTTGTAGTTGGTCGCAAGGGTGAGTACTACCAAATGCTCTATGACCTCTTAAATAAGGGTTACGAAACCGTGAAGATAGACGGAAAGATTTTTTCTCTACGCGAAAAAATCGAACTCACCAAAACAAAGCGCCACGACATTGATGTTCTTATTGATGAAATTTACGTCAGTGAATTTATTGATGATGCTAAAAACTCTCGCGAACGTCTTTCTGAAGCGGTGGAACTGGCACTCGCGGAAGCCAACGGAATGGTGAAGATAGAAAGTCCGGAAGGAACACGAACTCTTTCGGCTAAATTCATTTGCCCACTTGACGGCTCGTCATTTCCGGAAGTTGAACCACGTCTCTTCTCATTCAACTCACCGTATGGTGCTTGTCCTGAATGTAACGGTCTTGGAGTAGTTGGTATCTTTCAGTCTGATGAATGTCCAAGTTGTAAAGGAGCGCGCTTGCGCCCGGAGGCGCTTCGGGTATTTCTTGGTGGTGATCCAAAGTCTGGCAAAAACATCGTAGACTTCACCAGTATGACGGTTGGTGAGGCGACTGATTTTATCGGCAAACTCAAACTTTCTAAAAAACAACAAGACATTGCTTGGCCGGCCCTTCGCGAAATCATCGAACGACTGGAGTTTATGAATAACGTGGGAATCGAATATCTCACCCTCGACCGACGTGCTAACACTCTCTCTGGCGGTGAAGCGCAGCGTATACGCTTGGCTTCGCAGCTTGGCTCTGGTCTTGTAGGTGCGCTCTACGTACTAGACGAGCCGACTATTGGTCTTCATCAGCGCGATAACGACCGTCTCATAAAAACTCTGACTGATCTTCGTGACTTAGGCAACACGATTTTGGTGGTAGAACACGACGAAGACACTATTTACGCGGCTGACTATTTGGTAGACGTTGGTCCTGGCGCCGGCGTGCATGGTGGGAATATTGTTGTAGCGGACGACCTACAAAAGTTACTTTCGGATAAGAAAAACGAATCTGGTTCTATAACACTCGACTATCTCCGAGGTGACAAATCTATAGAGGTACCAGAGCGACGCACTAGCGAAAAAGGCTCAATCAAAATCAAAGGCGGCAAAGCCTTCAATATCAAAAATATGAATGTTGATATTCCGCTCGGAAGACTCATTTGTATTACCGGCGTTTCTGGTTCTGGTAAATCAACTTTTATGTACGAGATTTTGCATAAAAACTTGCAAGCCCGCCTCGACCGAAAATACCGTAGTGCTAAAACTTATAACGTGAAAGATATTACCGGTACCGAGTATCTTGGCCGTTCGATTTTGATTGATCAGTCACCAATTGGTCGCACACCGCGCTCCAACCCAGCTACCTACACCGGTGCCTTTACTCACATTCGCGATATGTTTGCGGCGACCAGTGAAGCCAGAGCGCGTGGTTGGAAGCCTGGGCGCTTCTCTTTCAACGTAAAAGGCGGTCGTTGTGAAGCGTGTCAGGGTAACGGCGAAATTGCGGTAGAAATGCACTTCTTGCCGACTGTATACGTGACTTGTGACGTATGTGACGGTAAGCGCTTTACCAAAGAAACTCTGGAGGTAACTTATCGCAAGAAAAATATTCACGAGGTGCTGCATATGACTATCGAGGAAGCGTACAACTTCTTTCAAGACGTGCCAGCAATTGCTGAGCGTTTAAAGACTTTACTTGATGTTGGTCTTGGTTACTTAGAACTGGGTCAAAGCGCCACGACTCTCTCCGGAGGTGAAGCGCAGCGTGTGAAGATTGCCAGCGAGCTGTATCGGCCACATACGCAAAAGAGTATTTATCTTCTCGACGAACCAACTATCGGTCTTCACTATGAGGATGTGAAGAAACTCATCGAAATTTTGCAGGAGCTTGTGAATCGCGGCAATACCGTGATGGTGATTGAACACAACCTCGACCTTATCAAATGTGCCGACCACATTCTCGACATCGGCCCAGAAGGTGGGCAAGGCGGTGGACAGCTAGTGGCCAAAGGTACTCCAGAAGAAGTGGCCAATAACGCCAAAAGCTTTACCGGACAGTATTTGAAGAAAGTTCTAAAGAGAAAGAAATAACTACCCACTAGTCTGACTAGTGGGTCACTGGTGGTAGATAAAGTGCGGTAGAAAGGCCGGCGCCAGAGGCGCCGGCCTCCTATCGGCCATCGGCTTTCTATCACACTTTTGCACAACCTACTTGCAACTTTAGTCTTCGAGGTGTACTCTAAATTTTTAGAGTAGTTCCAATATGTAGGAGATGATTTAATGACAAATTGTCTGGTGTCAGTAAGGCTAATTACTGAAAATTTCATCAATGGGTTACCTTTTTACAAAGGTTGCTCAAAAAAAGACTGGTTCGAATACCATCGTATGGCGGCCGGCCTTGATAGAAAAGAGTTTGTTGATCAAATTCTTTCCGTAAAGAGGTGTCAGAAAGGAAATACCGCGCATTGATTTGCGCGGTTTCGCTTTTTTATCTACACTTCTTATATGACACGCGAAGATTTAGCTAAAAAGAAGTTGCCGGACGCACCTGGAGTGTATTTCTTTTTGAGTGGTCGTAAAGAGATTCTTTATATTGGTAAAGCCACTTCACTCAAAAACCGAGTGCGCAGCTACTTCGCCTCAGACCTGCGCGAAAAGCGCTCGCAACTGATTGAAAATATGGTGGAAGAGGCCAAAAGTGTGGAATGGACAGTGACTGACTCAGTGCTTGAAGCAATGATTCTTGAGGCCAACCTCATCCGCACTCACAAACCTCGTTTTAACACCATCTCCAAAGACGATAAGAGCTTCAATCATCTCATCATCACCAAAGAAGAGTGGCCTCGAGTTTTGGTGGTTCGCGGAAAGGATTTAACAGCTAAGTATACTCCCGAAGAGATAATGTATCACTTCGGACCTTTTCCGAGTGCAACTCTTTTCAAGGAAGCACTCAAAATAGTACGCCGTCTTTTCAAATTCTACGACACCAAAACTCCAATCGGCCGAGAAAAAAGCAAAATGGCGAAAGGGAAGATTGATTTCAACCGTCAAATCGGGCTTTATCCGGGAGGGGAAGACAAAAAAGAATATCTTAAAACCATTAAGCACCTAAAGCTCTTCTTTGAAGGAAAGAAGCAACAAATCATCAAAGAGCTGGAAAAAGAAATGAAAACTCTCGCCAAAGCCGAACGCTTTGAAGAAGCGGAAGTTGTGAAAAGAAAAATATTTTCACTCGAGCATATTCAAGATGTGGCTCTCATTAAAGATGAGGCGCGAGTGTATCGTGATGATAAGACAGTGCGCATCGAAGCTTATGACGTAGCTCATATGACTGGTCAAAATATGGTTGGGGTAATGACAGTAGTAGAGGGTGGTGAAGCTAACAAAAATGAATATCGTAAATTCAAAATCAAAACTGTGGACCGTTCCAACGACCCAGCTGCTCTCCGTGAAATATTAGACCGTCGTCTCAGGCACGAAGAATGGCCGTTGCCACAAATAATAGTGGTCGACGGTAGTACGGCACAGAAAAATGCTGCTGAAAAAGTACTTAAATCATACGAACTTTCAATCCCGATTGTGGCGGTAGTGAAGAATGAAAAACATCAGCCAGAGAGATTAGTTGGTCCAAATACGCTTTTAGCAAAATATCAGAATGATATTTTGCTTGCTAATGCCGAGGCGCACAGATTTGCGATTGGGTATCATAGGAGTAAGAGAGATAGGATTAAATAGGTAAAAGGCGGCAAAAGCTTCGCATTTGCCGCCTTTTACCAACACATATCTTTCCATCAGAATTCATAGTGTATAATTCTTGTATGACTAAACCTCGAATCGCAGTCCTCCGTGGTGGGCCAAGTACTGAATACGAAGTTTCTCTCAAAACTGGCGAAGCGGTTTTGAATTCTCTGCGCAAACGCGATGTAACAATCGACGACATTATCGTAACCAAAAATGGCGAATGGATGAAAGACGGTTTCATTAAGTCTCCGGAATCTGCTCTGATGGCGACCGATATGGTTTTTATCGCGCTCCACGGTACTTATGGGGAAGACGGCACAGTGCAGCGAATTTTGGAAAGACTTGGTATTCCATACACCGGCAGCAAACCATACGCTTCGGCTTTAGCGATGAACAAGATACTGACCAAAGAACACTTGCGGGATTCGGGAATTAAGATGGCCTCACACTTGCGTGTTAAGCGTGACGGTACCGATATAGTTCGTGCAGCACTCGCTATCGGAGCTCTCTTTGGTCCAAATTACATCGTAAAACCGGTGACGGGAGGCTCCTCTTTTGGAGTTATGGTTGCCAGTGGGGTAGATGAACTCAGAAAGGTTCTGCGACACGTCTTTAAAACA
>JBNKWW010000018.1:0-10481 GCA_050299955.1 Minisyncoccia bacterium | reverse complement strand
ACCACCTCCTCGCAAAGACAGCGCGTAAACAAAGAAAAAAGCGGTGGGCGCAAAGTTGCGTCCACCGCGGGTTTGTTCAGCCACCGCCATCCGGGATACCCCCACCGCCTTGATCGGCCGGCCATTTTTGGCTACCTGTTCCGCCTGGACTGAAATCCAGACATCCGGTGCCTCCGCCAGGGCTGATATCATAGATGGGGTTGGGAATGATTGGCTTTGTCACTCTTATCACCCCCTTTCAAGTGATTGCTACAGCCTATCTCTCTCTCTCAGTATTTAGTCAATGGAATAAAAAGCGGCGGACACGCAATGAAGAAAGGAGTGACAACGACTATTCTGAATTAATCCTTTAGGGCGCATAGCGAAGCAATCCAGGATTAAACACATTGAAAGTTAATTGACTCCTATTCTGGATCGCCACGCTACGCTCGCGAAGACGGCGCCTGCGGCGCCGCTTAAAACATCTCAAATTTGAAAACGTTTAAAAGTGCTTTGGATGCGAGGCAAAATACAAAAAGAGACCCAAGTGGGACAAGTGTCCAGCGAGGGTCTCTTTTTGTATTTTAACGAAGCAGACAGGGTGCTTTTAAGCGTTTTCGAGCATCTTCATCACGGCTTCGTTTGTTAGAACGCTAGCAACGTAGATACGTACTCTTGCCTCATCAGCATCCTTATATTGAGCAAGCAAAGCTTTTACCTCAGTGTCGAGAAGGTCTTTCTCAGGTTCAATCTTTTCAACCTTAGCAATTTCGTTTAGAACGAGTTGGAGTTTGGCGCGTTTTTCAGCGGCTGGTGACCATTCTTTCTTCAGGTCGTCACGAGTCTTCTTGATATAGGTAAGATAATCTTCAAACTTAAGTCCAGCGCGAGAGATGTCTTCTTCCATCTGCGCAAACATCTGGTTGAGCTCTGTATCGATGAGAACTTGTGGTAGTTCCATCTTGCTCTCATCAATAATTTTGTCGGTAAGTTTGCCGCGGTGTGCTGTCTCAACATCACGCTTCTTCTCGATTTCCAGGTGTTCTTTAATCTTGGCTTTGAAGTCAGCAACGGTTTCAAATTGTCCTGGCTGACCTAGCTCCTTTACCAGCTCGTCGGTGAGTTCTGGAATTTCTTCATCAGTCACAGCCTTTACCTCCTCTTCTTCGTGACTATGCTCTTCGTCGTGAGCGGGACCTTCGTGCACGGTGCCGTCGGCGTGAGTGTGAGTTTCTACTTCACCTTTCTCAGCTTTTTCTGCTGCCTTCTTTTGCAAGCGTTCGTAGGCAAGTTTTTGGCGAAGGATGTCTTTAACTTGCTTCTCTACGTCTTCGTCTGTTACTTCAGCACCAGCTTTATCTTTGTTGATTTCTTTAGCAATCTTTTTGAAATCAGGAAGAGTGATTTCAGGAATTACTGCTACGGTGAGAGTAAAGCCGAGGGGGTTGCCAGCGGCAATCTTGGTGATTTGTACGTCGGGGTAGCCGATAGCTTCGATTTTGTGGGTCTTGATAACTTCAGGGTAGGTAGCGGCCATAGCTCTTTCGGCCATTTCGCTTAAAATGTTCATTTCGCCGATACGTTCAATAACAATCTTTTCGGGAATGTGTCCGGCACGGAAGCCGTCAACCTTCATATTTTTGCCAAGAGCTTTAATAGCCGCTCCGCGGTACTCCTCAAGCTTAGCAAAAGGGATTTCACCTTCAATCTTAACGCTTGAACCAGCTTCTTTGGTAACTTTGAAATCTTTAATAAAGTCCATAATTTTAAATATCAGTTGTATAAATGTGGCGTGATTAAAACATATATAGAGAGGTTTTGCCAGTTTTTGTGGGTAGGGGTAGGAAGAAGAAAGGCGGCCCCGAAGGGGCCGCCTTTCTTCTTCCTCAATACAAGATAGACAGATTAGTTTGTGGTTGAAGTTGCTGTTTCTGTCGTTGTGGTGGCTTCATTAACCTCAGTTGTGGTTGCTGTTTCGTCGATGATAGTTTCCGGTACAGTCGTTTCAGTACTGGTAGATATCTCTGGAGAAGTTGTGGCTGTGCTGGTAGCTACAGATGGCTCTGGGGTGGCGGTATCGATAACTGGTTCTACAATCTCCTCTGGCACTGATACAGATTCTTCTTCTGTACTAGTGGCCACTGATTCCTCTATCGTGTTTTCGGCAGGCTGAGATTGATTCTGAACAAAAGGTAGGGAAACATATCCAGACAATATCATCCAGGCAATTATAGCAATGGTTAATAATATTAAACCAATGGTAGTCCAAATGAGTAGAGGCCAGAAGGAACGCTTTGGCGCATCGGATTCTCCGGTGCCAAACAAATCTTCTTCGGGCATTTTCATTTCGACATTGCTTAGGTCTATGTGTTCGTGTGTTTGTTCTGATTCATTCATATTTATTGAAAATATTATCGCATGGTTTGGGGCTGGAGGAAAATAATAAAAGGTGGCGGGCTATGCCCACCACCTTTTATTATTTTTTCTCACTAATTACTTACCTTCCTGATACATTTTGCAACTCTTCGCGAAAGCCTCTTTTGCTTCCTTAGCTCCATGCCATTCTCCTACCTCTACCTGCTTATTTTGCACCTTCTTGTATGTTTCAAAGAAGTGAGACATTTCTTTGGTGAAGTGTGGGTTAAGGTCTTCAAGGTCTTTTACGTGGTCAAAGCGTGGGTCTTCTGCCGGTACCGCTACCACCTTGTCGTCACGTTCGCCACCGTCAATCATCTCCATGATAGCTACCGGACGAGCCTTTACGAGGATTCCTGGAGCAAGAGGGTAGGTGGTTACCAAGACAACATCGAGTGCATCACCGTCGTCAAAGAGAGTTTGTGGTACGAAACCGTAGTCGAAAGGATAATCTTGCGCGGTATGCATCACGCGGTCGAGTGCAATAATACCGGTTTCTTTATCAATCTCGTACTTGTTTTTGGATAGTTTTGGAATCTCGATGATAACGTTCATTTCATCGGCGCTTCCGGCCGGGATGTCGTGTAAAAGGTTCATACTTATTTATATAAATTTACGAATTAGACTCACATCCTACCGCAAGGAAAAAGAAAGGTAAAGAAAAAGGCGTACCATATAGGTAGGTACGCCCAAGTAACTTGTTCAACAACTGTGTTATGTATGAACCGGAACAAATTCTTCAAAAAGCTCGCGGTGCAGAAAGCTAAGAGCTCTCTTTTTATCAATTGCCTTAATGCCAATAATAATATTGATTTCGCTGGCACCTTGGTTGATGAGGAGAATGTTCACTTTAGCATGAGCCAAAGCAACCATTACTTTGGCGGCAGTGCCAGGTTGTTTTTGCATTCCAACACCGACGATACAGATTAGAGCAACATTGTGCTCAACTTTGATTTCGTCGGGTTTGCAAATTTTATTGACTGCATCCGATATTTGACCCCATATTTTGTTGAATGCCATAGTTTCAACAACCACACTCATTGAATCCACACTACCAGGAGCGTGGAACACCGGAACTTTATGATCACTGAAGATCTTAGTGAAGCGATACAAAGCTCCAATCTCATCGTCCACTCCGTACTTCTTGAGTGTAACAATAGAGAAGCTGTTTTTAGCAGCAATTCCTGTTACACGTCGCTCTGGTTTATGGTCTACAGAAATAAGAGTGCCTTCTTCATTTGGCTTGTCGGTATTCCTTATATGGGTAGGTATACCAGCTTTCCAAACAAATCGGGCGGCATCGGGATGAAATACACTTGCTCCCATATAAGAGAGTTCGCGCAATTCCTCGTAGCTCATCGACTGAATTCGCCTGGCCTCCGGCACGATACGTGGGTCGGATGTAAGCATTCCGTCGGTGTCTGTCCAGTTTTCATAGACTGAGGCGCCAACGAGAGACGCAACAATCGCACCGGTAATGTCTGAACCACCGCGATCAAAAGTTTGTATCGGGCCGTCGCTTCCTCTGCGTCCATAATATCCTGGGATAACAGCACCCCGAGATACAATTTCAGACAAGTTCATATGCTTCGCCCTTCTTACAGAATGTTCAAGACTGAACTTACCATGAACAAAAGTGATGAACTTGGCGGCGTCAATGAACTCAAAACCACTGACCGCCGCAACTATTTGAGCATTGAGCCATTCGCCACGGCTAGCGAGGAAGTCTTTGAGTACTTCTGGGTGTGAAGCCAGGTTGTTTGCTTCGCCCAGTACTTGCTGGATGAGTGAATCGATATCAAGCGACAAGTTAAGTTCTCTGATTATTTCAGCAAACCGTTCCTTTATTGGAGTGAATAGTTCAGCCCTCTCATTCTCATTAGCTGCATTTGCAGCAGCCAGTAGAAGATTGGTGACTTTTTCGTCCTCAGAGGAGCGCTTTCCGGGTGCTGATACAACAATACATTTCCGACTCGGATTGCTCTTAATTATGTCTACAGCGTGGCGGATACAAGAAGTATCGGCCAACGATGAACCGCCAAACTTAGCGGTAATGATGGAATCAGACATAGCTGACACTCCCTTTTTGATTTCTATTTTCCGTTGCGAAATATAACAAAAATAGTTTTTAATTGCTAGCTTGGGAAACAAAAAGCAGGCGGCCCCGAAGGGGCCGCCCGCTTTTCGATATTTTCTTTGAGCGTGTCTACTCAAGTTATTTAGTCTCCTCTTCGTTTTCTGTCTCCACTTCCGCTTCATCTTCTGCTAGTTCCGCTTCGGCTTCTTCGGGAGTGTCGATTTCCTCCTCTTCATCGAAGTCTTTTACGTCGCGGTCTTCTGTAGGTTCATCGTCGGTATCGGAAAGTTCTGGCTTGGTGGTAGTCGCATCTTCGCTTTCAAGAGTATCGATGTCGGCAGCTTCTTCAGTCTCTGGAGCGATACTCACTTCGTCACCCTCTGCCTCAGCTAATTCTTCGCCTTGAGCTGACATGATGTCAATCTTCCAACCAGTGAGTTTGGCAGCTAGGCGTACGTTTTGTCCGCCACGACCGATAGCTAGAGACTGTTGGTCTGGTGCTACTTCTACGATAGCGTGACCACGCTCGCCTTCTTCTTCGTTTGGCTCAGCTTCGATACGAATATCTATCACGTTTGCCGGAGAAAGAGCTTCTTCGATAAACTCGGCTGGGTCTTCTGACCACTCAATAATATCAATCTTTTCACCACCAAGTTCGCTCATAACGGTAGCTACACGCACACCGCGTTGACCCACGAGTGAACCAACTGGATCTAAGTGTTGGTCGCGAGAAGCAACTGCAATTTTTGAGCGGCTGCCGGCTTCGCGAGCCACAGCTTTAATTTCTACAGCACCACTTTGCAACTCTGGAGTTTCTACTGCAAACAAAGCTACTAAAAAGTCAGGATGTGAACGTGAGAGTCTAAGGAATATACCGCGGGCAGTTTCTTCAACCGAAACTAGGAGCGCGCGAAGACGGTCGCCCGGACGGAATCTTTCGCCAGGGATTTGCTCCTCGTACGGCATAGTACCGGTAACGCGACCAAGGTCTACGTACAAGTTTCCGCGTTCAAAACGTTGTGCGTGACCCATTACAATGTCGCCAGCCTTTTGACCAAATTCAGACAAAGCAGATTCTTTTTCTGCTTCGCGAACTTTTTGGATGATAACTTGCTTGGCGGTTTGGGCTGCAATACGACCAAAGTCGTCTTTTGGTTCAAGGGGGAAAATGAGTTCATCACCAAGGGCTACGTCTTTTTTGATAAGACGCGCGCTGTCTATCATAATGTGTTTTTCAGGGTCGAAACGGACTTTACCGTCTTCTTCTTCGGATTCGAGTTCTTCTTCGGTAATTTCTTCACCTTCGCGCTCATCGCGAATCATACTTTCATCAATAACCATCTTTACTTGCTCGAAGTTGGTGGTACCGGTGGCAATATCAAAATGACAACGAACGATTTGTCCACGCTTTCCGAACTCTTTTTTATATGCGGTAGCCAAAGATTGTTCGATAGCTTCCATCATTTTCGCGCGAGGAATACCACGTTCCTCTTCCATTTCCGCCAAAACGGCGTTGATTACTTTAAGGTCTAACATAATTTAGTTGTTAGTGTTTAGGGGTTAGTAATTAGGGGTCGCTTCGCGACCGGTTTTCTTTTTATTATATATCTCTCACGAACAATGCCCGGCCAAGAGGCCGAGCATTGCAGGTATTGGTATGGTACCGCTTTTGCAAGAAAAGTCAACTTTATAGTGGTGATTTGGAGCAATGATGGATAGCTTCGTTAGAAAACAGGCAGCACATTCCCGCCCGCCTTCGGCGGGCGGGAATGTGCTGCCTGTTTTCTATTCGCAAAGACGCCTTTTACGACAACAATATGGCCAAAAACCTTCGGTTTTTGGCCATATTTCACTCAAAATCATTGACTTTTACTTAAAAATATGATACTCTTTCAGCAGTTCAAATGGCTAGTTTAGTAAAGGAGTATAGCCATGAATAGCAAGTTCAAAACAGAAGTAAAGTCGCTTGTCACCGCAATAATTGCTTTGTGGTTGGCGACAATTGTCCTCATGTTTGTTGCTTTAGCTCCGGCTAAGGCGGACGAAATTGCAGATGTCATTAACGACAACGCGGTTGATATCTGCACTCTTTCCGTCGTCACTTGTGACGATGAATGGAGTGAAGGCGACAAAAAAGAAATTGAATGGCTGGCCAAAGCCATTTACTTTGAAGCTCGCAACCAGTCTATTGAAGGCCAGATTGCAGTCGCCAAAGTCATTCTCAATCGTGTGGATGATCCACGCTGGCCAAAAACTGTGCAGGCAGTGGTTAGACAGGGAGAGGAAAAGCCTTTCGCATGTCAGTTCTCGTTTATGTGCAATGGTCTCAAAGAGGTTATTGCCAATCAGGGAGCTTGGGACTTAGCAACCCTTCTGGCGGAGAATATATATTCTGCTTGGAAGGATAAGGAAGATATGGGTAAGGCTCATAGCTACAGAGCCAACTATACGAAGAACAAAAAGGCTCTAGAATGGTTTGCCAAATTTGAACAGAAGGCAGCCATCGGCACTCACCTCTTCTACGGAGACAAAGGTTAAGTTCTTATGTGGCAGAATGATTCTGTCAGAGGTTTGGTAGCATGGTAACAATGATTGTTGCTAGCTACGGTAGGTAACCGCGAGTCTTTGACCGCGGTTTTTTGTATGTTGACTTTTTGCTTAGAGAGGAACAGTATTAGTTGAGAGTATCTTTCTAAAAAAGAAGAGGTGGAACAATGAAAATGGCTTTTCTTTTATATGTACTGTCACTGTCGGCGGAGCATACTAGTAGAGAGTTAATTTTTGAGTCGAAGTATATACTCATTCTTTACAGTGGAGAGTCCAGAACTGTGTACTACCACGATGTTGATACAGACGTCGAATGTTTCGACCGTTATGGAAGATCATTTTCTTATAAGGTTGAAAGTTCGATGTTTTTGTATCACATGTTTGAGAATGTTCATTTGAGTTGTTACGAAGGTGGTCTGACGTACCAGCCTTTTTGATTTTCAACAGAGCCGGTGCGGAACGCGCCGGCTTTTAAGTTATAATATGAAAGAATAAAAGAAGCGCTAATGCTCTTTTCGGGAATCGTGCGAATTCAAGATGCACAATTAAAACGTTTCATTTCAGATTCTGGCTTGGTTACCAAGAAGGATATTTCGGCGGCGGAAAAAATCGCCAAAGATGAAAAACGCAGCCTGAGTGATGCACTCTTGGCTGGCGGTTATTTAACCGAAGACGATCTTCGTCGCATTGAATCGTATGTTCACGGCATTCCCTTCATTTCTCTCAAAGGGCAAAAAATAGATTTTGAAGTTCTGTCACTCATTCCGGAACCAATTGCCAGAAATCACAACATCATTGCTTTCAAGAAAAATGAAAGCTCTCTTGAAGTAGCTATGCTCGATACTGCCGACTTGCCAGCTATTGATTTTATTAAAAAGAAAGTGGGACTCAAAATCCTTCCTCGTCTCACTGACACCGAGTCGATGCGCGCTGCTCTCCTTCAGTACCAAAAAACCCTAAAAGATGAATTCGGTGACATTATAATGAACGAAGCCTCTTCTTTGAAAGTGGTGGGCGAGGATGAAGAAGAAATGTCTGAGGAAGATCTCAAGAAAATGGCTGAGGATCTGCCGGTAGTGCGTATTGTTGATACTCTACTTCGTCACGCCATTATTCAAGGAGCTTCTGACATTCATATTGAGCCAATGGAGGAAGCAGTTTTGATTCGCTATCGTATTGATGGTCTTTTGCACGACGCAATGACTCTACCAAAGCGCGCAGCTGGTACCATCGTGGCACGTCTCAAGGTACTTTCTAACTTGAAACTCGACGAAAAGCGTCTGCCACAAGATGGTCGCTTTAAAATGGAAATGGACGGACAAAAAGTTTCTTTTCGTGTTTCTATTTTGCCAATTTATTATGGCGAAAAAGTCGTAATGCGTCTTTTGCGTGAAAATCGTTCCGGCTTTAATCTCGAAGGAATTGGTTTTCATGGCGAGACTTTGGAACGTGTACACAACGCCATGAAACAAACTACCGGTATCATTTTGGTTACTGGTCCGACTGGTTCCGGAAAAACTACGACTCTCTACACTATTCTCGACCTCCTCAATACTCCAGAGGTAAATATTTCAACCATTGAAGACCCAATCGAATACCAAATGCCGCGTGTTAACCAAACTCAGGTTAAGCCGGATATTGGTTTTACTTTTGCTTCTGGTCTTCGTTCTCTTATGCGTCAAGACCCAGACATTATTATGGTTGGTGAGATTCGTGACCAAGAGACAGCCAGCCTCGCTATCAATGCCGCACTTACTGGTCACCTTGTTTTGGCCACTCTTCACACCAACTCGGCTGCTGCTACTGTGCCACGTCTCATTGATATGGGGGTAGAATCGTTTTTGCTCGCTTCAACTTTGCGGGTAACTGTTGGTCAGCGTTTGGTGCGTCGCCTTACCGACAAAAAAGAAGCCTACACTCTCTCGGCAACAGAAAGAGCAGAGCTAGGCAAACATGCCGATATGGATAAAATTCTCGCTACTCTAAAAGAAGAAAAAATAATTAAAGAGAATGCAACTTGGAACTCAGTTCCTTTCTATCGTCCTAAAGAAGGGGTGAGTGATGAGGAAGCGTATCACGGCCGCTCGGGTATTCACGAGGTATTGCCAGTGTCTGAGACATTGCGAGACAAAGTAGTGGGAGGCGCCACCGCGGACGATATTGAAGCTTTGGCTCGCAAAGAGGGAATGCTTACTATGTTTGAAGACGGTATTTATAAAGCAGCAAGAGGCATAACTTCTGTCGAAGAGGTGTTGCGTGTAATAAATGAATAAATTTCTTCTAAAACTGGCACATATGCACCCAGTTTTAAAAGAAATTTCGAGAAAGAGATTAAATCAAATTTCTTTTAAAAGTAAAAATTAGTCGGATACATGAAATTCACATATTTAGGAGAAACAAAAAGCGGTGAGAAAGTTAGGGAAACGGTTGAAGCCAAAGACCGTTTTGAAGTCTATGACGTGGCTCGTGAATCTGGTCACACCGTTACACAAATTCTTTCAGAGAGCTCTTTCTCATTGTCTCGTTTCTTAAATATGGACAAAATAAACGCGATGTTGAGTCGCGTTTCCGGTGACGACTTGGTTTTGATGACTCGCAACTTAGGCGCTATGTTGACTGCTGGACTTCCGCTTTCGCGAGCGTTATCTGTAATTGAGCGCCAAAGCAAAAACCCAAAGATGAAAATGGTGATTGCTGATGTACGCAGCAAAATTGAAGAAGGTGACCAGTTTAATGAAACACTCGCCAGGCATAAAGATATTTTTGATGATTTGTATGTGGCTATGGTACGGGCCGGAGAGGAGAGTGGTGGATTAGCGGAAACTCTGAAAGTTCTCAGTATTCAAATGGAACGCACCTCAACTCTGAAGAAAAAAATCAAAGGCGCGATGATTTATCCGGCCATTGTCATTACTATTTTGGTTATCATCGGTGTTTTGATGATGATTTATGTGATGCCTTCTATTACCGGTACTTTTAAGAGTTTGGAGGTGGATTTGCCGGCCACTACTACAATTTTGATTGCAGTTTCTGACTTTATGGTGGCTCATACTCTGGCTGTTTTGGTCGGAATGATGATTGCGGTTTTGGGATTCATTTATTCTCTCCGCACCAAAATCGGTAAAGTAATTTTTCACTGGGTCATCATTCACTTGCCAGTTATTGGGACTATGGTTAAAGAAACCAACGCGGCCCGAATGGCACGTACCCTCTCATCACTTTTGACTTCCGGCGTGGAGGTGATTAACGCTCTCAACATTACTAAAGATGTAGTACAGAATGTTTATTACAAGCCGATTATTGATGAAGCTGCGAAAGAGGTTGAGGCAGGACGTCCGCTGTCTGAGGTTTTTATAAAATATGACAAGCTCTATCCGATATTTGTGGGCGAAATGATTTTGGTGGGAGAGGAGACAGGGCAAATTGGTACGATGCTTGGGCAGCTCGCTGACTTTTATGAAGA
>JBNKWW010000017.1:0-6673 GCA_050299955.1 Minisyncoccia bacterium | reverse complement strand
GAAGCAGTCTTGGTGGCGAAGTAAGAAAAAACCCGGACATTTGCAAATATTGCATTGTTTCCGGGTTTATTTTATGAACATTCTTCATCTTCCGGCTCCACTTTGTTGATAGTAATTTCGCCCTCAAATTGGGTTGTGTTTACTGCGGTTTTTATGAAATCTTCGTCAACATCCGTATGTAGAGTGAACTGATAAAGATTGCCGGAATTGTGACTTTCGACTTTGCCGAATTGCCAAAGAATGTCTTCCAGATCACGAGCGTCGTGTCTGGCACTTTCTGTGTTGCTAAAAAAGTTGATTTTGAACTTCACGAGAATCACCTCCTTTCAAGGTTCTGAGAGCAGTTTAAACTATTCAGAAAAAAAGTCTATTTTTAAAAATGGCAGGCCAAAGGCCTGCCATTCTTTTTACATTTTATGCTTTATCCAACGAGTTCGTAATCAATTTGCTTTTCTTCGACGTCGGCTCTAGCTAGTTTGATTTTTATCTCGTCACCGAGGCGGTAGGTTTTGCCGGTGCGACGCCCTTTCACTCGGTACTTGCTGGCTTCGTGCTCAAAGTAGTCGCTTCGTATAGAACCAAGGCGAATCATACCCTCACACTTAGAATCTTTTTCTTCCACGTAAATACCCCAGTCGGTAACGCCGGTAATAACTCCGGTGAAAGTTTGACCAACCTTAGAAGACATAAATTCAACTTGCTTGTATTTGATACTGTCGCGTTCGGCGCGAACAGCGTGCATTTCTCTTTCTGAAGATTGAATAGAAAGCTTTTCAAATTTTGTCATTTCCTTGCCGGTAATGACTGAGCCGTCGAGGTGGCGGCGGAGCATTCGGTGAGACATTAAGTCTGGATAGCGACGAATTGGTGAGGTGAAGTGAGTGTAGTATTTAAAAGCGAGGCCAAAGTGTCCGATGTTCTTGGTTGAGTAAATTGCTTTCGCCATACTGCGGATGGTCGCTGTTTTGATAAGATTCTCCTCCGGCTTGCCTTCGATTTCTTTCAAAAGTTTGTTGATGTCTTTGGCTTCAACTACACCGTGCTTGGCGTTGAATTCGTAGCCGAGAGCGTGAATGAAGGTGGTTAGTTCTTCGATTTTTTCCGGATCAGGAACATCGTGAATACGATAAACAAAAGCAGCGTCACGGCCTTTGTCTTGGCAGAGTTTGTAGATGTGAGTAGCTACACTTTGGTTCGCAAGGAGCATATAGTCCTCAATCATCATCATTGTTTCAGTGCGGACTTTGGTATAAGCGCGAATCGGTTTGCCGTTTTCATCGAGTTCAAATTTAACTTCGGCGGTTTCAAAAGCGATCGCTCCAGCGTCAAAGCGACGCTTTCTGATTATGCGAGCCAGGTCCATCATTACGGAAAGCTCATCAAGATACTCACCTTCTTTTTTATCGAGTACCTCTTGAGCCTCTTCATAAGAGAAACGTTTGTCGGAGTGGATGACTGTTTGGCCATACCATTCGTTTACCACTTTTGCGTCTGGTGAAAGTTCAAATACAGCTGAGAAGGCGAGGCGGTCTTCATTGGGGCGAAGTGAACAAAGGTCGTTAGAAAGAATCTCTGGAAGCATCGGGATAACACGGTCCACCAAGTAAATGGAAGTACCGCGTTCGCGAGCTTCTTTGTCTAGAGCAGAATCTTCTGTTACGTAGTGAGACACATCGGCAATGTGAATACCAATTTCGAAGTTGCCGTTTTCGAGCTTTTGGAAGGAGAGAGCATCGTCGAAGTCTTTGGCGTCTGCCGGGTCGATAGTCATTGTAGTGACTACTCGCATATCACGACGCTTTTCGTCGGCAAGAGCGTCAGCAAAAATTTGCTCTTGGTTTTTATGTAACTCTTCAGCTTCCTTTGCTACTTCAGGAGGGAAAGCAGTAGCAAAATGACCGCCACGAATGATGGCTTGCATTTCAGTTTCGTGGTCACCAGCCTTACCTAGGGTCTCGATTATTTCTCCAAGAGGAGCTTTGGTAGGGTCGGTCCAGCTGGAAATCTTGATGACTACTTTGTTGCCAAGGTCTGTTGTACTGGCACTAAGTAGAAGAGGGCGTACGTGCATTCTGCGGCTGTCCGGAGAGAAATAAAGTTGTGTTTCGCCTTCTACGACACGTTCTTTAATAACGCCAATGAATTCTTCGTTGGCGCGTTTCATTACTTGAAGTACACGACCTTCGCGCTTTTCTCCCGCCTCGGGAATCTTGTCTTTAAGTTCAATTTCTACTAAGTCACCGTCAAGCGCAAAGTTTAAGTCTTCCGGCAAAATTACAATATCCTCATCTTGGTCGGGAAGGGAAAAGAATCCGGTACCTTTGCCTCGTACCATAATAATTCCCTCAAATTTGTTGTTTTCTGTAGTCATAATTATGGTGGCAGTCTACCATTGACGGCACTAAATTTCCATAGTAAGTTTCTATAAACGAAACGGTTCTTGAAAAGGGGTATGTGCGATGAAACACATAGTGATAGTCGCTGTGGCAGGTGAATATGAAGGTAGTATTAAGGGTCCTGTCATTAATACGGACACTCACAATGGTCTTACAAGTGCTGTTCCACTTGATAATTTTGTCCGAGACTTAGAAGCAGAGACTCTTGCTATGTTTCAGAAGGAGTTTAATATATCTAACTGTGCTACAACAACAGAAATTCTTCTCAAAAATTAGCATAAATAAGTTTAAAATTTTCCCCGCGACCAGTCTGGTCGCGGGTTTTTCTCTTGCTTTTACCATATTTATATAGTATTCTTCCGCGGTCATGTTAATGATGAGATTACAACGAGTAGGCCGCAAGAATGATCCTTCATTCCGTATTGTGGTCGTCGACAAACGCACAGGGCCAAAGAGCAACAAGAACATTGCAATTTTGGGTTCATACAATCCAAAGCTTAATCACGTTCAAGTTGATAAGACAGCGGCCAAGGAGTGGTTGTCAAAGGGTGTGCAGCCTTCAGATACCGTGCACAATATTCTCGTCGGACAAAAGGTCATCGAAGGAAAGAAAGTAAATGTTCTTCCTAAGAAAGCTCCTATTGTAGACGAAGAAGCATTGGCTCGCGAGGCAGCTGAAAAAGAAGCCGCTGAAGCAGCAGCCAAGGCAGAAGCTGAGGCAGCTGCAGCAGCCGAGTCTACAGAAACTGCAGACGAAGCCGACACCGAAGGTGTCGTCTCCGCGGAGGCGGAGACCCAGGAGACTCCTGAAGCTCCAGCTGAAGAAGCTGCTCCCGAGGTTGAAGAAGCTAAGGAAGAAACTCCAGCAGCTGAATAAGCTCAAAATGAGTAAAACAAAAAACACACAGTTATGTGTGTTTTTTGTATTGACTCGTTATCGCTTCTCTCGTAACATTGAGGTAAGAGCACACATATTATTGTGCTTCAAATAATTCACTAAATAACTATGCACGAAGATCAGCAATTTCTTGAGACCCTAGTGAAGGCGCTAGTTGACCATCCAGAGTCCGTTAAAACTAATCGCACTGTAGACGAGATGGGAGTTCTTCTTACTCTTGATGTGCACGCCGACGATATGGGAAAGATAATCGGACGTAGCGGCAATACCGCTAAAGCAATTCGAACTCTGCTTCGTGTTGTTGGTATGAAGCATGATGCCCGTGTTAACCTCAAGATTAACGAACCAGAAGGTGGTAAGGGTATGAACCGCGATATGGCTGCAGCAATGGAGCCAAATGGTGAAGACAATGGTGGAGAGAACCAGACCAAAGATTTGGATCAGGCCATAGAAGACCTTAAGATATAGTTTAAGAAATAAAATCGATTAGATTACCAAAAGGCCGTCAGCGTAGCTGACGGCCTTTTGGTCTACGAACTTTATTTCTATGTATCATCAATGATACATATAGGCTATATGGTGTGCAGAGAGTGTTGTGTTACGTAAAAGAGATTATTTTTTGTTATCATCAATGATACATATAATTTATGTATCATTGATGATAAAATTTTAGTATGAGTGCAAAAGTTGAGAGAATGAAAAAAGATGATAGAGAACTTTTGAAAAAAGTTCTCTTCGAAACTGCTAAATCAATGAAAGGAGAAAAAGCTGTTGCTGATTTTATCAATAAGTTTCTTACAGAAAGTGAGCAAATTACAATCGGAAGAAGGTTATTAATTGCGAGACTGCTTCTTTTAGGAGAGAAGCAGACACATATTAGGTATCGTTTAGGAGTGAGTCCGAACACCTTTATTAGAATCAAAAAATGGTTAGATGGTGAAATATCGGAATATAATAAAGCTCTTAAAGATTATGATGCTGCACAGAATTATAGAAAGCAGAAGTCTCAAAAAAGATATAGAGAGTATACAGACCCACTTTCGTTTGCTGTATTAAAGAAAAAATATCCGGCTCACTTTCTTTTCTTCAATATAGCTGATGCCATCATAGATAAATTTAGAAAATAATTCTAGTTATCATTAATGATACATAGAATCGAGTATCAGTACTGGTGCATAGTATATATTGAATAAGATTACAGGATATTCTAGTTATCATTAATGATAACTAGAATATGTGGGTTGTGAGTTGTGTGTTATAAAAAGTGAGGGAAAAGCGCAGGGCTGACCTGGTTTTTAAGGAGGCGAAAGTCGACTACTTGTACCACTTCGATGGTATAAAAACGGAAATACTCTTAGTGGTGACGCCCCGCGCTTTTTCTTTTTTCTTATGCTAGGATTCTTATATAAATATGAATTTTCACGTAATTACACTATTCCCAGAAATATGTGAAGCGTATACCAACGCCGGTGTTTTGGGGCGCGCGCAAAAAACCGAAAAGGGAAGAGGAGCCAAAGTGCGCGGCAAGAAGATTGCCGTTAGTTACTACAACCCGCGTGACTTCTCAACTAATAAGCACAAGAAAACCGATGAGCGACCGTACGGTGGCGGCCCTGGAATGGTGATGACTGCTGAGCCAATTCTTAAAGCTTGGGAAAAAGCAGCGGGTCGAAAAAAAGACCAAAAGAAAGTGAAGACTCTCATTATGGCGCCGCGTGGCAAAAAGTTTGATACGAAGATGGCCAAGGACTTAGCAAAAAAGTACGACCATCTCGTTCTCATCTCTGGCCGTTACGAAGGGATTGATTCGCGAGTAAAAGAAATTCTAAAAGCCGAAGAAGTTTCGGTGGGAGATTATGTTTTGACTGGTGGCGAGTTGCCAGCCTTAAGCATTATCGATTCTGTATCGCGCCAAGTGCCAGGGGTTCTTGGTACCTACGAATCCCTCGAAGAAGAAAGAGTTTCAAGTGGCGAAATGTACACCCGCCCGGAAATCTTAAGTTGGAAAAAAAAGAGCTATAAAGTACCCAACGTGTATTTGTCAGGTAATCACTCTGAAATAGAAAAAAAGCGAGCGAGCCATTCCTAGCGAGCGATGTCCAGCTCTAGCGAAGCTAGGGCGGGGAAATACAAAGTCCCAGAAGTTTTTCTTTCAGGTCATCATAAAAATATTGAGAGTAGGAGGGAAGAGAAGTAAGAAAAAGCGCCGAATCATTCGGCGCTTTTAAATTTTATTCCGTGAATTTTTCTTCAGGATTGAAGTGTATTTCCGGACGAAGTCTCACGAATTTACAGAAATCATCGTAGAGTTCATACAAGAAATCATGCTCGGCGATACGAGGACGTTTGTATTCCTCAATCTCGTCTCTGGTCAAACATAAAATTTTATCGGTTCGACCGTCGTCTTCGTAGACATTCAGTTCCGCAAGAAACTTATCGAGAGCATACACGAAACGACTTTCTTCATCTTCCAGCTTTTCGTAAGCGTGAAGATAATTGAGCATTTCTGGGAAATCTGCGTCCCACTCCGCTTCAATTCTTTTTATCGCTTCTGCTTCACGTTCTTTTTTGTCTTTTGCTGTAGCTTTGCTCTTATGTTTGCCGGACTTGTCTTGAAACGCCGGTGTATCGCCGCCGTATGTTTCCGGTAAATCGTGCACAATCGCGTACAGAAGCACCTTGAGCAAATTCAAGTGAGGTAAAAAACGGTCACGAATGAACCAGGCAAAGATTACAAGTTGGAAAACATGCTCGCCGTCCAATTCGCGGTTGTCGTTGCCTTTGTACCAAATCAGGCGTTCTTGAATCTTGAACAGATTTGTAAAACGCACAAAGCGAAGCATTAGGGCCACTCTTTTGTCGAGAGCATCATTAACACGAAGTTTTCTCTTTTTAGCCATTGCTGCCCTCCTTTAATTAGGTTTGATGGCTGACTTTCTGTTTTGAAATATACTCGCATTACCGCAGTGTCGCAATTGACTCATTGTAATAAGACTTGTGTTTTGAAAAATAAAAAATAAAACCCCGCGCCGGGATGCTGGCGCGCGGTATTTTATTGTTTAACTAACTACTATATATGGGTTAAGCAATCCCCAAACTGTCCATACTTGGGGTTGCGGATATTTGAATTTCCTGTATAATCCCGGCACAACGCAACTTAAAGGTGGATTGAGTTCTGATTGTTTACTCCTCAAAGTGTGGGTTGGACGGAAAAGACGTGCCGGGAACACGTCATCACCTTCCAAATGCAAGATCAAAATGCGTAACCACAAAAAGAATAAATAGCGCTAAGGGCGTGTATTTTTTGTGGTTTGCTTTTTGTTCTGAAGTTTGTCGGTTTATTAATAGTTGTGAGTGGTGGGGGGGGGGGGGGGGGGGG
>JBNKWW010000016.1:0-13406 GCA_050299955.1 Minisyncoccia bacterium | reverse complement strand
ATTACCGGTAACGACAAATCTCCGATAAAGTAAGATGTATCGAGTATTGGTCTCAAAGTACGTCAGATTATTTGTCCTTCTGCTCTTTGTGACTGTCTTTCACCCTGGTGAGGCCATTGCCTCAGTTAATGTTAATACTGCCGATAGAGATACTCTCATAAGTGTACCCAAGATAGGAGAGGCTACTGCCGATAAAATATTAAATTACCGTGCCACCAACGGTGATATTGCTAATCTTTCTACATTGTGTGGTCTGTATGGCAAAAACGGTATTGGTGTGGATACTGATACTTGCAAGACCATTGGCGCCAATGTGACATTTACCGCCAGCAATAGTGTAGACACCACAACAACCAGTGATACTTCGTCCGGTACAGAGAGTTCCAGCTCTGGCGGAATAGAAATAAAACCCAGCAGAGTAGAGGTAGATGGGTTGGTTATGACAGCGCCAAAATTCGGCTTTGTGGGTCAGGAAATAGACTTCGACGTCGAACCAAGTGATGGCACCAGCGGTAGGCTCGTGCGCTACAGCTGGAGCTTTGGTGACGGTTCGTCTTCGAGCACCAAGTCGCCGACGCATACTTATGATTATCCTGGCCGCTATGTGGTAGTGGTTGAAAGTTATTACTTAAAGGAATATCACACAGTCAGACAAGAAATAGAAATACAGACTCCAAAACTATCATTATCTATGAATGTAGATGGAAGTGTTTCTATAAAAAACACTTCGTCTCATGAGGTGGACTTGGGAGGTATGAGGCTGGTGTCTTCGGGTGAGTTGGTCTTTCCAAAATACTCCATACTACTTTCTGGAGCGAACCTCATCATTTCTGCTAGTAGATTAGGTGGAATTGCTAGCACAGCTTATCTTCAAGACTGGTCTGGCACTAATGTGGCGAGTACAGAAAGGGAAGTGACACCAGTGGCAGCATCGGCATCGAGCTATGGAAAGTCGGCTGGTTTAAACAGGGTGGCGCCTACGGCGCCACCCACCACACCCCAACCAACCATCACGCCCACATCCTCAGAATCCTCGACTACACCAAATACAGCCACTGCACAAGGTAGCGCAGAGAAGCAAAACCCTACCCAATCAGCCTCCGTCTCATCTGCCACCGGCGCCATCCCACCAAAAGCCCGCCCTTACCTCGCCCTCCTCTCCGTTATATCCATCGCCTTGTTTGGAGTGTACTCAACTAAAAGCAGTTAAAGAAAAAAGGTGTTTTATACGGTTGTATTCAATTTATTGCTTAAGTCTTCTATTTCTTTCGAAGCAAGATCAAAGAATTGGCCAGTATCCCAAGCTGTATAACCAATTTTAGTTAAGTCATAAACAAGAACCTTTGCGGCACTGCCCATTGATATAAGCATTAGTGTTTCTGCAGGTGAAAATCCTTTCTCTTTCATAAGAGAAAGGAGTGTTGCTTTTATTTCTTCATAAGATTGCCAGGCGTCACTTTTAGGTGCCTCAATAAAGCTTGTTGTCTTGCCGAGCTTTATGTCTGCAAATCTTTGTGTATTGGATGTAACAATGATTATGTTTTTGGTTGCAAAAAATTCTTTTAACTTTTTGTAGTTAATATTTTTGTTGTACCTAGGTGTAAAACAAAGGGCACTTCCGTAAACAATGTCTTTGTGTAGATAGTTTTTTAAAAAAAATTTTGAGTTAGTCCAGAAGTGCCACTGTTCTGGTATACCCATTTGTTTAAATTCTTGTTTTGTCTTTAGAATCAACTCTGGGTTGAAACATACAAGTAGTTTTGGGTCTGTAGATGAAATTACTTCTTTAAGACGAACAGCGAGCTCTGGATCATATTTTTGACGCCAATCACCGTAGTAGAGACCTATGCCTTGAAGCATATCAAATAACTCATCACCAAATCGTACAATGGAACGGTTATTTTCTATGATGTTGTTTAGTGTATCTTCGTAATTTAAGAATTTAAAATCCTTGTAGTGATGCAGTTGTTTGTCCGCAATAAGGTTGTAGTACAGACGTTTTTTCAAGAAAGGAAAAATAGCCTTCGGATTATCAATAAATTTATTAAAACGGTTTTTTAGTACATTGAATTTAATCATTTTATATGTCGTAAAATTCTTTTAGCTCTTTTAATTGCTCTTTAATTGTTGGTATTTCTTTGTCAGAAGTCAGACATTTATTTACGGTCTCGGTAGCTTCAAAGGGATTCACCTTTATATCTTTAGTGTAAACTTCCTTGATGTCATTTAGAAGATCGAACTTACTACGTATATCACCAGTGCTGTACTGATTTAGTGCGGGGTGAGATTCCCAGTTTTCAATTAAATTTTGACATTGCTTGGCCCACTCAAGAGTAGTGATACCATTCCAATAATGATTCGTATAGCCATTTACTTCTCCTTCGGAATTCAAAAACCAGTCAAGTAGTGATAGGTGAGTCTTTTCTTCGTGTCCGATAATTGATGTGCGTATGATTTTTGTATTTTTAAATTCTTTTTCAATTTTTTCTGAAATCACAGCTTTGCTTTTTCCATAATCATCCTTGGCATCACGAATGTCTTTTTTTGAATACAAAGACGCATTACCAATATTTCCAGAAAATTCACAGTCAGTTGAGGGGTGAACAACAGGGATCCCAAGTTCTTCAAGAGCAACAGGAAGTTCTATGTTAATTTTTGTGTAAAGTTCTGCGGCAGGATTTTTCTGAGGAATTATTCCGATACAGTTGACTATGTAGTCGGGAAATATCTTTTTTATTTCGTCAGTAAAAGTAGGTTCACCAAACCGAGTTTCTAGGGTGTGTATATCATAGTTCGTAAGAGTAGAAAAATATCTATAAACAGCGTTACCTAGCATTCCTCTATGTCCTAAAATTAAAATTTTTTTGGGCATATAATGATTTGTTATGGTCGGTAAAAATCTTTATCCTCAAGAATCTTTTTCAATTCTTCCTTGGTCACCAATGTATTTTCAGAACTTAATCCTTCATCTGGAAGGCCGGAGTTGCCATAGATATTTTTATAGTGCATGAGATACATATTATGTTCTTTGTCGAACATTACACGTTCCTTTTCTTGTGGGGCAATCATTTGCTCGTGGCTTTTTTCGGAAATACGAGGTTGTCCAAGTTTCCACTTGAGACCAAACTTTTCTTCGTATATTTCAAACAAGTCCTTAATTTTGAATGATTTAAGGTTTGGTACTATGTTGTGTCCAGTAGTATCTAGGGCATATTCTATACAGTCGATTGCTTCTTCCACATCGATCATGAATCGTGTCATGTCTTCGCCATAAAGAGAAAGTTCGTAGCCTTTAGCGATTGAGTCCCAGATCAATGGAATGACTGACCCTGTGGAGTTTAGAACGTTGCCGTAAATAACGGAAGAGAGGTTTGTTTTTTCTTCTTCTTCAGCATTAAGAATAAAGGCTTCACCAGCCACAAACTTCATTGCGCCGTAAAGAGTTGTTGGGGCGCGGCTCTTGTCTGTGGAAATGAACGCAGCTGCTTTCAGGTTGTTTTCTATTGCTGCTCGGCGTGAGTTTATGGCACCGTGAACAATTACTTGGAGTGATTCTTCAACGTTCTGGTCGACTGCTTCAATCTGTTTCAAGGAAGCTGCGAAGACAGCTACTGTGTGTCCTTTAATAGATTTGTTGAGGAGTTCAAAGTTACGCACATCACCAATGATGCAGTTTACTTTAGGAAATTGTTTTTTCAGATAATAATGTTTTGCTTCATCACGACTAAAAACAGTAATTTCATTATCTTCATAAAGTCTTTTAATCAAGCTCTTGCCAAGGAAACCGGCACCTCCGGTTATGAATATTTTCTCGCCTTTAAGTTTCATATTAGTACAATCCTAACACATTTCCGGCCTGGTGGTAAAAGAGGTCTTTTGGACTATATGGGTATTTGTCTGTACAATATTTGGTATGAATAACTCTTTCTTATATCCTAAAGTTACCGCAGTTACTATTATGTATGGGGACCGTTGGCAATTTTTGTCTCAAGTTGTTGATGCTGCAATGAAAGATGAACATATTACCAAGCTTATTATCGTAGATAATGGAGCTGCTGTTCCGGGTCAAATTCAATCTGGCGTCGTTCAATATGGGGATAGGGTTGAGGTTATCGTTACTGGCAAAAATCTTGGTTCAGCTGGTGGATTTGCTAAAGGTATAGAGAGAGCTCGTGATACCGACTGTGATTTTGTTTTGCTTTTAGATGATGATTCAGTTCCTGGAAAAAATATCATTCAAGAATTTATGGATGTTTTAAAATTCTTTCCTAATCAAAAAGTTGTTTTATGTGCAAACAGAAATGATGTTTTGGATAATAGGGAATTTTTCTATCGTCAAACACTAGTTGACGATACCCCTAAAAAAACTTTCTTTGAGGTTTTTAGTATTGCAAAAGTTAAACACTTTCTAGACTTACTTTTAGTGAAAAAGAAAAAAACCAAGAGAGGTCCTTTTGTTCCGATAATACCAACAGAGGGTTTTGTCTATGGCGGTACGCTTTTACCAATCGATGCTGTGCGAAATGCCGAACTTCCAGATGCATCTCTATTTTTGTATGGTGACGATGTCGAATATTCTTGGAAGATTAAAGAATTAGGATATAAGTCGTACCTTTGTTCTATTCCAGGTTTAAAAGATGTAGACATGACTTTTGGTGCAGAATCATCACATATATTTGGTCAGTTCGATAAAAGCACATCACCATTCAAAGTCTATTACCGTATGCGTAATATGGTTAGAATATCCCGTAAACACAGCAAACAAGGACCAGTAATTCTTTTTCTCAATGTTTTTGTTTGGGTATGCGGATTGTTGATTCTTGGATTGATAAGAAAAGGTCCGACAAAACTATATTTTAGTAGAGCAGCTTTAATGATAAAGGCTGTGTACGCCGGTTATCATCCTGATGCTCAGTCTGTGAAGCATCTCGAAGCGAGTTTCTTTAAGGGGTGAAATTTTAGTACGCTATTACCTTTTTTCCAAAGTATTCATCTTCTATTTCGCTCCGGAAATGCTCACGTTTTTGTCTAATCAGTCTCGGGGAATAAAACTCATGCTGCAGATCACTGTTTCTACGCGCAGCGTTTTGTAGATGGTCCGCGGCGTATATTAGTGGTGTATTCATTTTGATCAATTTCTGCGCTCCTTCTCTGGTGATCAGATAACAACCAGTTTGATATTTATCACGATGAACTAATAGTGATCTGCCATATTTTATTTTTTTGAATAAAACATCTCTTGTTCCTGAGTACAAACTAAGACAATTGGCTACGAGCCCTTTTGAGATATATAAAGGTGACTTAATTAAAAATAAAATATTATTTCTATTTTTCTTAACCAAGTTGCCAAACAAAAACCACCAAAATAAAACACCGGCGATACCAACAGCAGGGTAGTCAAATTGAAGATAATCCCAATGAGTTTTATTTGTCATCCTTTTGCGCAATTCTTCTGAAAGTGCCTGAGTGAAGCATTGGTCAATCTCGATGTCGTCTTCCATTATCAGCGCGTACTTTTTGTCGGATTTAAGGAAGTGTTCTAATGCAGAACGATGTGAGTGTGAGCAGCCAAGTTCTCTGTTTGTTAAAATATTGTTGTTTATGCGGAAAGATTTATCGTAATCAAACTCATTTGAAAAATCGTATTTTGAACCATCAGTGGCATTAAATATATGAAAGGGTATTTGCAAATCTAAGAGTTGTTGTTCCATAAAAACACGCCGGTCTTTGCTACGCTCTAAGTTTATGACTACGCTAAAAAGTGAATTCATATTATTTTTTGATAAATGCTCTAATAAAACGCATGGCGAGGTAAAAAAGAAAGAATGGGTGCCAAGAAATACCACTTTCTTTTCCTTCCATATATATTTTTTTTAATGTTTGCAGTTGATTTTGAGTCGATCGCGGACGGTAATTTAATCCTTCTGCTGTATATCCCTCGCTGAGAGTTGTGGTTACATTTTTATAAAACATCGGTGTTTTCCTTCCAAGGATATAAAAGAATAGCCATTCATCGCCATTTTTTATTTTGGTTGGAAAGGTTATTTTTTGGGCCAATCTCACATCTATGCAATGTGTAGCATCTCCCCTAAATCTTTTTAAGACAAGATAATCCTTGGTGTAATTGTAGTGGGTTTCGTCTTCAGGCGCTTTTGTTATGGTTTTTTCATTTTCGTATGATCTGTTTGTGACAATCCATTTTTCTTGCGGGTGTCGTTTTATGATTTGCGATAATACCAGCAAAGCATCCGTGGTCAGATAATCGTCATCATCAAGAAATATAAAACGGTCACTATCTTCAGCTATTAAAGATAGTGCTTTGTTTCTAGTTGCGTTAACACCAGAATTTTGTTCATTTGTGTACACATGAACGCGTTTATCATCGAAAAAGGGGAGGGTGGTGTTTGGATCATCGTTCACCACTATCATTTCCCAGTCTTGATGGGATTGATTTAGTAGGGAATCAACCGCTCGTTTTAGGAGCTCCGGTCGTTTATAGGTTGGTGTAATGATGCTAAATTTCATAGTAATGGAAATTGTTCCTCAAAAAAAACTGCCTCACTTTTCCAGTCGGGGGTGTCGCCACCAAGTATAAAAGCAAAGCCATGCCCCATGTCATGCGCAATTATATTTTTGTTAGACAACTTATATATCAAAACTTTTGAGGCTGGTCCGCAGGCGATAAGTACTATTGAGTTTTTTGGATCGGCTTTGTTTACAATGTCACTGAATATATCGTCTATTTGTTCAAAAGCATTCGTCTCCGGAGTTATAATATACTGAATTGATTTTACCTTTGGTAAGGATATTTTTTTTCTTATGCCATTCAAATAATTTTGATTGGTAACAAACAATACATTCTTGCCCTCACTAACATATTCTATAAAGCCCATGGTTTTGTCTTTTGTATAGAAAACGTGTGCATTAAAGTATTTTTCTTTTCTAGGTAAATATGAGTTGAAGAAGGTCTTTGCATGCATCCACAGAAAAAGCTTGTCTGCCGCGGCGAGTGTTTTATTACTAAGTGCTACGTAGGCCGGAATACCCAATATATAAGTAGAGTTTTCTGTATACTCTCTGATAATTTTCCAAAGTGCTGCAGACAGGGTAGGAGATCTTTTTTGGAAATGAAGATCATTGACGTTTAGCATAAGTGTAAACTCACCATCACCAAATCGAATCGTGGAAGTTGTCCTTGCATTTTCTAAGAAAGCGTCATGGGACAAGAAATTTTCAAGTTTGGCTTTATTGAAACCAAGGAGTGTGTAGGTGTACGATAGGAGATACTTGGGATTGTTTTTATATCGAGATATAAACCCCATCGCTTTTTTGACCAAGTAAAACGGAAGTCGGTATAAAGGAATGCCCGATAACCGCGTTGGTGTTGTTGGTTCTTTTGCTTTCATGGAAAAGATTTAATTATCTCGGCAAACTATCATAAAATGATTTGTAGCTATCTTCATAGCCCAGAGATCTAAAATCCTCGAGGTAGCGTTTGTGTACTTTTTCAGCCACTTCTTTAGTATAGTACTCTTCCAATTTTGTTGCCGCTCTGCTGCTTACATTTACCGGATCTATATATGGAATTTCGATTCTGTCCGTGATTTGCTTTATGTCTTCGTCAAAGTTTTCGAGTTTTCCGATGTAATCAATTTTTTTAAGGCCAGGCTTACGTAAATGAGCACTTTGAGACTTGAAGTGTCTATCAGCACGCCAGTCTGGTATGTATATGATTTTGTCTACAAACTCAGCGAAAGTCATTTCACGACTAAAAACACCTGGGTAATAAGGGAAGGCTATATCGTTTTCAGTGATATCTACTACTAAGTTTTTGTAACAAGAGACAATTCGTATCAATGGATTTCTGACAAAAGTGAACACTAAAGGATTATTTTCATTACTAAAAGCATTTGCTGGATCAATGTTAAATTTATATGTCATGGAGTGTACTTGTTTTGGTATTTCATTTAGTTCCAATTCATTCATTACGAGCAGAGAAAAAATAGTTGAACATCCGCATTTGGGTATTGGCAAGTAAACAACATTGGCCTTAGGAAAGAAAAAAACGTTTCTCTCGTTTTGAGCTTGTCGGATGTTGAAAAGATAAGCATAGACTCTGGGGAAGGTGTTTTTAAAGAAGTTTTTTAGGGTGGGATGTATTTTCATAGATTAAGGATAGCATAATTGACTGTTATTAATATACTTGTTTTGTGCTATGATGCATGGAATGATAAGCAGTATGTCAAGACATCCCCTGGTGTCCATTGCGTTAACAACATCAAAAAGTGAAAAGTTTATCAGAGAACAAATGGATTCTCTGCTCGATCAGACTTATAGTAATTTAGAAGTGGTAGTCAGTCATGATGAGTGTGGTGACAATACTGTGTCTATCCTTGAAGAATATAGGAAAAAAGATGGCAGAGTACGTTGGGAATATAATCAGGGCAAAAAGGGTATTATTAAAAACACCGAAAATGCAATTTTAATGTGTAGAGGAGATATCATTTTTTTATGTGATCATGATGACTCTTGGTCTTTAGAAAAAGTTGAAGAGCATGTTTGTGCTTATGAAGACTCTACCGTGGATTGGGTCTGTAATCGGTTAATAATAACTGACTCGGAAAATAAACGGGAGATTGGTTATATAGAAGATACTCTATATGACTATTACACCAAGAAGAGAAGGTGGATATTGAATTACGTGTGGGGTAGTTGTATTGGTGGCGCTATGACATCATATCGAGCAGAGGTGATAAAAAGCGCTTTGCCAATTCCTGAATATGCTCCCGCGCACGATTCTTGGATACAGTTGGCTATTTGGCCAGCGAAGCTGGTTGTCATAAATAAAGTTTTACAAAAATATCGCCAGCATGAGAATAACGTTGTTGGTATAAATAAGGAAAGCAAAGAATCGTTTGTTGACCGGGAGGCTCGCGCCATAGCAGATAATATCAATTATTTGGACAAGTTGTCACAAAATACAACACTGGTTTGGTGGAAGCGCATTCTGTTTTATGTAGTTTACAGACTCAAAAAGTTACGTGCCGTACTGCGAAGATTTGTGCAATAGCTATTTGGTGGCTACCGCTACTGCCACCTCGTCCTGATTTTTTTTGAATAGACGGATAGCGTTGGTATAGACATTGTTTAGCAATCGTTGTATTTGGGAATTCTTTTTTATATCTTTGGCTTTAAGAATCGCATCTTGCGAGGCATTCCAAATATAGTTATTCCCTTGAGCCGAAGAAAAACTTTTAACGACATTAAAACCTATTTGTTTGGTGATAGCCCCCAGCGACTCGACGCTAAATATTTGTAAGTGTTGCGGAGTTTCCAGTCCGCGCCAGAACGATTTAAATTCTTTATGTCCACGGGAATTTGTATTGGGAGTTATGATAGACAGTGTGCCGTTCTTTTTCAAGATTCTATGACACTCTTGTATTACTTCCTTCGGATTTGGTACATGTTCAATGACATGGCTCATCAGTATTGCGTCAAATGAGTTGTCTGCAAATTTTTGAGAAAATACGTCGCCAACAAAAACTTCCAGATTGCTTTCTTTGGCAGCCGCGACGGCATTTTCATCAAAATCCAATCCGGTAACATTCCAACCCATATCTTTCATAGTTTGCATTGAACTACCATTTCCACAGCCTACATCTAAAAACTTGCCGTTTTGAACGTATGGGATATAGAACATATTGGCCGCTTGAATATCAGCCCAGGTTGGATGTAGGTATGATAGTTTGGTAAAAAAATACGAGAGAGTCGGATGTATGTTGGTTGGATATTTATATTTTGTGTGCAAGAGTGAAGAGCGGACAATTTTCAGGAATTTACGGAGAAGATTCTGTTTTGGCACATGTTTTTTACTGACGCCGTGTGTTGAATAAGTGGAGTATAATTTGGGAATGTCTTCAGCAATGGGAGTTGGATTTAACCAAAATGTGTTACATTCGGAGTTTTTACAGCAAGATAGGTCCCATTCACCAGGCGCACCGAATTGGTTGTCTGTGAGATTTTTATAGGTGATTATCCCCGCGGACTTACATACGGGACAATTTTGTCTGGATGTTGTGCGAATAGAAGTTTTCATAGAATCGAATTAAGTCTAACATAATAGAAGAGACTACTTTATTCTAAGTATTTGCACTGTTGGCAGTAGCAGTATCAAATAAGAAATCAAAGTTGCAAAAGCCGCACCAATGGTCCCGTAAACAGGTATGAGAACCAAATTCAAAATAATGTTTGCTATCGCAGTACAGAAGGTCAGTAGGAAAATTGTAAAACGTTTGTTCTCGTTTATTAAATATAGATTGATAACAGAGTAGAGTGACATGGATACACTGGACAACAGATATATGTTGAGTATTGGCGTACTGGCAACATAGTCATGTCCGTAAAGTAACTGAATGAAAAATTGACCAAAAAATGAAAATATTGTGGCCACTGTTATAGAAAGCGCACCGAGAAAAAACATCAACGAAAGTAGTCTCCTCTTGTATTCATATATGTTCACTTTGGATGCATTAACTATAGCAGGAAATAATGCTCCTGCTATTGCACCGGGCACAAAAAGCCATGCCTCAGAGATTCTGATTGCAGCAGAATAAATACCAACAGCAGCACTATCCATGAGTTGTTTTAATATGACTTGATCAATTCGAGAAAAAATACTTGAAAAAGTCGCGATGAATATAAACGGCCAAGCGTCTATGAGGAGTTTGTAAGCTGTTTGTTTCTGAAACTGCCACTCACGTAAGGAACCATATATGTATGTACGCCTGTATATTAGTAAAGCACCTACCAGAAACGGTTCAAACAATAGAATCAATCCGATCCATAGTACACCTTTATCGAGTATGACCACCGATAATTTGAGTATATTTAATATGATAACAGCAAGTATGTCTATTTGGGCTGTATATTTAATTTCCGCATGCGCAGCAAATTCGGCCCGTATATTTTGTAGAGTGTTTAATATCAAGGTACCTGCCAAAATAAAAATAACCACGCGCGAGACATCTTGCTCGGTAAAAATTAAAGCGCTGATAAGTACAGTTAAAGTGGCGATAAATCCACCAATAAGCTGGATTACAAATGCCGACCCCATTAGTTTATTGGTATTTTCAGGATGCTTAATCAATTCGCGGCCGACTATGGTTGTGACACCTAGAGATCCTAATATTGAGAATAAGCCTACATAACTAACAGCGTAGCTTAAATTGCCAAAATTTTCTGGACCCAAATAGCGAACCAGATAGATGGTGACAATTAAACCTACAATCGTTGAGAACAATCGTGATGATAGCGACCAGATGGCATTTACTGAATATTTTTTGATTCCAGATAATTGCCAATGCTTTATAAACTTAAGGATTGTTGTAGACATAAGTTTTTAGATCAGATATTTTAATTTAATTTATTTTAAAAATATATAAGAAAACCTTATGTCTTTGCTAGTCCAAGCATCTTCTTAATTGTGTTTTTTATACCTAGTGCTCCGAGGATTTTTTTACAGCTGTGGTAAGCAGGGTATTTGTTTAGGAAGCGGAGCAGTGGGTGTCCCCAAGAGTAGTCCCATAAGTGTACTCCGATAACTTCCGGACCTAAAGGTTGTCCATAATATTCACTTATGTGTGCAACATCATACGGATAGAACGCTTTTGGCGGGTAGATGGTTACGGAGTCTTTATCTTCGTATGTTGCGTATGTTTCTGAAACAACGCGCGGTATGGTGGTAAGTTCTTGGGGGTCCTGGTCGTAGAATTTTTTGCAGGCGGCGATGAAGGGGTGGTGTGTCTTTGCACCCATCATGGCAACATTTATAACTCCTTCTGATTCTTCACCAAGTACACATTGTTTGTTTACCAGTGGGGAAAGTGACTGAAGAAGAAGCATATCAGTATCAAGATAAAACCCCCCGTATTGGTTGATGATATGTAGCCTGGCATAGTCGGCGACGAAGGCCCATTTTTTCTCTCGGTACATTCGTTTGGTGAATGGGAAGTTGTCGACAGAAAAATTGTCTTCATTCCATTCCTTAATCTCAAAATCTGGGCAGGTTTTTTTCCAGCTTTCGATACATTTTGTTACCAGTGGAGGTTTTGGCTTGCCGCCAAACCAGCAGTAATGAATAGTTTTTGGAATCATAATGTTTAGTGTATTGTAACATTTTGGTGTTGGGTGTGGTTTTAGAATTGTTATGAGTGAAAACAGTACGAGCAATATAAAAGATAAAAAGAAAGTGGTGGTGATTGGCGGTGGTACCGGGATTTACCCAGTGTTGCAAGGGCTCAAAAAACACCATGAGCAGGTGGATATCACGGCCGTTATTGCGATGGCTGATTCGGGCGGTTCGACTGGTCGGTTGCGTGACGAGTTTGGTCAGTTGCCAGTGGGTGATATGAGGATGGCGCTTACAGCTCTAGCTAGCGAGGTGGACGACCATGATCAGTTGTTGCGTGAACTCTTTTTGCATCGTTTTGATAAAGGCGAAGGTCTCAGTGGGCATAACTTCGGCAATCTTTTGATGGTGGCTTTGACGGAAATTATTGGTTCGGAGGCGGAGGCAGTGAAAGCCGCGTCTCGTATTTTGCGTGTGCGGGGAAGGGTTCTGCCGGTGACTGCCGATAAGGTGCATCTGGTGGCGAAGTATAGCGATGGGCAGATAGTCGTGGGTGAGCATGCTATAGATGAGCCGGCAGAAGACCGATTCGAACACTCCATTGAAAATATTTCTATGGAGCCAAAGGCGGTGGTTAGCGAGGAGGTGAAGGAAGCTATAGCAAATGCCGATTTGATTGTATTGGGTCCGGGGGATTTGTATACCAGTCTGCTTTCGAATTGTATTGTCGGTGGGGTAGGTGAAGCAATTTGTGAATCTAAAGCGGAGTTTGTCTTTGCAGTTAATTTGATGACTAAGCCAGGGCAGACTCATGGGCTTACCGCTCTTGGTCATGCCAAGGAGATAGAGAAGTACGTCGGCAAGTTTCCTGATGTGTTGGTTATCAATACTAGTGTGGTGCCGGATGATTTGCTTAAGCGATACCAGGAGAACTTTCAGTTTCCGGTGGTTGATGATTGTCATGACGCTGTGGCGAAAGTACTGCGAGCTGATTTGTTGTCAGAAGATGAAGTGGTGGTGAGGAATGGTGATGTGCTTAAGCGGAGTTTGGTGCGTGGTGACGGTGATAAATTTGCGGCGGTTATTTTGGGGTTGTTGGGGTAGGTTATCCTTAGTCACTTCGTTGCATTTATTGCATTTATATAGTATATTATTTATAAATAATATATTAGATTATGTCAAGTACAAAGACACAAAAAGGTGCAATTAAAAATGGTGCAATAAATAGTCCGTTAACACCTCATATTCCAAACAATAATACAATAGAATTCGCATCGGG
>JBNKWW010000015.1:0-5692 GCA_050299955.1 Minisyncoccia bacterium | reverse complement strand
ACTTCCCAAAAGAGTGCTTTCTTAGCAAAAAGTTCGCGAAGTTCTGGGTTCATCAAAATATCCAAGTAGCGCTTCCTATAACGTTCGTCTTCATCCTTGATACCAAAGTGTTCGCTTGGAATTGCTTGGAGTGACTTGGTTAGAACACGCCAATCAGAAACAGCAATAGCTTCGGCGCCACGCTTGGTGATGAATGGCACACCTTTTACCTCGATGAAGTCACCTTGATCGATGGTGTCGTTTAGGAGTTCAAATAGTTTGATACCGATAGCATCACGAGAAAAGAAAACTTGCATCTTTTCAGAGCCGTCAAAAATATCAGCAAAGGCAGAACCACCATGACGGCGAAGTGACATTATTCTTCCGGCGATGATTATTTCAGTTTCGTTTTCTGAGAGAGAATCAAAATCTGATAGTACAGCTTTGATATCGTGAGTACGCTCACTTTTGGTGGCGTAGGGATTCATCCCAGCTGCGGCTAGCAGGTCTCTCTTTTTGATGCGTTCAATACGAATTTCTTCCAGTGATGACATAATGTGTTCAGTATAAAGGGAAATGTTAAAAGTGCAAAGTGTTTTAAAGAGATTAAAAAAAATAAGCAAATACTAATTTTTAGTACTGTTAACAGTACTAAAAACGAGTCGGGTTTGTGTTGAAGTATAGAAAAAGCGCGGGGGCCGAAGGCCCCGCGCTTTCCCACTAACTTCTTTCAAAACTGGATATTACGATTCCTTAACAATTATCGAAAAACCTATGGCGGACTGCTAAGTAAATAAGCAGAAGAATTACAAAATTCGGTTTGTCTATAGCAGGCTGCTAACTATCGCTCGCTCCGCATAAGAAAAATATAGTCGGATGCGACCTCCTTATTTTTCTAAGTAAAATCAGCCCTAGTAAGGGGCCGATTTTATTAAGCATCTGCATAAGTAAAATATAGTAAGCAGAGCTTTCTTTCTGCGCTCGCTCGGTCATAAATAAACTGCGCTACGCTACGTTTATTTATGACACTCGCTCACTTGAAAGTCGCAGCTACGCTACTCCTTATTTTACTTAACTTTAATCACCTTATAGGACTGCTTCCCTGCCGGAGTTTCAAAACTGAAAGTATCACCCTTGACCTTACCCATCAAAGCTTCACCAAGTGGTGAAAGGTATGAGAGCTTGTGTTCGTGAATGTTAGCCTCTTCAGAACCAACGATAGTATATTCGCGGTCTTGCTTTTCGCCGTCTTTCTGAATAGACACTACAGAACCAAGACCTACCACATCGCCACGTTTGTCGCTAGCAACGATTTTGGCCTCTTTAATAACTTGCTCCAGGTGACCAATGCGCTCTTCAATAGCGGCTTGCATATCACGAGCCTCTTGGTATTCAGCGTTTTCGGATAAGTCTCCGAGGCTGCGGGCGTATTCGAGAGATTCAGCCACCTCCTTACGGCGAACTGTCTTCAAGTGTTCTAGCTCCTTCTTGAGCTCTTCAAACTTCTCCGGGGTTAGATATGCTTGTGTGTCATTCATAGTTTTAAAATATAACTTTGACACACATTATACGTATATTACGGAGCGGGTCAAATTAGCGTGAGGCGGAGCCTCACGCTAATTTAAATATTTAAAGAAAGGCGGCGCTTCGCGCCGCCTTTCTTTAATCACCATCCACCACCGCTTCATTCAAAAGATACTCTGGTCGATTATCGTTTATCCAATCGAGCACCTGACCCATAATAGTGGTGGCACCAAGCGTGTTACTGCGTGGCGCTCTATCCATCAAAAGAATGAAAGCGTATTTAGGTTCCTCATACGGCCAGAAGCCAGCCGCCCAGGAGTTGACATGTGCTTTATCTACTCCAAGCTCAGCCGTACCAGACTTAGCCGCCACGTCCACGTATTTTTTCTCAAGACCACGCGCGGTACCACCATCATAATTTACCGTCATTCGCATTCCCTCCTTTATCACCTTGAGTGAATTTTGATCCAGACCAAGGTCTATGTATTCAGGTGTTTGGTCTTTTATAATATGTGGATCTAAAAGTTTTCCTCCATTACCTATAGCTGCGTAGGCTCTAAGCATTTGAAGTGGTGTAGTTAAAAAGCCAAACTGACCAATGGCGGTTAGGTAAGTGTCGCCCAAAAGCCAGTCCTCCTCAAAATGCTCTTGTTTCCATTCTGGAGTAGGTATAGTTCCACCCTGTTCTCCTGGCAATGCGATTTCGGTTTTTTGACCAAGACCAAAGAGTGAAAAATATTTATCCATTCTTTCAATACCAAGCCCAGTCATTGCATGATCTAGTCCGGCTTGTGGCACGGCAAATGACGGTAACCCACCCCCGATAATGTAAAAGTAAACGTCAGAAGAAAAAGCAATTGCTTCGCGCATTGTCATTTTGCCGTGGGCGCGCCAGTCACCAAAGCGAGAGGGTTGGTCTGGATTGTAGCGGTTTGGAATGGTTAGCGCGCCATTTGAATAGATAACATCATTCACACCAATTACATCTTCAACCAAAGCTGCATAAGCTACTATCGGTTTAACAATAGAACCGGGTGTGTAAGCTCCGCCAAAAACTTTGTTAAGAAAAGGAAAACGATCATCGTTGTTGTATTCTTCTATTAAGTCTACATCGTCGCCATCGGCCATTACTTCTGGGTCATACGAAGGAAAACTGGTCATAGCAATTATTTCACCAGTTTCAACATCCATAATGGCGCCGGCTCCACTCCTAAAACCAGCAATCTCAGTTGATGAAGAAATGATGTTGTACATAGCCTCGGAAAGTTCAGCATCAACCGAGGTAGTAATTGCTTCACCAGCTTTAGCTGCCTTAACCGCTGACGACGAGATGATGTTACCAAGCGCATCTACCTCAACTAGCTCTTTACCGTTTTCGCCATGAAGTAATTCTTCGTAAGAAGACTCGATGCCAGTACGGCCAATGTAGTCGGTACGGTAGTAAAAACCTTTGGAGTCTTTTTGTGGGTAACTTACGTAACCGAGCAGTTGACCAAGTCCAGCTCGGTCGGTATAGGCGCGCATTGGAAAATCGTATTTGTCACTCAGACTGCTTTCGTTCCATGCCAACATTTCTCCGGTGCGATCGTAAATAACACCGCGCTCAGCAATAATAACACCGGCGTCGAGACGGTTGTTGTCGCTTCGGTCTCTGTACTCAGAACCATAAACAACTTGAAGCCAAAATATTTTTCCCAAGAAAATTGTCGCAATACTGAAGAAAATACCAGCTACAATAAAAACACTTCGTCTTTGGATTGGCAGCTCCATTCGCCCTTCCATTCTGGCGCGATTGAATGAAGGTAGGTTTGAAGAGTCCATCAAAATCTCATCAAACTCAATTGTGGTTCTTCTCTTTTTTTTAAACCAAAGCATAAATTATTTATCGAGATTAAGGTAACGACCCATCAACTCTTTGGCTACCAAAATAAGGAATGCTCCTAAAGTATAGAGATATGGAAAAACGCCTCCGACACCAAAATACGCATCAATCAAAAAACCAAACAGTGCCAATTCAAAAGGAAACATAAAGTACCAGGCGTAAAGCAACGCCAAAAAGAAGACTAAGTATGGTGAAAAAAATATTGCCGCCGCAAATATTGCCACTGCAAACACCGGTCGCCAAAACCAATTTCTAGATTGTAGTGTAAAGTTAGTCTCCATCTTCTTCTGTACTAGTGGCTGTGGTAGTGCTGTGCGCGTCGACCAACACGCCATCTGGTACCGGAACTTCAAGAAAACTACTCTTCACCTCCTCAACTATTTTTTTAGCTTCATCAAACGAGATCTCCGGAATCGCTCTTTCCCCTACCGAGACCATTCTGAGACTTTGCAGCGGTATATCAATAGAAACAAAACCGTATTGTTCAGGGTGCGATGGTTCTGAATCAACCACCGAAATATTTCCATACACTCCCACTCCAAGAGACGGCAAAATAACTGTGTTGCCGGATTCGATATTGATACCTTGTGGCACACTTATTTTGAGAGTTCCAGAACCAACACCAACCGCTGTAGTGTAAATATTTGGACCATAAACATAAACTGTGGAGGCAACGCCAGGAGTAGTAACCAGAGTGACTAGGGCGCTATGTTCGTAGACCCTCGATACAAAACCGATGATTTGGTTTTTGGCGGCATAGACTGGAGCACCGCTATTAACTCCATCGCTTTCACCTCTGTCTAACAGCAAAATGTCGTAAGGCAAATCGGTTGGACGTGCAACCACTCCAGCCACTATTCTTGCCTCGCCCTCTTCACCCAAAAGACTGCGGAGACGAGAATTTTCAAATTCCAAAGCCTCTTGGGTGCGGTTGTCGAGCTGGGATTCGATTAGCTTTTGTTCCAATTCTTCTTGGGCGGCGATTAAGCTATTTCTGTCCCTAAGATACGAAGGCAAAGCACTGCTTGATTCTTTAAACCAGCTTTCTATTTTGACCACCGGATAAATTACCGCCGAAGCCACATTGCCAAAGAAATTGGCAAAAAACCAAAGACACAAGAAAAGTAGTAAAAAAGAAAGTAGCAAACGCCACCAGAGTTTAGCTTCTCCAGTTTGACGCGACTTCGTCGTTTTGATCGATGAGAATTTCTTCATAAGCTTCTAGGTCTTCTAAGATTGTTCCTGCCCCTCGCACTACCGCACGGAGAGGGTCTGGCACCACTACCACCGGTACTTTTATTATATCTTCTAAGAGAGCTGCAAATCCAGGAAGAAGTGCGCCACCCCCAGAGAGATAAATGCCACGTTGCATAATGTCGGCCAAAACTTCGGGCGGAGTTTGCTCGAGTACCGCACGAATTGTTTCAACTAAAGTATCGACAGATTGAGAAATGGCATTTCTGATGTCGGAGTCGGTGATAACAACCTCTCGCGGCAGACCAGTTACCACGTCGCGACCACGGACCACCATTTCTTTAACCTCGCCACCCTCTTCAATAGAAGCTAGTTTTATTTTGGCTTGCTCGGCGGTTTTGTCACCCACCAACACCTTGAATTGGTCGCGAATGTAGCTGCTGACCGACGCGTTTATGTGGTCGCCGGCAAGACGCAAGTTGCGGGACGTGACTACCCCACCATAAGAGAGAACGGCAATGTTGGCTGTACCGCCGCCAATGTCGATAATCATACTGCCAATAGCTTTATCTATCGGGAGCTTGGCACCAATTGCGGCAGCCATTGGTTCTTCAACCAAAAATACTTCGCGAGCGCCGGCGTTTTTGGCAGCGTCACGAGCGGCACGCATCTCAACATTTGTAATACCACAAGGCACACCGATGAGGACACGCGGCGCAACGAAGTTGCGCCGCCCTTCACTCTGAACTTTATTTATAAGGTATGAGAGCATCTCTTCGGTGATTTCAAAATCGGAAATAACTCCTTCAACTAAAGGACGTACAACTTCAATGTGAGTTGGAGTGCGACCGAGCATAGTTTTAGCCGCTTCACCGATAGCTACTAGCTGACCAGTTTTTTTGTTGATAGCGACGATGGTTGGCTCGTTGATGACCACGCCTTTGCCTTTTACATATACCAAAGTGTTGGCAGTACCTAAGTCGATACCAATATCTGTCGACACCGAACCAAGCATCTTATCGATGAATTTTCCAATTTTTCCCATAAGTTCCCCATATATTACATCAATATCCCCGAAGTCTGAAATTTCGATGGAAATGAAAGCAGCGGGGG
>JBNKWW010000014.1:0-27194 GCA_050299955.1 Minisyncoccia bacterium | reverse complement strand
AGATATACCGTTTTCCTGACACTCAGATAACAGTAGGTGATAATGGTTTCCCATAAGTACCCACCCATGGATATCGACTAGCTGGTCTCTTTTAGTATTAATACCTGTTGGCGTTATTCCAATGTATGGACGTCCGACGTCCATACATTGGAATTTCTTATAAGCGTTGCCTGCAGGTTTTGTGTCATTAAATTCGTACATATCATGCACAAATCGTAGTCGATCAAGATCATCAAGAAAAATTTTTCTTTTGTCCACACCGCGATTAAGTGTGTGATAAATATCCATAACAAAAAGTATACTATATCAGTATTGAATATATGGACGTCCGACGTCCATATATTTGATATTTGGGTTGGTTGTTGTGTTTGAGTAAATTAAGAAATACCCGCCGGAGCGAAGCGACGGCGGGGGAGTCTGGTACAATATTCCATATGCGAACTACTGCCAGCTGGGCTATGCGTCGTCGTTTTATTTACGGCGTAATATTTGCGGTGCTTTTGGCACCGATATTTTACTTAATCTACGCGCAATATTTTTATTCAGCGCCAACTTGTTTTGATAACAAACAAAACGGCGATGAAGCAGGAGTTGACTGCGATGGTTCTTGTGTACGCATCTGCGCCTTCAGCATTGAGGAGCCAACAGTTAAGTGGGCCAGAAGTTTTAAGGTTACTGACGGTCAATACAATGCCGTAGCCTATGTGGAAAATACCAATAAAATTGCCGCTTCGCCAGCAATACCATACACATTTTCACTCTACGACGAACAGGGTTTAATCTTGGAAAGAAGTGGTACGACAGTTTTGCCTCCAGATAGTATTTACCCGATTTTCGAGGGCAGAATTATGGTCGGTAGACGTGTTCCAACTCGTACTTTCCTTACTCTCGGTGAAGCTGAGATTTGGCAACCGGCAACTTATGGTCGTGACCAATTTACCATTGTGAGCCGTTCACTCACTGGTAGCGATAGCAAACCACGTCTCGAAGCAGTATTGTACAACAACGATGTTTCAGCCGCTAAGAATGTTGAAGTGGTGGCTACCATCTTCGACTCTGAAGGCACTGCTCTAGCAGCCTCAGAAACTTATGTGGATAGTTTTGCGCCACAAGAAAACACCAAAGTAACATTCACCTGGCCGGAACCAATAGCGACGACCCTTCGCAGCTGTGAAATACCAACTGATGTGGTTTTGGCAATTGACCTTTCTGGCAGTATGAACAACGACTCCGAGAATCCACCGGAGCCAATTACTTCGGTGAAGCAAGCAGCTGAAAGATTTGTTAATCGTCTAAACAGCAAAGACGGAGTAGGACTCGTGACATTTGCTTCGAAAGCGATATTGGTGAGTCAGTTAACCAATCAAACAACTAGTGTGGCAACGTTTGTTTCTGCTTTGGCGATTGATCCTAAAGAAGAAACTGGAAGCACTAATACTGGCGACGCTATTACCGCAGCCGGAGAGGAGCTGGTTAGTGAAAGACATAACGAGGACGCGCGCAAGGTGTTGATTGTTTTGACTGACGGTCTAGCTACCGCGCCAGAGGAAGATCCTGAGCAATATGCCATTGATGCAGCCAACGCAGTTAAAGAAAGTGGCGTAGAAATATATGCTATTGGTCTTGGAAAACAAGTAAAAATGGACTTTATAAAGACTATCGCCAGCGAGGAAGACCATTACTATCAAGCGCTAACTAGCCAGGAAGTTGATCAGATTTATCGTGTCATTACTTCTTCACTTTGTGAAGAGGGTGCGGCGGTTATAGACATTGTGCCAAAAACCAAGGCTAGTTTTACCCAGCTATAATTGAAACTGTAGTTTCGATTATGGCTGGGTTGCAGTAGGCAAGAGAGTGGCAAAAAGGGGCGGTGCCTACAGCACCGCCCTTTTTGCCACTCTCTTGCCTTTAGCATACAATACTTCTATGCGTTATCTCCGAACACTATTTTCCGGCTTCGACCCATTACTTTTTGGTTCGGCTCTATTCTTGTCACTTATGGGTCTTGTTACTATGTACACCTTTCAGGGTGAGAACGCTTTTTTTGTCCGCCAAGTAGCTTGGATTACGGTGAGTGTGATTTTGATGCTCGGAGCTATGTTGCCGGATTATCGCTTTCTCCGAAACGGAAATACTACCTTTTGGCTCTACTTGGGTGTCTTGGCCTCACTGGTCTTAGTGCTTTTTATTGGTGAAGTAACTCTCGGCGCCCAGAGTCGCTTTAACTTTGGTTTCTTCTCGCTTCAACCATCAGACCCAGCCAAGCTGATTTTGATTGCCGTTTTAGCTAAATATTTTAGTAAACGCCACGAGCTAATTGGTGATTTCCGCCACATCATTATTTCTGGAATTTACGCTTTTCTGATTTTTGGTCTCGTATTTATTCAACCCGATTTCGGATCGGCTATCATCCTTTTCTTTATCTGGTTTGGTATGGTTTTGGTGGCCGGAATCAGACCGCAACACTTGGCGATCGTTTTTTTGATTGGCGCGATAGCCTTTGGTGGTATGTGGGAATTTGCCTTTCAAGATTATCAAAAAGCGCGTATCCTTACTTTCCTTGACCCTCTTTCAGATATTCAGGGTGCCGGTTACAACGCCTATCAGTCCACCATCGCCGTTGGTTCAGGACAAATATTGGGGAAGGGCATTGGTTACGGCACTCAATCGAAGCTCGAGTTCTTGCCAGAATATGAGACCGACTTCATTTTTGCTGCCTTCTCCGAGGAGTGGGGATTGATCGGAGTAACGCTTCTGTTCACCTTGTTTGGAGTGGTAGTCTGGCGATTACTTAAGAACGCCCTCGGAGCGGCTTCAAACTTTGAAAGACTTTTTGCAGTTGGAGTGTGTATATTGCTTGTCAGTCACTTCTTTGTGAATATCGGTATGAACATTGGTCTTTTGCCAGTTACCGGAACCACTGTGCCTTTTCTCTCATACGGCGGCACGCACTTAATGACAGAGTTTTTAGGTCTCGGTATTGTGATGGCTATGAGTCGCTATGCTAAAGGGCGTTATAAGGTGGATGATGTCGTTTTGCCTTTATAAATAGAATCTGTTTCTTTTATCATCTTTGCGAGGGTGTATTCAGCCGCCACTTTATTTTTAAGGTTTAAGGCAATAGAGTTACGTAATGACTCGTTTTGTATTAAAGTTTGCAGAGAATCCTTTATGTTGGCGCTATTTTTAGGGTCAACTAATAGGCCAGTTTTTTCATTTTCGATAACTTCAGGAATACCACCGACTTTTGCGGCGATGGCAGGGAGGCCGGCGGAGCCGGCCTCCAAGAGCGCGTACGGCAAGCCTTCTTTTAGTGAAGGCAGGATGAATATATCAAAGGCTTTCAAATACACCCGTCCGTCGTTTACATAGCCAAGTAAACTCACTTCATTTTCCAAGTTTTGTTCCCTGATAAATTTTTCTAACATTTCTTTGTCCTGCCCGTCACTCATCAGTGAATAAAATATTTTTGGAGAGTTGCTCTGATTATATTCAGCCACTGCTTTAATAGCGGTGAGTTGGTTTTTGTTGTGATTTAGTTCGGCGTTGGTAATTAGCCACACATCTCCTTGGTGTCGGTTAACAGTTTCTGCATCAAAAAGTTCTTGACGAGCTTCGTTGCGAGTTTTGAAATCTATTTCCGGAACAGCGGTGTGAATTACAATGAGTTTGTTCTTAGTGCCAGGCATATTAGTGTGACGGAGGTCATTTTCAGAAACCAAAATTACTTTGTGGGAGAGAAGGGCTGTTAAGTATGAACCGATGTAGGCGGCAAGGCGCCATAAAAAAGAACGTGGCTCGAGAAAAGGCCAGCCGTGGGCTGTAAAAACAATTTGTGGCACACCAGCGAGGCGAGCGGCTACAGCTCCAAGGCCGGAGGCCTTGGAGCTGTTAAGATGAACCACGTCTGGATTTTCTTTTTTGAAAAGTCGATAAAGCTCGAAGAGTGCCAAAGGTTCTTTCAAAAAGTTTATGTCGCGCTGGAAATTGTGGATAGGAAAGTGGGGAATGTCGGCTTCTTTTAGAAGGTCGACGAGACGACCTTCCGGGCCAGAGGCCAAAGCTACGCTTTGGCCTCTGGTCCGCATCCCTTCCGCTAGTTCAAAAACATATCGCTGTGCGCCACCAAAGTTAGACTTTGTAATTACGTAAATTATCTTCATAATGTATATTGAACCATAATTATTCTGTTTTGGTTACGGCTTTACAATCTGACTTATCAGCTATAATCTATATTGATTATGTCCGAACGCTCTCGAGAATTATTTATACTGATTGCCGGAGACTTACTCTGCTTCATTTTAGCTTTGTGGTTAACACTTTTGGTGCGTTATTTTGCTATTCCGAGCAGTGAAAATTTGGCGTTACATTTTGGGCCTTTTACACTCATCGGCGGTATGTCGGTTTTCATTTTCTATCTTACCGGTCTCTACGATAAGCATACAACCTTCCTCAAGAATCTTCTCCAAAAAAGAATTCTCACTTCTCAGATCATCAACATCGTCTTGGCCGCAATAATGTTTATTGTATTTCCTTTTACTATCGCACCAAAGACTAACCTTGTCATATATTTGCTCGTTTCGATTGGACTAATAACGTTTTGGCGTTTGGTTTTATTTAATTATTTCTCTCCCAAAAACAAACACAAAGCTATTCTTATTGCCGACGGACACGAGGCGGTAGAGCTCGCTGACGAAATCAACAATAACGACCGCTACAATTACACTTTCGTTCGTATTCTCGATTTTCAAACGGTTTTATCTACCGATAATTTTGAAGACCGTCTACTTAAGGTGATTGAAGAAAACGATATAAAGACCATCGTGGCCGACACCAGAAGTGAGCATCTCTCAAAAATAATGCCAATTATTTTTGATTTATCTTTCTTGCGTTTTGAGTTTGCGCTCCTCGACTTTAACAAACTCTATGAAGACACCTTCGATCATATACCTTTGTCTTCTCTAGAATATGATTGGTTTGTGTCTTATGTATCTACCGAAACCGGAGTAATTTATACTGCTTTAAAAAGAGCCTTGGATGTTGTATTGGCCTTTCTCTTGTTGGTGCCGACCGCTCTTGTTTTGCCGGTTGTGGCTGCTGTGATTAAGTTCAGTGATGGAGGAGTGATTTTTTACACCACTAAGCGAGTGGGGCAGTATAATCGTCCGATAGATATTATTAAATTTCGTACTATGACCGGTACCGATGATGGTTCGACTACATTGAACTCTAAGTTGGAAGTAACAAAGTTTGGTCACTTTTTACGTAAAACACGTATTGATGAGTTGCCTCAATTAATTAACGTTCTTAAAGGTGATTTGTCATTTGTTGGTCCGCGTCCTGAACTTCCCGCTAGAGCGCAGCATTATGCTGAAACCATTCCGTACTACAATACTCGTCACTTTATTAAACCCGGTCTTTCTGGTTGGGCGCAAATAAATGAGTTTAATGCACCACGTGGCGAAGTCGATGTTGAACTCACTAAGTGCAAGCTCTCTTTTGATCTTTATTATTTAAAGCATCGCTCCTTGATATTAGACTTGCAAATCGCTTTGCGTACCATCAGCGTGCTTTTAATGCGCACGGGTAACTAATTGTTTACTAATTTAGTTAGAATGTTACGAAACCAGCCCCGCCGGTTTCGTGTTTAAAAAACAAATTAATAATTCAAAAACTATGGAAACAAAGAAAATACTAGTGACCGGCGGGGCTGGTTTCATCGGCAGCAACCTAGTACCATATTTTTTAGAAAAAGGACACGAAGTTATCGTGGTTGACGATCTTTCGGCTGGGAAGAGAGAAAGAGTTCCTGAGCAAGTTTCGTTTCGGCAGCTTGATGTTTGTGATACCGAAGAGTTAGTAAAACTTTGCGTTGGAGTCGACGCGATTGTGCATTTGGCAGCACTACCAAGCGTGCCTTATTCGATTGAACATCCGGTAGAGACACATCGCGTGAACGTTAATGGCACACTTTCGGTCTTGGAGGCGGCACGGCGTGCCAAGGTCGGGAGAGTAATATTGGCTTCATCAGCGGCAGTATACGGTAGTCAGGAAGTGTTGCCAGCCGGTGAAGACTTGCCGGCAATGCCACAGACTCCGTATGCACTGCATAAATTAATTGGTGAACAATACATGCAGGTCTACGCTGAGCTTTACAACATCTCAACTATCTCACTACGTTTCTTTAATGTGTATGGTCCGAATATGGATCCAAGTGGTGCTTATGCCGCAGCCGTTGGCTTTTTCTTAAAGCGAGCCAGTCTTGGCGAAACTCTAACAGTGGTAGGGGATGGCCTTCAAACTCGTGACTTTGTTCATGTACGTGACGTTGCTGTCGCTCTGCTGGCTGCAGCTACTTCTGAAGTAAAGTTGGCAGGGGAGGTTTGCAATGTAGCGAGTGGCAATTCGATTTCGGTTTTGGAATTGGCGGAGATGATTGGCGGAGAAATTGAACACATTCCACCGCGGGCGGAGGTTAAGCACTCAAAAGGAGACATAGAAAAAGCAACAAAGCTGCTCGACTGGCGACCACAGGTAGCCTTTAAAGACGGTATTGCTGAGTTGAAAAAGGAGTATGGTCTCTGTTAATATCAAGCAAATGATAGTCGATGGAAAGGCGCTGGCGGCGCGAATGTATGAAGAGGTAAAAACAGAGGTAGCTAAGATGAGTAAGACGCCTCACTTGGCGGTTTTGACATGTGCTCCGAATTTCGAAACGCAAAAATATCTGGAATTAAAAAAGAAGAAGGCAACAGAAGTTGGAATTGTTTTAAATGTGATTGAGCTTCTTGCTGATGCTAAAACAGAAGAGGCGGTAGCAACGGTAAGGCGAGCAGTGGAGGATTGTGATGGCATTATTGTGCAGTTACCGTTGCCTAGTTCAATCAACACTGATGAAGTCTTGGCGGAAATACCAAAAAACAAAGATACTGACGCGATGCACTACGAAGGTGAAGAGACAGAAATTCTGCCACCGGTAGTCGGTGCGATAAAAGTTATTGCCGAGGAACATAGTGTGAATTTTTCTGGGAAGAAAGTTGCGGTGGTGGGTGCGGGGAAGTTGGTAGGTAAGCCGGCAGCCCTTTGGGCTGCCGGCCAAGGCGCCAACGTCATCACGCTAACCAAAGAAACAGAAAATAATGATAAGGTTTTGCAACAGGCTGATATCATCATCTCTGGTGCCGGTGTGTCAGGTCTCCTTAAACCAGAAAACCTTAAAGAAGGCGTGGTGATATTTGATGGCGGAACCTCTGAAGAAGGTGGCGAATTACGTGGCGATGCTTTGCCAGAGTGTGCTACCAAAGCCTCACTTTTCACGCCGGTTCCAGGCGGCATTGGGCCGCTTACGGTAGCGGTACTACTAAAAAACGTGATGTTGGAGACGAAACAATAAGTTACTCGGTAGTCTGACTACCGAGTAACTGTTATTAGGCTAAATAATGAAGGAAAAGAGGCGGCATAGGCCGCGAGCCAAAGGCTCGCGGCCTATGCCGCCTTTTTCCCAACCCACTCTCAATATGCTATAGTATCCCACGTTATATTACCGATAGTGGAAGTTTAAATATGAACCCAAAAATTAAAGAAACTAATACCATCATCAGAGTCTTCTATGCTTTGGTGACCATCTTGATCGGAGTTATGGTAGCTTATTTTGTCTACCAAAACACCGTAAACAGTGCTACTAAATATCCCTTCAAACTCGGACTCGACCTCTCAGGCGGTAGTCATTTAGTATATGAAGCCGACACTTCCGGTGTAGCGGATAGTGAGGTAGCTGGACTTATGAGTGTTCTTCGCGATGTCATTGAGCGTCGCGTCAACGTCTTTGGTGTTTCCGAACCAATCGTTCAGGTTGAATCAAGTAGTTTTGTTTCCAGTCAATCATCAGAACGTTTGGTGGTAGAACTTCCAGGCGTGACTGATGTAGAGAAAGCGGTTGAGGAAATTGGCAAGACTCCACTACTTGAGTTCAAACTGGTTTCAATGCCAACTACTACCAAAGCTACAGTTGATGAAAATGGAGTAATGCAAGCCAACATTGGTGAACCAGTATACATCAACACCGATCTTAGCGGACGCTATCTAAAGAGCGCGTCACTACAATTTTTAGGTCAAAACAACACTAGCGGTGGTTTGTCTAACGAGGCGGTTGTAGCTATCGATTTCAATGATGAAGGGGCGCAAATCTTTGCCGATATTACGAGAAATCACATTGGAGAAAACCTCGCCATCTTCCTCGATGGTGAAGTCATTTCAGCTCCTCGTATCAATGAAGAAATCAGTGGTGGCAAAGCAACTATCTCTGGCAACTTTACTCCGGACGAAGCCAAGAGTTTGGCTGAAAACCTCAATTTTGGTGCTTTGCCGGTACCTATCACGCTCGTGAGTACTGAAAGCATCGGGGCTTCACTTGGTGGTGATGTGTTAGATAAAGGTATTATGGCCGGAATGGTTGGTCTTGGTTTTGTGGTTTTGTTTATGCTTTTTTGGTACCGAGTACCAGGTATTGTGGCTTCGTTATCACTCTTCTTCTACGTGGCTATTATGCTCGCTCTATTCCAACTCATTCCGGTAACTCTGACCGCGGCAGGTCTCGCAGGTTTTGTACTGTCTCTTGGTATGGCGGTTGATGCCAACGTACTTGTTTTTGAACGCATTAAAGAAGAATATCGTGCCGGCAATAGTTTCCGAGCTTCTGCTAAAATTGGTTTCTCTCGTGCTTGGAGCGCGATTCGTGACGGTAACCTAACCAGTATTCTTTCCGCCATTATTCTTTTCTGGTTTGGTACTTCTATTGTGAAGGGTTTTGCTTTGGTGTTTGGAATTGGTGTTTTGGCTTCAATGTTCTCTGCGCTTCTCATTACTCGCACTCTCTTAATGGCTTTGCCGGACACAGTTATTACCAAAGGTAAAATGTCGAAGTTGTACGATTCAGGTATTGGTTTTAAGAAAACGAAATAGGCTTATGAATATCATCAAATACAAAAAAATTCTCATTATCTTTGGCCTTGCAGTTATGTTGCTTTCAGCAGCGGTGACAATGAAGTTTGGGCTTAACCTTGGTATCGATTTTACCGGCGGTTCGCTTACAGAAGTGTCGTATGAGGTGCGACCGGACAAAGTGGCTACTGAGAGTGAATTAAACAACATTGGTCTTAGCGGTTATTCACTTCGAGAAGCGCAAGATGAGTCCGGCCGCGCCGGCTTCATCCTCCGCAGCACCGACTTAAGCGAAGAACAAAGAATTAAAGTTGAAGAAACTCTAACCAGTTTAGGTGCTGGCGGCGAAGTAACTCGCTTTACTTCCATCGGCCCGGTTATTGGTGAAGAACTTAAGGGAAAAGCTGGCTGGGCAATTGGCGGCGTCATTGCCATCATCGTGCTTTATGTCGCTTTTGCTTTCCTCGGGGTAGGGAAGCCGGTTGGTTCTTTTGTCTACGGGGGCATTACTATTTTTGCTCTTGTACACGATGTTTTGGTACCAACCGCTTTGATGTCACTACTTGGATATTTTGTCGGGGTTGAGGTGGATGTTTTGTTTGTGATGGCGCTTCTCGCCGTACTTGGATATTCTGTAAACGACACCATTGTGGTTTTCGACCGCGTGCGAGAAAACTTAGTGAAGTTTCGCACCGAACATAAACGAGTGGTAAGTTTGCCAGGTGGCGTGAAAAGTGAAGAGGTCACTTATACTTTCAACAAGCCATTTGCGGAAATTGTTGGCCTTTCAGTTAATGAAACCATGCTTCGTTCGCTCTTTACTTCACTCACTACTTTCCTTTCACTTTTGGCCTTGTATGTTTTTGGAGCTGACGTTACCAAAACCTTCGCCCTTATCTTGATGGCCGGAGTGGTTGCGGGTACTTATTCTTCCATTTTCCTCGCTTCACCACTCTTGGTAGCTTATGCCGAAAGAATTACTAAAGTAGAAAAGAAATAATTATGATCATTGGTCTCACAGGTTCTTTTGGTGCTGGTAAAGGAGTAGTCTCCGATTATCTCGTAAATGAAAAAAACTTTGCGCATTTTTCAGCCCGTGATTTCATTATCAAAGAAATTGAAAAGAGAGGAATGCCGGTTGACCGTAATTCGATGATTGAGGTGGGCAATGATTTACGTAAAGAGGGAGGTCCAACCTTTATTTTTGAGCAATTGGTGAAAATAGCCAAAGAGCATGGTGGCAATGCGGTGGTGGAAAGCGTACGCGCCGTGGCTGAAGCTCGCTTTATTAAAGAACAAGGTGGCTTGGTACTTGGCGTAGATGCTGACCCGAAATTGCGCTACGAAAGAATAGTGGAGCGTGGCAGTGAGACTGACAACGTCACTTTTGAAGAGTGGCACGCACAGGAACTCAGAGAATCAAATCCAGACGATCCGACCAAGCAAGACATTTTTGGCGCTCTCAAAGAATCAACTGAGATAATCAAAAACGAAGGTACTCTCGAAGAGTTGAACAAGAAGGTTGATGAGTTTCTCGAGAAATATAGATAGAAAAAGCGGGCGGCCGAAGGCCGCCCGCTTTTTCTCTCCCGAACCGTGTTATCATTAACTCATTAAAATAATTTATTCATTATATGGATATAAAACAATTTTTTGATTGGTTTTGGATTCCGGTCAAAGACCATTATGTAGATTTTGAAGGGAGAGCTACTCGCCAACAGTTTTGGATGTTTGTCTTGGTGTCGTTTTTGATTCAGTTTGTCCTCGGTGCTATTAGACTCGAGATGGTAGCCAATCTTGTCGGCTTGGCTGTAATGTTGCCTTCAATAGCCATTGCTACTCGTCGCCTTCACGACATCAACAAGAGCGGTTGGTGGCAATTAATCATTCTTGTTCCAGTTGTTGGACTGTTCGTTATGATCTATTTCTTGGTGCAAAAGAGTGACGCTGGCAGTAATCAGTATGGAGTTCCAGTTGCTGTTCCAAATATGAAGCAAGACCAAAATGTACGTGATGCAGAAGTGGTGACTGAAGAAAACAAAGAGGGGATGATGTAAATATTCAATGACAAATATTTTTCTATGTATCATTGATGATACATAGAAACGAAATGACCGACCCCTTCGGGGTCGGTCATTTCTTATACGCTACGTATAAATCACTACATAATTTTAATGTATTCTCGTCCCTACAAACTCTTCGCCTTCTAAATAGTTTTTCAATTCCGCTAAATTGTTGCCGTTGATGTTGGCGACTTCAATATTATTTTCCTCGGCTTCCTTAGCAGCAATTGGGTCAAAAGGGGAGGAAAGTCCGGGGTCCCATTCACTTGGAATCAATTTTCTAAAATCCGCCCAAGTTATATTCTCAAGCTTTTTGGCGTCTTTATCTTCACGTGGGTCGGCAGTGTACACGTAGTCGGTATTGGAAAGATTAACCACTTTGTGTGCTTCAACCAGTTTTGCAATTTGTATTGCGCGGAGGTCGGTCGAAGCACCTGGACGGTAGCCAGCGGCCACCACTACTTTAGCGTCACGAGAAACGTTCAAGATATCGCTCGGGTTGTTTATCATAACGGGATGAGCCATTCCTTTAAAGATAGTGCGAATGAGATGGCCATTTAAGCGTGTGGCGTGAATGCCAAGCCAGTCCAAATCTTCGTTATCTAAATTGGCAACCTGTGAGGCTGTTTCCTGATAATTTCTGGCCGTACGCCCGCCGCCGGCAATAATTACAAATCGTCTCTCGCCTCCAGCAATCTCACCCTCAACAAACTTCTTAAAATTACTCAAAAATCCCGCGTCAATCCCCTCGGGCACAATCAGCGACCCTCCAACTGACATAACTATGGTTTCCATAGAGGTATTGTATCAGATGAAAGGCAGAGGATAATAAAGATTTAAAAGGCCGGCAGCTTCGCTGCCGGCCTTTTAAATAACACAATATGTAAAATATTAAGTCAAGATTGACACTTTTCTTCACTATGTTAAATTGCCCAAGCTCCGTACCGAAAGGAAGTCGGGGTAAATTCAAACGCAAAACAAAAGAGGATTTTTTGCAATGAAATCGATCATTTCCAACATTTCCAAACTCGCTGTTGCTTCCGCTATTGTATCGCTTACATCGCTTGCTTCGCCGGCTCTTGCCGATGGTTTCCACTTCGGTGGCGGCGGTGAAGTTGGCGCTGGCTTCTCGGCAGGTTCGAATGCTTCGACGAGTGGTGGCAGCTGGGCGACCGGAAATATCAACACCCAGACTTCCTGGTCTCAGACCGAAACGGGCGCTATGGCCGACGTTGGCTTCAGTGCTTCGACTTCCGAAGGGCTGTCAGGCGGCGTCTCTGCCGAAGTCTACGGTATTGCCGCCAACGGCAACAGTGTTACGACCAACGGCGCTTCGTCGGGCTCGTCCTCTGCTTCGGCGGTCAGCGGAAATTTTTCTGTTGGTGGCGGCTTTCACGTCGGTGCTGGTGGTAGCCCGGACTAACATCTGGTCGTCATCTTTCAACCGAGGCGTTGCGAAAGCAACGCCTCTATCTCTATCGGGAGAAAATGATTATGAACGTTTTTGTTCGTAGCGCCGCTCTTGCAGTAATTTCCGGCAGTCTCGCATCGTGCGTTACCGTTGATTCGCGGACTGACAGCAAGACCGGTATCAAGACCACGGTGGTCGCCGAACACGGTTGCAACAACCCGTCGGTGACGGCTATCTACATCAAGCGGCCTGGTCACAAAGAAGATTCTGCAGTCTTCGCCGGCCCAGATGCCTGCAACACCCTTATCGGTGCTGCCGGTCAGGTGCTTGCCGCGCGTTCTGTACGACCAAGCAATACAACGCTTATTTCAGGGTCGTTCTCGCAGTCGACTCAAGGAACAAATGTCAACATCGGCAGCCACTAAAAGCCGATGTTTTAAAACAAATCCCGGCAGTTTCGATTGCCGGGTTTTCTTTATTCAAACAAAAAGGAGTGTGGAATGAAAAAGTTCCTTCTAGTCACAACCATGTTGATGGTTGGCACAACGCAAGTTTATGCCGAAACTTTCCAACTGCCTTTGGGTGTATGTGTCGCAACTACTCAGCCGGGGCAATGCGGTGTATTGAACATTCGTTCACAAACACGTATGGACTATATGGCTGGTCGTTGCAAAAATGGACAGCTGTATGGACGAGTATATAAAGCTCGTTCTATTGTACGACAAGGCAACACTATAACTGTCGACAAAAATTTTGTTGTAACAGTTAAGTGGGTCAGTCCACTGAAACGTTCGGCTAAAGTTGGATACAAGTACGTTGATAGCAACGGAAATGTCCAGACTGGCGCAAAAAGTTTTAGGTGCAATTAGTGCCTAAATAAAGTAAGTCAAAATAGCCGCGCTGGTTCATGCGCGGCTTTTTAAAAATATTTATACAAAATAAAAAGCTCGCCGAAGGCGAGCTTTGAAATTTTGTTATCGGTTGGAAAGATCAGGGTCTCTTTGAAGGTGTATGCACCATCTTTGAGTCGTCTGGATGATTCGGCCTCGTCAGTATTGGATTGTTTTGGATTTGCGGCGGCCCACCGTTTGAATCCATTGTGACGTGACGGCTGTTGTCGGTATGTTGGCAACCAGTCAACAACAGTACTGTAGTAACTGAAAACATCACGAACTTTTTCATCCTTTTTCTCCTTCAATGTGGGTTGAAATTTCGGTCATTTTTATAACATAGAAGTTGGTGTTTTGCAAGAGAAGGGTGGGCGGGCGAAGCCTGCCCACCCGTGGACTTTGCGACTTCATTAAAATTCCCCCGAAGGGACTTGCAAAGTTTTTCGATATCTGTATAATACCGGTCACTGTTCGCGAGTGTGCCAAATGGCGTGCTTGAGGGGATGGGAAGTCTTTTGAAAACTGAATACCTTCGCACCGATCTGACCTTATGGTCGGTGTGAAAAACGTACGTATTAAATGAACAAGTATTTTGCAAGTTCAGATAATATTTATGTATCACAGCACGAATATGTTTTGCCAAAAACATATTCACAATTTAGACAAATGAAATTTCATAGTTTCTTTTGTCTTATCCTTTAGGAGGTGGCAGGAAATCCCCCGCACTCAATGAGTACTCGCGGGATGAAGTACTGACCACCCAGGTAAGTAAAGCTTTGCTTTGCAATTCCTGTCTTTAATTAGAGTTTGATCCTAGCTCAGGGTGAATGCTGGCGGCGTGGATGAGGCATGCAAGTCGAATGGGTTTAGACCCATGGCAGACGAGGTAGGAACACGTAGGTACGTACCGGAGAGTCAGGGATAACCCGGCGAAAGTCGGAATAATACTTGATAGTCCCGAAAGGGTAAAGATTTATCGCTCTCTGAACGGCCTGCGTTCTATCAGCTTGATGGTAAGGTAACGGCTTACCATGGCTACGACGGATAGGGGAGGTGAGAGCCTGACCCCCACCGATGGAACTGCGACACGGTCCATACTCCTACGGGAGGCCGCAGTCGAGAATCTTCCGCAATGGACGAAAGTCTGACGGAGCGACGCCGCGTGGTGGATGAAGCCCTTTGGGGCGTAAACACCTTTTATGAGGGAGGAAGTTTATTGACGTTACCTCATGAATAAGGGGCTCCCAATTCTGTGCCAGCAGGAGCGGTAATACAGAAGCCCCGAGCATTACCCGGATTCACTGGGCGTAAAGGGTGCGTAGGCGGTCATATTAGTCGGGTGTTAAATCCTGGGGCTCAACCTCAGGCTCGCATCCGAAACGGTATGACTAGAAGGAGTGAGAGGTCTAGGGAACTCAAGGTGTAGGGGTGAAATCCGTTGATATCTTGGGGAACACCAAATGCGAAGGCACTAGACTGGCACTTTCTTGACGCTGAGGCACGAAAGCGTGGGTAGCGAACGGGATTAGATACCCCGGTAGTCCACGCCCTAAACGCTGTCTGTTGGCTTTGGGGAGTATCGACCCTCTCCGAGGCGAAGTTAACACGTTAAACAGACCGCCTGGGTAGTACGAGCGCAAGCTTAAAACTCAAAGGAATAGACGGGGGCTCGCACAAGCGGTGGAGCGCGTGGCTTAATTCGTCGATAAACGAAAAACCTTACCGAGGCTAGAAACCTAACTGCACGCTCTGGGAAACCAGAGAATCCTTCGAGGGTGTTAGGCAGGTGATGCATGGCCGTCGTCAGTTCGTGGCTTGAGCTGTTCCCTTAAGTGGGGAAACGAACGCAACCCTCGTTGCCTGTTATATGTGTCAGGCGAGACTGCTCCCTCACGGGAGAGGAAGGTGAGGATGACGCCAGGTCAGCATGTCCCTTGATGCCTCGGGCTGCACACACGCTACAATGGTACGCACAACGGGACGCAATGCGGTAACGCGGAGCAAATCCTAATAAAACGTGCCTCAGTTCGGATTGAGGGCTGCAACTCGCCCTCATGAAGTCGGAATCGCTAGTAATCGCGGATCAGCATGCCGCGGTGAATACGTTCCCGAGCCTTGTACTCACCGCCCGTCAAGTCAGGGGAGTCGGGAGTGCCCGAAGTGCCAGCTAGTCTGGTCCTACGGTAAGCTCGATAACAAGGACTAAGTCGTAACAAGGCACGGCTAGCGGAAGCTGGTCGTGGATTAATTCCAATTGGACACGCTGTTTCGTTCTGGTAACAGAGCGACTCAAACGGCTAATTGGTCGATATTATGTGCCTCAATTGAGCACATAATGAAGGATATGATACTCAAATCCTAAATTGGTATCAGACTGTAGGGAAAGACCTATCGATAAAGGATAAGACAAAAGAGAGTTTGAAATTTGCTGAGATAGTATTCTGTTTTTAAATGAAGAAGTAAAGAGCCGGCCCCAAAGGGGCCGGCTCTTTACTTATCATTTATTATCCTAATACAAATTATAGTCGATGTAATCTGGTGTGACGTAGTTGTCTCCACCAACACCAAGTCCGCTTACCAAGAGGTTTACCAACCCCCAAAAACTGATAATAAGAACAAAAGCAGCAATACCATACAAAGCGAGACTCTTAGCCTGTTCTTTACCTTGTTCGTTGTCTCCGCTCATTATGAAGTAGCGAAAGGCGTTAAAGACAAAAAACAGTAAAGCCAACGCCATTAAGAGTGGTATAAACGTTCCGTTAGCTAGGTTAATAAAACCGATTAAATAATCTTGAATTCCAGTAGCGTAATACATACGGATATTGTACCTTAATTTTGTTGACTGTTGTTGATATGTCCCCAAATAATGAAAAGACCGGCGCCTCCGGCGCCGGTCTTTTCATTATCATCTCGTGCGAATGGTTTACTACATTGTTCGCGCTCTAGGATTGACCTAGTTTTCAACGACCGGAGGGAGTATGAAAACGAAAATGCTCTTGTAGTGCGTACCACAAGAGTATTTCCGAATTTATAGTCGAGTAAACTCTCCTTAAATTCTAGGTTAACCTAGGACCTTTCGAGTATCAGTCGAATGCTCTAGCCAACTCCCTTGAACCTCATAAATATCGGTTCATTTCTCCCTTCGGTCAAAAACGGAAGAAACCTGCCTCAGGGCAAGTTTCTTAGCTCGCGCTCAAAAATTCAATAATTTGTCCGCGCTCTAGGATTCGAACCTAGGACCTTTCGAGTATCAGTCGAATGCTCTAGCCAACTGAGCTAAGCGCGGACAAATCATTTAATTTGCAAGTGGCCAAAACTATAACAAATTTTTTATAAAAATGGAAGCCTCTCGACACTTGTTACACCATCTTAAAATTAAAGAAACTATTAACGAAAAATCCGATAAAGCCGGTGGTGCCGCCCATTATAGTGCGAGCCATCAGGAGAGAAATAGGAAGGTTTTCGTAAAGCAGCGCAGTTCCTCCAGAAATCATAAAAGCACCAAGAATAGCTAGTGAGACAAAGTATAAGTAGCCGTGATGAAACTTTCTTTCAGTGCCAGAAAAGACCCAGTGATAGAGTAGATAATAGTTGATACTGACACCAATTAAAAAACCAATGGCCACCGCAACAGGATAAAAAATTGGCGTTAGTTTTACCAAAGCAAAAAGTATACCCATATCAATAATAAAGGTGGTTACGCCTACTGTTGTGTATTTCCATCCGCGATGAAAGAGTCTGTTTATCATTTGAATGATTTTAACATGGGCGGCGGCTTCGCCGCCGCCCTTAGAAACTGTTTAAAGTCTCATCGGAGTCCAAAGTGTCTCAAAATTTGAGCGAAAATTGTTTATTTCGACAAGCCATACCGAGGTATGGTGAGGAGAAAGAAACAATTTGCAGCCAAATTTTGAGACACGACGACCCGAAACAAATCTATAAGCCATATTTTTGTGTTGAGATTTTAAACAGTTTCTTAGACCCAAAGTGGAAATTGTAACGTCTCCAGTGTATGCTGTTCGTTATGAAAGCGGAAAGTTTTGAGTTTACGGGGGTTGAATATACAAAAGGCAATCCGGAAATCGTCTTTACCTACAAGATGGATTTTGTTGACTCTGAGCCACTAGTTTTTATCGAAAAAATAACTGTGGCAGACAAAGATTGGGTTTCTAAGCTTCCAGCTGATTTTGTGACTAATATCCTTCGCGACCTCCATTTGGTTTTCGGTATCAGCTACTACAAAACCTTTTGTCCACCAACTTTCAAACACTCATACCAACTAACAGAGAAACAGTCGACTTTCTGGAACACTCTATACCACAAAGGTTTGGGTGAGTTTGTATACAAAAACAATTTATCTTTTTCTCAGTTGGCAAAGTTTTCTGTCACTGATGAAGCAACAGTTAACTCTCCAGAACTACCTGTGGCAGAAAACAGTCTTCTTGTGGGAATTGGCGGTGGTAAAGACTCTATTGTAGCTCTTGAACTTTTGAAAAAGAAATTCGCTGTTACTGGTTTTGTTAAAACAGCAGGTGGTAGCGCAGCTTTAGCGTCGGCAGTGGCAGAAATTGCCGACATACCACTGACCACAATCGAGCATCAGCTAGACCAACAGCTTCTTAAGGGTATTGAAGGTAGTTACAACGGTCACGTGCCGGTTTCGGCTATGTATGCCTTCTTGGGTGTTCTAAATGCTGCCATTGAAGGTCATCGTTACTTTGTGGTGGCCAACGAATACGGCACCAGTTTTGGTAGTACAGAATACGATGGTGAAATTATCAACCACAAATGGAGTGGTTCGGCGGAGTTTGAAGCGTTGTTGCAAGAATATTTACGCGAGTTTGTTTCGCCAAGTGTTGGTTATTTTTCAATCATTCGTCCTTTTTACGAACTTCGAGTGGTAAAAGAATTTACCGAACTAGGCCGCGATTATTTTCATACCTTCACCAGTTGCAATCGCAATTTCGCCCATAATAAGGAAACTCTAAACGAAAACCGTTGGTGTGGCACTTGCGCCAAATGTGCGTTTGGTTTTTTAACTCTATCTGCTTTCTTGAGCAAAGACGAAGTAGTAGATATTTTTAAGAAAGATTTGTTTGAAGATGAAACAATGTTGCCGATGTTCCGCGACCTCTTGGGCTTTGGCGATATGAAGCCATTTGACTGTATTGGTACTTTTGAAGAGGCTCGCTACGCGCTTTGGTTAGCGGCTGGAGAAAGAGATGATTCATTGGTGGTTAAAGAGTTGCTTCCACTCCTTCGCGATATTGCCGTCACCGACGAGGTTATGAAGTCTCAGCTGGCTGAAACCGTCCCGACCAAATTCCGTATGGTTGGTATGCACTCAGCACTTATTTTAGGTTATGGAGCAGAAGGTAAAATCACCGAAGACTTTTTGGAAGAAGAATATCCAAAAGTCACAGTCGGTATTACCGATCAATCTAGTGACGAAAATTATCTCGAACAACAAAATAATTTTGACATAGTTATAAAAACTCCAGGTATTCCGCAATCAAAAATAACTCGCCAATATACTACCGCCACTCAGTTTTTCTTCAATCGCATTCGACGCGAACAAATCATCGGTGTGACCGGCAGCAAAGGAAAGAGTACCACTGCTTCGCTTCTTGCTAAGCTCTTGGAAGCTGGAGATAAAGATGTGCGCCTGATTGGTAACATCGGCACACCAGCTCTATCAATTTTGCAATCTGGTGATTACACCGACGAAACCATCTTTGTCTTTGAACTCTCGAGCTATCAACTCGAGAAGCTTGATGTTTCGCCACACATCGCCGTAGTTACTGCCATTTTCCCGGAACATCTAGACCATCATGGAGGAATGGAAGCTTATCTCAAAGCCAAACATTCAATTGTGGCCAATCAAATGAGTAACGATGTGTTTGTGTACAATCCAAAATACAAAATCTTAGAAGAGTGGGCGGGTAAAGCTAGGTCAAAAAAGAAAAGTGTCACCAAACTGCCTTTTGCGATTATGAACGAAGCTCTCAATGCTCCACATATGTTGGAGAACGCTGCTTTGGCGTTTGAGGTCGCATCAGAATTTGGCGTTACCGAAGCGACCGCTAAAGAGGTGATGGAGAATTTTGTGGGTCTACCACACCGTCTCCAAAAAATTGCTGAAATTGACGGGGTGACCTACTTCGACGATTCAATTTCTACCACGCCAGAGTCAACCATTGCTGCTCTGCGTGCCATTCCAAACGTTAAAACCATTTTGCTTGGCGGTGTTGATCGTGGATATGACTTTACCGAGCTCGAGACAGAACTCATATCAGCCGGAGTGAAAAATATTATCCTTTTCCCAGAGAGTGGGGAAAAGATGATAAAGAATGAGAGTAACTTTAACGTCTTACATACTAAGAAGATGGAAGAGGCGGTGGCTTTTGCTAGAGAGAATACTCCCGATGATGGCGTATGTCTTCTTTCACCAGCTGCTCCAAGTTATAATCTCTTTAAGAACTTTGAAGCCCGTGGGCAAGCTTTTATTGACGCTATTAAAAAGTATGAACTTAATTAATATCAAAAAAGTACACTTTATTGGCATTGGTGGCATTGGTATGTCGGCCTTGGCACGGTTCTTTTTGCATGAGAGGAAAGAGGTGAGTGGTTCTGACCGCGCGTCTTCCGCTATTACTGACGCTCTCGAAAAAGAAGGGGTGAAGTTTTTCGCAGAACAGGCCGCCGCCAACATCTCGGATGATTTGGATTTGGTTGTATACACCGAAGCGATGAGCAAAGATCATCCAGAAATGTTGGCGGCGGCCGAACAGGGCGTTCCGATGATGAACTATTTTGAGGCGTTAGGTGCGGCAGTTAATCCATATTACCTCATCGCGATTGCCGGCACCCACGGCAAAACGACCACCACCGCGATGACAGCCGATATTTTTGAAGCAGCCGGAGAAGACCCGACGGTGATTGTAGGATCGCTTCGCGCTAAAACTGGTAGTAACTTCCGCGCAGGAAAGGGTAAATATGCAATAGTCGAGGCTTGTGAATACAAGCGCGATTTCCTTACCTTGGAGCCAGATATTCTCATTGTGACTAATATCGAAGACGAACATCTCGACTACTACAAAGATTTGGCAGACATCCAAAATGCTTTCGCGGAGTTGGCTTCTAAATTGCCAGAAGATGGATATTTGGTGTGTGACACAAGCGACGCAGCACTCGCACCAGTTATAGGCGCTACCAAGGCTACTGTGGTTGATTATCGGCAGTATATCGACCTATCACTTAAAATGAAGCAACCGGGAGTACATATAAGGAAAGATGCGGCGGCGGCGTCAGCCGCCGCCCAAAGCGCGCAAATTGCTCCAGAGGTTATTAAAGAAGCTTTGGAAAACTTTGCCGGTACCTGGAGACGTTTTGAATATAAGGGAGTATTAAGCGCCGCTGCCAAAGGCAGCGGCGCCGATACCGCCCCAGTCTACGACGACTACGGACATCATCCAACCGAAATCGCAGCGACCATCTCCGGTACGCGCGAACTCTACCCAGAGAAAAATTTGGTAGTGATTTTTCAGCCACACCTTTACTCTCGCACCGAAGAACTCTTTGATGGTTTTGTGGAGTCACTCTCCAAAGCTGACAGAATTGTTTTGACTCACGTTTATGATGCTCGTAACACCGGCAAAACTGGAGCAACTGGTGAAAAACTAGCTGAAGCTGTTAAGGTAAAAAATGCTAACACTCAGTATTTTGAAAACTTCGCTGACGTTGTGTCTGAAATAAAAAACACCGCTACCGCCAATGATGTGATAGTGGTAATGGGAGCAGGGGATATAACCAACATCGCTTCCGATTTGACAAAATAGTTGTTGGTAGTAGATTTGGTTTAGGAGGTGCTAGAAATGCTTAAGAAAATCTGGAATGTCTTCCTTAACTTCCTTATTATGGTGGGGAAGTATGAGGAAGAAAAAAGGTCGCCCCAACAAACGTTGTATGATATGAAGCGTTGGGAAGAATGAAAATGAAGTACGGGTCGCGTTTGCTAACGCGGCCTTTTTGCTTATACTGGTGACTATGGAAAAACAAGGAACTCTTTCTGTGGTGGCGACGCCGATTGGAAATTTAGAGGATATCACCCTGCGCGCTTTAAGGGTACTCAAAGAGGCAGATTATGTGCTTTGCGAAGATACTCGGGTTACAGGAAAGCTCTTATCTCATTACGATATCAAGACCAAACTTAAGCGTTACGATGCTCACACTAGCGAGCGTGTGCATGAAGAAGTGTTGTCCGATCTAGCGAAAGGGAAGCATATTGCGCTGGTGAGTGACGCTGGGACGCCAGGGGTGAGTGACCCTGGGGTGCTGCTGGTGGGGCGCACCGCCGCAGGCGGCGCGCGTGTCGAAGCCATCCCTGGAGCTTCTTCAGTAACGGCAGCTTTCTCCATTGCTGGCCTCTCAGGCAATCAGTTTACTTTCCTTGGCTTTGTACCACAGAAGAAAGGTCGTCAAACCTTCTTCGAAAGTTTGACTGAATACGGCCATCCGGTCATTTTCTTTGAATCAACTCACCGAATAATGAAAACGCTAGAGGCACTCAAAGACCTAAGTATTAATACTTCAATCGATTGGAGTATTACGGTAGCAAGGGAACTCACCAAAATGCACGAAGAATTGGTGCAAGGTTCTCCGAGCGAGGTGTTTGAATATTATGAAAATAATCCGGTGAAGCAGAAAGGGGAATTCGTAGTCATTGTTAGTTAGATGAGTAGAGAAAGAAAGTAGGTAAAAGGCCGGCGCCTCCGGCGCCGGCCTTTTACCTACTTTCTTTCCCATTTATCACCTTTTGCTTTATACTATCTGTATGAGTAAAGAATCACTAGTTTTATTGTTTGGTTTTATTGTTTTGATTATTCCGTTTACCGGCTTTCCCGAAAATTGGCGTTCATACAGTTTGGGTTTTAGTGGTGCAATTCTAATCATTCTTGGTTATTTCTTGCGTCGCGGCGCTTATTATCGCAAGTTAGACAAAGGCAATGGAGAATTGTCCAACGACTCTTTTGTTGAAAGTAACCCTACAATAAACAAAGAAAGTGAAGCGGTAGAAACGGAAGAAATCCAATCTGTTTAATTATGTTCAAGGCCGGTCTCGTTACAGTTTCATCAATGATCATGGTTGCTGGAGTAATAATGGTAACTCCCGATTTGTTTTCCGTGTCTTATGATAAGAATATAACCACTTCAATAGCCGCAGAGAAAGAAGAAAATAATGTTGAGACAAAAACCACAATCACAAATGACGATCGCCCAGTAGTGCTTCATATTCCCAAACCAGAGCAAGTAAAAGCCATCTATATGACAGCGTGTGTTGTTGGTACGCCAAGCTTCAGGCAAAAGCTAGTTGATCTTGCTGATACAACTGAAGTCAATTCTATTGTAATAGATGTTAAAGATTTTTCAGGCACTATCTCTTTTTCTCCGCAAAGCGAAGAGTTAAAACCGGCCTGGCAGGCTGCTAAGTGCGGGAGTGGTGATATGAAAGATTTTATCGCCACCCTCCACGAAAAAGGAATCTACACCATTGCTCGTATTACTGTTTTTCAAGATCCTTTCTATACCGGATTGCACACCGAGCAAGCTGTAAAGAAGGCAGATGGCGTCACAGTTTGGAAAGATTTCAAAGGACTGTCTTTCATCGACGTTGGAGCGAGACCATATTGGGATTATCTTTCTCTGTTGGCACGAGACACATATAATATTGGATTTGATGAACTTAATTTTGATTATGTGCGTTATCCGTCCGATGGTCCAATGTCTGATATTTCATTTACTCAAAGTCAGAAATTTTCAAACGATGATGATATGCAAGCCAACTTGGAAACTTTCTTTAAATACCTGAATGAAAAGTTGAGTGACCCAGAATTTTTTGCAGAATATAAACACGAAAATACAGGTAGAGAAGAAGCAACACCTTGGACATCGGTCGACCTCTTTGGTATGGTCACCACCAACTACGATGATCTTTCTATTGGCCAAGTTATAGAGCGCGCAGCACCGTACTTTGATTTCATTGCACCAATGGTTTATCCGTCTCATTACCCTAAGAGTTTCCTCGGCCTTGGCAATCCAAACGATTATCCATACAAAGTTGTTAATTACGCGATGACTTCTGGAGTTTCCAGAATGATTGCTTCAACTACACCGATGCAAGGCTTTCTCCACACCCCAATTGAAACCACTAACGCCAGTGGCACGGTGCGATTTTCTGGAGAGTACCAGAAGCCGATTTGGACTGCCGACAAACTCCGCACCTGGATTCAAGATTTCGACTATGGTGGCGACTACGACGCTGCTGACGTACGTGCCGAGATACAAGCTTCATACGATGCTGGTGTAAGCAGTTGGATGATTTGGGCGCCAAGTAATATATACACAAAGGAGGCACTAGAAAGTAATATATAGAGTATATATTACAAATATTCACACTAGTCTGACTAGTGTGAATTGTTGGAATAGTGCATAATCAACTTATGAGAGTCGAGCCATACAGCATCGGTTCATATTTGCATATCGTTAAAAGAGGTGCACGTGGTGTAGAAATTGTTAGAGATGACAGCGATCGTTTTCGCTTTTTGCGAATACTTTTTCTTCTAAATGATAAACATTTTGATAAAGAGTGGACTAGGTGTGAATTAGATGGGTTATTTTCTCGACCATTAAATTTGCCTCCTAGAGTGCCAATAGTAAATATTCTTGCTTATACTCTAATGCCGAATCATATACATTTGATTATCGAAGAAATAGAGGAAGGGGGAACAACCATATTTATGAAGCGTTTGGGACAGAGTATGACTAATCACGCTAACGAAAAGTATGAAGAAAAGGGGAGTTTGTGGCAAGGTTCGTATCGTTCTCGCACGGTCGAATCGGATGAATATCTTCGCTATCTAGCTGCATATGTAATGGTAAAAAATACTTTCGAGCTATATCCGGAGGGTGGTTTGGAGGCTGCTCGAGATAACTTTGAAAAGGTGTGGGAATGGTCGAGTAAGTATAATTTTTCCAGTCTGGGTGACTATGCCGGTTATAGAAAGAACTCACCAATCTTAGACCAGAATTTATTTGAAGGAGTATTTAAAACCCCAAAGGAATTCAAACATTTTTCTAAGGATATGATATTGGGTAGACTAGGTGAACTGATACCAGAAAATAATATGGAATAAATCAAACAAATTCAGATTATCCCACTAGTCAGACTAGTGGGTAGGTATATACCAATCCCCATCTATATTAGATTAAATACTGCATACTACACACCAAATACTATATACTAAACCCTATATACTATTATGTACGACCCGGAAAGAATCACACTTTTTGCAAAAACCGATGCGCGCGGTAAGCAGGTACCTTTTGGCATTAAAGCCAAAGACCGCACTCGCCATGTTTATGTTATCGGAAAGACCGGTATGGGTAAGTCTACCTTGCTCGAAAATATGGCCGTGCAAGATATTAAAAACGGCGAGGGTCTAGCTTTCATCGACCCGCACGGACAAACCGCAGAAACTCTCCTCGACTATATACCTGAAGAACGCATCAAAGACGTGCTTTATTTTGCACCGCATGATATGGGGTTTCCAGTTTCTTTTAACGTGATGGAAGACGTGGGGCCAGATAAACGCCACTTGGTGGTTTCGGGCCTTATGTCGGTTTTCAAAAAGATTTGGGTTGACGCTTGGAGCGCGCGTATGGAATATATTCTTTCTAATACTCTCCTTGCTCTCCTTGAATACCCAGGTTCAACCCTTCTTGGGGTAAACCGAATGCTTTCAGATAAAGACTACCGCAAGAAAGTGGTAGACAATATTCAAGACCCTTCGGTTAAGTCTTTTTGGGTGGACGAGTTTGCCAAGTACAACGAGCGTTATATGCAGGAAGCCGGTGACTCTATCAAAAACAAAATCGGTCAGTTTACCTCGAACCCACTCATTCGTAACATTGTTGGACAACCACATTCCAGTTTTGATATTCGCAAAATAATGGATGAGAAAAAAATTCTCATTATGAACCTTTCTAAAGGTTTGGTGGGAGAAAGTAATGCTAACTTGCTTGGTTCAATGTTAACGACCCGTATCTACTTGGCTGCTATGAGTCGTGCTGATATGTCGGTACAAGAGTTAAATAAAATGCCGAACTTCTACTTCTATGTGGACGAGTTTCAGTCTTTTGCCAACGCCACTTTTGCCAATATTCTCTCTGAGGCGCGTAAGTACAAACTCAATCTTACTATCGCACACCAGTATGTAGAGCAAATGGAAGAGGACGTAAAGAATGCGGTATTTGGTAACGTTGGTACCACTATCGCTTTCCGTGTCGGTCCTTTTGACGCGGAAGTTTTGGAAACCATATATGCCCCTAAGTTTTATGCGGTGGATATTTGCAATCTCGGTTTCGCGCAGATTTATCTCACATTGATGATAGACGGTATTGGTTCGGCGCCGTTTTCAGCCATTACTTTGCCACCGATATCGCATCAAGGAATTTCCTACAAAGAGATGATAATCGCCGAGAGTCGCCGACAGTTTGCAAAAACTAGAGAAGAGGTTGAAAATTCCATAAACGCTTGGCATAAACCAGAAGAGTTGCCAAGCAAAAGAAAGTCTGTCGACGAAGACAAATCTTCGGAGCGCAAATTTGGTGACAAAAATTTCAAAAAAAATGACGGCGACAAAAAGCCTTTTGAACGGAAGAATAATAAGGATGAAAGAGATAGTGAAAAGCCAAGTTTTAAAGAAAAGCGGGATTTTTCCGAACGAAAAGAAGTGAAGGATGAACCTTTAAGAAATGAAGGAGATTTATCAAAAAGAGCAGTGTCGGAAAAAAGCAAGAGTGATAAAAATGTGGACGACTTGCGAGCAATTTTAAAGAATATCGCTTCAACCTCTAAAGACAACAAAAAGAAACCGGAAATAAAAAATAAAACTGAAGACAAAAAACCGGAACCAAAAAAAGAAGTTAAACCACCGTTAGATGCGAAGAGTGATTTGCGTCGCGCTTTGGCCGGTGTGGTGACTGGTGAGGTTAAGGCCGAGCATTTGCCAGACAAACCTAAGTTAGAGTCAGTGAAGTTCGATAACCGGCCAAAGCGCGACAATCCAGCCTTGCGGCAAGCTCTAAAAGAAACTCTCGATCCAAAACAGCTCGAAAGAATGATGCGTGTTAGTCTGAATGAAAAAACACCGTTAAAGTAAGAATGACAAGCAAAGCCAAACCATTGCAAAACATTTTGATTAAGACACTGTTTGTTCTCAGTTTGGCGTTGTTGCCATATTTTGTCTTGGCAAGTGTAAATATAAACACGGCGAGCGTGAGCGAATTAATGACTCTAAACGGTATTGGAGAAGTCAAAGCGGAAGCCATTATTGATTACCGCAAGAATAATGGAAGTTTTAGCTCCATTGATGAAATCATAAATGTTAGTGGTATTGGTGAGGCAACCTTCAATAATATTAAAGGCGACATAACCGTTGGTTCGGTTACTTCATCTTCAGGAGAAGATGAAGATGATGATAATTATCAAAGTGATAGTATCTCTTTGAAAACTACCACGAGTGATTCGCCTATTGTTCCAGTCTCCGGACTTACTATAACTGTACCTAAAATAGCTTTTGTTGGTTTAACCTCTAGTTTCAGTGTTGAACCACAGGAAGGAACCGGTAACCGCTTGGTGCGCTACTTGTGGAATTTTGGTGACGCAATCTCAGTTGGTGGCAAAGAAGTTAATCATATATACAAACACACCGGAAAGTATTTGGTGACAGTTGAAAGTTACTATAATAAAGAGACACTGACAAAAACGCAGGAAATTACGGTAGTAAAACCGGATATCGAAATAACACGAAACATCGATGGTGTTAGTGT
>JBNKWW010000013.1:0-3170 GCA_050299955.1 Minisyncoccia bacterium | reverse complement strand
GGCGCCTTTGGCGCCGGCCACCGCCCCTCTCCCACTTCCCCTACCCTCAATTCTTCATTATACTGTCATAACTATGATCAGCTTTTTCAGAAAAAAAGACGATGCCGAAATTAAATTATTTAACTCTGCTACACACAAACTCGAAGTTTTTAAATCACTTCGTTCTGGCAAAGTCACAATGTATTCGTGCGGTCCCACTGTCTACGACCATATTCACATTGGCAATTTGCGAGCCTATCTTCTGCCCGACCTATTGGCGCGTCTTTTTAAAGCACACGACTACGAAGTCAAATCAACCATCAACTTCACCGACTTTGGTCATCTTACCGATGACGCTGACGCTGGCGAGGACAAAATGATGAAAGGTATGCGACGCGAAGGCTACGAAATCACACTCGAAAATATGCGTACTTTTTCTGAGCCATACATTGAATCATTCAAACAAGACAACCTGGCTTTTGGTAACAAGCCTCCAACCACCTACGCTCGCGCCAGCGATTACATTGCCGAACAAATTGCCCTTATTAAAACCCTAGAGCAGCGCGGCTATACCTATTCCACTTCTGATGGTGTTTATTTTGATATTAGCAAGTTCCCTCGGTATGGGGTTTTGGGCAACATCGACCTAAACGCTATGCGTGCCGGAGCCAGAGTTGAAGTCAACGAAGAAAAACACCACCCAGCCGATTTTGCTCTTTGGAAAAAGGGCGACTTAGGATGGGATAGCAAATGGGGTAAAGGTTTCCCTGGCTGGCATATTGAGTGTGCAGCTATGGCTTTTGCCACTCTTGGCAAACAGCTCGACATTCACACTGGTGGTGAAGACCTGCAATACACTCACCATAATGGCGAGATCGCAGAAGTTGAATGTGCAACCGGCAAACAGTATGTAAATTATTGGCTTCATAACGCCCACATTACTATTGCGGGTGAAAAAATCGCTAAGTCAGCCGGCAACGGTATGCGCCTTTCGAATTTAAAAGAAAGAGGCTTCTCCCCTCTTGATTATCGTTTTTGGATGTTACAGAGTCATTATCGCACCACCGCAAACTTTTCTTTTGAAGCTCTAGAAGCAGCTAAACAAGGATTCGAAAGATTACAACGCACAGTCTATGAAGAGCTAAACGGTATCATTCCAAACAAAGTAAATGAAACTTATTTTTCACGCTTTATGGATGCAATGAATGAAGACTTGAATACTCCAGCGGCTGTTGCTGTACTTTTTGAAGTAGCTAAAGATTCTAAAATTAAGCCGGGCGAAAAATTGGCAACCATCCATAAAATGGACGAACTTCTCGGTCTTGGACTTTCATTTAAAAGTGAGGAGGGTCGGACATTACTCGGATACATCGATTTTGACGAAGTGCCGGAAGATATTAAAGCTTTAATAAAAGAAAGAGAGACCGCTCGCGAACATAAAAACTGGGCCTTAGCAGACGAAATTCGTGACCGACTCAAAAAACACGGCTACGAAGTTATGGATACAAAAGATGGTATTCAGGTGCGTAGGGTATAGAGAAAAAGTATGTCATTCCCGTGGAGACGGGAATCTAGGAAGAAGTTAGTAAGTTTGTTTTCTTATCTTTTATTCTGGATCCCCGCCTCCGCGGGGACGACGACGAACTGTGGCTGCTTCGCAGCCACAGTTCGTCGTCGCTTTATCCACCATATCCACAACATCCACAGCAAATTCGTAAAGAGTACACTTCGCCACAGCGTGGTAAAATATCACTCAATGGACAACCGCCCAACCAAAAACCGCAATCTTCGCACTCCGCCACACGACATCGACGCCGAAAGAGCTTTGCTTGGCGCCCTTATTTTAAAGCCCGAAACTATGCACGACGTCTCTGTTGTCGTCTACCCAGAAAGTTTCTATGCCGACAAACACGCAGAAATTTACCGCGCTATCCTAGAAATTTTTAGCAAAGGCGACCCGATAGACCTACTTTCAGTTTCTACTCGCCTTAAAAACAACAGCCAGTTGGAACGCGTTGGAGGCGCTAGTTATTTGACCGAACTAACCGAAAATGTCCCTGCTGCCGGCAACGCCTCATACTACGCTGGTTTGGTACAAAGCAAAGCAATGCTCCGTGGACTCATCCATGCCGCCGACGACATAGCTGAACTTGGTTATTCCAACCCGGAAAATATCGAAGAGACTCTCGACCAAGCAGAGAAAAAAGTCTACAACGTCACCAACAACAATACGGTACAAAAGTTCAAAACTATCAGCAGCTCTTTGGTAGAAGCTTGGGAACGTTTTGAACACTTAAGCGCTAACCCAGATCATACTCGCGGTGTGCCAACTGGCTTTGCCTCGCTCGACAATATTCTTTCTGGGCTCCAAAAGTCCGACCTTATTATTTTGGCCGCTCGCCCTTCTATGGGTAAGACAACTTTTGCCCTCGACTTAGCCCGCAACGCGGCTCTTCGTTATGGCAAATCAGTTGGTATTTTTTCTCTTGAGATGAGTGACCAGCAACTAGTCGACCGTATGTTGGCTTCAGAAGCTGGTGTGGACTCTTGGAAACTACGAACCGGCCGCTTAAAGAGTGACCAAGAATTTGAAGCTGTACAGGCAGCGATGGCTAAGCTTTCCGAAGCTCAAATCCACATCGACGATCAGCCAGGCAACAACATTCTTAAAATGCGTTCAGCAGCTCGCCGCCTTCACAACGAACACGGTCTTGACCTCTTGATTGTAGACTATCTCCAGCTTATGAGTCCGGTTTCTAGTAAAGCTAGTGATTCTGTAGTGCAACAAGTAACCGAGATTTCTCGTTCCTTGAAGCACTTGGCCCGTGAACTCAACGTACCGGTTTTGGCGCTCTCACAGCTTTCTCGTGCCGTTGAGCAACGTGGTGGCAAGCCTCGCCTCTCTGACCTTCGCGATTCTGGTTCTATCGAGCAGGATGCTGACGTAGTTATGTTCATTCACCGTGAGGATAAAATCAACAAAGAATCCGAACGGCCAAACATCGCCGAAATCTTGGTGGAAAAACACCGTAACGGTGCGGTCGGTAGCGCCGAGTTATACTTTGATGGTCAGCATGTTCGTTTCCTCAACCTCGACAACCACCATGCTGGCGCCGACCTCGGACAAACTGCAGCGGCAGATGATTTTTAAACCACCCTGGATTGCTTCGCGTTATTATATGTGGACGGCG
>JBNKWW010000012.1:0-7194 GCA_050299955.1 Minisyncoccia bacterium | reverse complement strand
GGCGCCTACGGCGCCGCGCTTCTATCCCATTTATTTAACACTACCGCCAGCCTTTTCAATCTTCTCTTTAGCAGAAGCTGAAATTAGGCAGCCAGTAACATTTACCTTCTTAGTGATTTCGCCAGTAGCGAGAATCTTTACAAGCGGAGCCTTCTTGCGGCGAGTTGCCACAACACCTAGAGCCACCAAAGTCTTTGGTGATACCTCAGCGCCATTTTCAAAAGCAGCTTCGATAGCTTTAAGGTTTACCGGTACAGCCGTAATTCTTTCAGCGTTAACTGTAGCGGCACGGTTTACACCATGACCACGAAGCTTAGGAAGCTTCTTAATAAGTTCACGCATTTCAGGACGAGTACTGTTACCAGCGCGAGCAGTCTGACCTTTCATACCTTTACCAGAAGTCTTACCGCGCTTACCACCGCGACCAATACGCTTGCTTGTAGCGCGCTTGATGCTTGGTTTTAGTTCATGTAATTGCATAATAGTTTAGTTTTTAGTTTGTAGCTCGTAGTTTTTAGTTGATAGCATTTTGCCTTCGGCAAAATGCTACGTACTATGTTCTATGAGCTAAGTGCTAACCTTTAAGCTGCTTAAGTGCTTCAACGGCCGCGCGAGCGTTGTTGAGTTTGTTCTTGCTACGAGACAAAAGTTTTGCAGTAACATCCTTAACACCACCAAGTTCTAGCACGGTACGTACTGAAGAACCAGCCACAAGCCCTCGACCAGGAGCCGGCATAATCATTACCTCGCTAGAGGCATACTTTGTATGAACATCGTGAGCGATTTGACTCTCGGCGTTCATTGGGATAGTGATCATATGCTTCTTCGCATCGCGAATAGCTTTTTCGATAGCAAGCTGAGTGTCACCGGCCTTGCCGATACCAACACCCACCCTACCTTTCTTATCACCAATCACCATTGATACTGAAAATGAGAATCTGCGACCACCAGCCATCACACGGGTTACGCGACGAATGCTGATGATTTTCTGATCAAACTCAGGACGTGGTCTTTCACTACGAGGACCACCACGGCGAGGACGACGCTGATTGCGACGATCTCCGCCACGGTCTCCTCCGCGACCGCCACGGCGAGGACGACGATTGTCGGCGTTCTCTGCGGCAGGTGCATCGGTGGCAACTTCTGCTGCCTTGGTAGCCACTTCGTTTTCGGCTACGTTTTTAGCTTCCTGTTCCATAGATTAAATAATTTTAAATTTTAAATTTTAAATTTTAATTGAATTTTAATTGACTCAATACTTGAAACATTTAAAATTTGATAATTAAATTAAAATTTAAAATCAGTAATTGATAATTTAGTTTTTAAGCGAAGCTTAAAAACTAAGCCCTCCCTCGCGAGCTGCGTCTGCGAGTGCAGCTACAGCACCTTGATAACGGAAACCACCGCGGTCAAATACTGCAGCTTCGATGCCGACAGCTTTGGCCTTGGTAGCAATGTCCTTACCTACTTCTTTAGCGCGTTCTACTGGAGTACCTTTCATCTTGCGAGAATCTGAAGCAGCGACAGTGTTGCTGGTTTCATCATTGATTAGCTGCGCGTAGATGAACTGGTTACTTCTGAAGACAGCCAAGCGAGGCTTCTCACTTGTTCCCTTAACACGTGCGCGAATACGATTGTGACGAGCATCGCGACGAGCTTTTTTAGCTTGTGTTTGTGTTTTCATTGTTTGATTAAATTACTTCTGTTTCTAATTTAAACTTCTTGAAATTGGATGAAATCCGCCGAGCTGGAGGAAATTTTGTGACCAAGGCGTAGATAGAACTACGACGCGGGAACAAAATTTCTGAAGCTCAAGGATTTCGCCAATTTCAAAAGTTTAAACAGCTTTTTTACCTTGCTTGCGAATGACATATTCCCCACGGTAACGAATACCTTTACCTTTATAAGGTTCTGGCTTCTTTACCTTGCGTACATTGGCCGCAAACTGACCGACTTCTTCCTTGTCTGTACCGGTAATGGTAATTACGTTCTTCTCAACTGTAGCACTGATTCCTTCTGGAAGATCCAATGGTACAGGGTGAGAGAATCCCATGCTGAGGACCAGGGTATTACCCTTCATTTCAGCGCGGTAACCCACACCTTCGATTTCAAGAACTTTCTCAAATCCTTTGGTTACACCCTCCACCATATTGTTGATGTGAGCGGCATAAGTACCCCATAGCGCACGAGACTCGATGGTCTCTTTTGCTGGATTTGTGGTTATAACATTACCCTCAAGAGTGATGTTAACGAGTGATTTAAACTCGCGAGTCAAAGTTCCTTTTGGACCTTTAACTGTTAGCTTGCCGTCTGCCAAAGTAGCTTCAACGCCACTTGGGAGAGTGATTGGCATTTTTCCGATTCGACTCATATAATTTTTATTTCTGTACCCAGCCTCATTTCTTGTTACGGACTCACACTACATTGCTTATTCAGCGCGTGTTTCGCCCGAAATGGGGCTGGATAAATTCGTGTAGTGGTGAAATTTTGGCGGAGCCAAAATTTCACCAACACTCATTTACCAGATGATAAAGAGCTGTTCACCACCAACATTCTTCTCGCGAGCCTCAGTATCTGTGAGGATACCAGCTGGAGTTGAAAGGATCATGTTGCCCTTACCGAATTTAACCGGATAAATAGTTTCGACCTTGCTGTATAGACGACGACCTGGCTTAGAAATGCGCTTTACGCCATTAATCTTGTGAGCCTTGCCTTCGTACTTGAGAGTTACCTCAAGAGTTTTCTTAACGTCTTTGCCCTTAACTTCTACTGCTTCAACGTAACCTGCCTCAGCAAGCTTGTTAGCAATAGCAGCTTTGAGCTTTGAATATGGGAGAGACACTGTAGAGTGTCCGACCATTCCGGCATTTTTGAGCCGAATGATGAAATCTCCTACTGTATCGCTTACCATGATGATTTTGTAATACCCGGAATGTGACCTTCGTGAGCAGATTCGCGGAAACAAATACGGCAGAGATCGAAATCTCGCATGTATCCATGCTTACGTCCACACTGTACACAACGGCGCACAACCCGACTCTTGTACTTTGGGGTACGTGTTGCACGCACCTTGATTGATGTTCGAGCCATTTAGGTTTGTTTAGTTTTAAGCGTTTAGAGTAGACGCGTTTAGAGGTGTTTTACCTACGGCAAAACACCAAAAAAACGTCTCTACAACAAACACCTTTTTTGCAGTAGTTTCGTCTAGATGTGACGACTTTCTGCTCTAATAAATCCGGCCGGAAACCCAGCCTTCACAGACAAAATTGCCAAAAGGCAACAAAATCCATGACCGCCCTACAATACCAGAAAATATAGAAAATACAAGGGTTTGTGGAGAGAAATTACACGTGACGGGCGGGGCTTTGCCCCGCCCCACTTACCAAAACCGAAAAAACGAACAAAATAAAAAACCTGGTTGTGATACTCAACCAGGCTCTAGTGATACAGAATAAACTGCCGGAGCTACTATGAAACTAGCCCTCATTCTTTTTTAATTTGCGAGCTGCTGCAAATCTTAACGCGACTTGGAAACGCAAGGATCTCATATAAGTGTTGTGTAACTTATTTGAGATATTGTTATACAAATCTTCTGGCACAAAGCTCGAAAACTTTCTTACCAACCAATTAAGATGGAAGAATGCCAGCACTCTAAACAAATAATGCTGCAATGAACGTACGCCGTAAATCATTATTGGTTTCAGAAAAGACCACAGACCAAAAATCACAACGATGTAATGGTCGAAGTAATGATAAACCACAACAAACAGACCGGCACTGAAGGTGAGAGATAAAGTTGTTGTGAATGCCGATGAAGTCAGTACAGACAACCTCAGTTTCAACCAAACTGAAATCTGTTTACCTAGATTTCCTAGAAATTTAGCAAAAGCATCAACTTTTTTTCTCGTCCACCTTGGAGCGAGTGGTCTTAAAAACCACATTGCAAAATATTGGGGTGCTGAGATCAACATAAACCTTCTAGCCAAGACTAACATCCAAGCCAAAAATGAATCGTAGGTGATCTCACGTAAAACCCATTCAGTTTGCTTTATTATCGTCTCCTTTGGCCAAAATTCAGGCACAAAATAAGCTCCCAAACAAGTAAGGAGCAGAAGTATTTTTCGCATAGTAATCCTCCTTAGTTGTTTTGAGCAAGAACATTCTCGTAAATAATAGAATATTTTTGCAAAAAGTCAATATAAAAACCCCGGCTAGTTTCCTAGCCGGGGTTGATTCTTCTTTGTGTCACAAATCACCGATTAATAGCGTCAGCTACGTCTTTGATACGCTTACGCGCGTCGGTGTAGTAGCGCGACATCTTCGCACGATGATCAGCAAACATAGCGTCACCATCACCGCGCATCACCCACCAAGGATGGAAGTTGACGGCACCTTCGAGTGAATCTATTGCTTGATTCATGTTTTCCATAGCACCAGAAGCAATGATTTTGTCTTCAAAAGCATAACGCATTGCTACCAGTGCGTCACGTGCCACAATGGCAGCGCCCTGTGCAAAAAACACCCTGTCATCGAGCTCGTACCATGCAACTTCAAAATTGCGGGCATTGAGCCTGCCATGAGGCACCTCCATCACTCGTTCCGTGATAGCCAAGAGAATCGTCTCGATGTCAGTATTAGTGATGTTGATGTTTGCTTTCTCAACACGACCTGCGCGCAGATCAGACTGATAGCTCTTGATCAGACTGATACCGCTCCTATACCGACTTTCGGCACTCGGGAACGTCCAGCTAGTGGCTTTTTCGTTGAAGCCCTGCTGACGAGCCGTAACCAGCCGCTTATCCTCCTCGTCAGCTGAACCGAGCTTAGAAATTGCAATCGACATGACCTCAAGGAGTTCACGCGAGGCATGCAATACACCGAGCTGGCGGTTGACGCGATTGTCCCAAAGTTGCAGACCAGCCACATCATTTGGTGTCCAACCAAGGATTGGGGTGTCGAGTTCGTGCTCCATTTGCAGATAAGTTGCAGCAAACAGAGTGGCGCCGATATCCTTGAGTTCCGGTTTCTGGCCGTTGACCGCTTCTGCAATATGTACAAAGCGACTATCAACACTGAAGTTTGGAACAGTAGCCTGGTCGATCAAGACGAACGCGGCAACGATAGTGGCCGCGAATCCGGCCGGAACAATCAAAAAGATGACTGGGGCAAAAAGCCATAGGAAAAACCGGAACAAGTAACGGAGTGGCGCAACCTGAAAGAGTCGCCTCTCTGAATACTCACTAGTGTAGTCATTCACACCTTTGATATAGCTGAGAGTAAAAAACCACACAGCACGCATAAACGACACCATTCCGAACCAGCACATTTTGACAACGCCAACGACGAGCCAAAATAACCAGACGAACGGTAGTGATATTTTCTTAAGCATCTGTCACCCTCCTTCAGAGCGATGTTAGTGTGAAACTCTAATTAAGAAAGAACGGGATAAAGAACCCGTTAGCCATTCATTAAAATACCACATTTCTCAAAAAAAGCAATAGAAAAGGCGCTTTGTTTCCAAAGCGCCTCGACTTCAATTTATGGCCGAACGATTACTCGCCGGTGGCCGGCGGTGCTTCTGGAAATTTCTTCAAGAAGAACTTCCCGGCTACATAGAACATGACCGCGAGCACGAGAGCAAAAGTACCGTCCCAGACCAACCTGGTCGGGATGACAATCATAATCGCCGTCGGGACACCAGCCCACTGGAACCATTGAACAATCCAGCTATAAGGCTTGTGTGTGTCGAAAAGTCGGTCATCTTTTTCGAAAAGACCGATCTTCCGCAAAAACTTCTCGATACCTTCCTGGAGCAGAGCACTTTTCCGCGCACGGAAGAGCAAAATGCTCGGTATGACCAAGAAGACGAAAACAAGGAACAATTCACGAATCATTGGGATCTCCCATGTTTGTTGGTGTGAAAGATTCCAAGTGGAATCTTTTTTTATTATACCACAATTATAAAAAAATAAAACCGCGATGATTGCTCACCGCGGTCACACAAACTGTGTAATTAAAGAACTTACAACTCCAAGCCCGAAGACTTACTCGCCACATCATAGAACTCGCGCACTCTTGCAAGAGCCCAAGAGCGTTTCGGAAGTTTCCACTTTCCAGTGTAAGCTTCCACAAACGCCGTCTTCTGATGACGATACATTAGAGGTACAAAACGCCCTCCTCTAATGTAGGTGAGTAGTTGCCACACAACTTCGCGAGAAATCGGTGACATCTCATCGTTCGGATGCAACAGATGCGGAGCAATAACCTCGTCAACCTTTGGAAGATTACCTTCTTCAAGTTCATTGACGGCTCGCATCAATACGACGTACTCGTCCAGTTTTTCTCTGTATTTATGAACAAGTTGCTTACGCTTTGCCTCATTGAGTTTGGCGTAATCAAGCTCTGGTTCTTTTTTATCAAGCACATCAACCAAGAATGACTCGGCCACAACCTTCAGTCGGAAGAGGTGATCTTGCCACCAGTCCACATCGGTTTCGAGGTAGCCAAGCTCAATGAGTTTAGGCAATACACTTGTATCAGCCAAGAACACTCCTTCACTTTCGTTAACCACACTATGTTCACGAACGAAAATGAGAGGTTCTTGGTTCCGAGAACGGAGCACAAATGAACCTCCAAAAACTCGCGAATAGAAGTTGTTTACCTCAGAGAATTGCATATCTCTGATGATTAACCTACGGCGACGCAAGTCGCCGTCCTCCTTAGCAGTTTTTTCCAGCGAAGCAATTAGCCCACTGTCAAAAACAGACTCAGACTCAGTGAGCCAGCGACGAACAAGTTCATCTTGATGAATTGCCCGCTCGATGAGTCCACCGACCGTATGAACTCGCACCAACACCTCCTTAACCATAGTTAGGTCAGAAGGAGCTTGATAGAAATCTACTTCTTGGTCGATATCGAGCCAAATGGCAGTATCACGTGTCAGGTCGGCTATCTGCACTCTGTGTGCATTGAACCAATTTTCCATCAACTTCCAGTCAAAAGAATGAACTGGAAAATATATAGGAGCTTTGGCTTGTTCCGGAGTTAGGATAATAGCCAAAGGATTGGCCTCGCCGTGTGAGAGGTAGTAGTTGTTACCTGTCTCTGCGGCGACTTCCGGACTCCAGCCCATACGGTCGACTTGAAACGATCCAAGGGTTGTAGGTTCGAGACCCATATCCAAGAGGCAAGCAT
>JBNKWW010000011.1:0-6271 GCA_050299955.1 Minisyncoccia bacterium | reverse complement strand
CATAAATTACAAGAAAAAAAGTATAACCAAGGGTGATAGTAGCCACCAGAAGAAATATTCGGCTGGAGCAAAGAGAGATTTTATTGGACCTGGATCGATGAATTCGGTTATTGGTAGGCTGTGGTAACTAAAGGTTAGAACCAGCGCGGTGCCAGCAAGAGCGAAAGCTAGTTTTTTGCCAAAACTCTCAAAGACTTTTTCATCGTATTCTCGAGGCATTAGTCTGGTAAAAAGTAGCACCGAAAGAATTGTGAATACGGCAAATATAGTCAACATTATTACGGAACGTTGACTGGTACTTTTTGTTATTGCATCGTAATAAGGAAATTTAAGAGACAAAAGCAAGGCGACATAAAGACCCATAATGACGTTTATGAGAGCTTGTCTCCCCTTTATCATTGAATAAAAAAGAAAAGCTAAAAAAACAACGATTACAAAAAGAGACTGTTGTAAAAGTCCAACGAGACTGTTGATGTCCATAAAGTACATTATAGACATCAACCAATTCCAATACGTCTCATATAAGTGGATATCTACACAGGGGTTAAACCCCTGTTATAGTACAATGATATTATGCCACGTAAAGTAGTACCATTAGAAAACGGTGAAATTTATCATATTTATAATCGAGGGGTTGATAAGCGAAACATATTCGAAGCCAAATATGATTATATTCGGTTTTACCAATCACTTCTGTATTTTAATAATATTGAACCTATATTGAGTTATAGAAATATTAATGACCAGTTCTACTTAAGCAAAAATAATAAGCATTCTCATGAATTGGTTGAAGTAATAGCTTATTCCCTGTTACCAAATCACTATCATTTAATTCTCAAGCAACTAGTGGACGGTGGAATTAGTGAATTTATGAAACGTGTTGGTGGTGGCTACACAACTTATTTCAACGATAAATACAAGCGGTCGGGGTCATTATTTCAAGGCACATTTAAAAGAGTTTTGGTCAATAATGATACACAATTTAATTATTTGTTTGCATATGTTAATGAAAATATATTTGTTCATAACATTGCAATTGATAGAGATGTCAGTAATACTAGTTCGCTTCACTTCCAGGGACTTGTTAAAAGTAGGGTGATAAATTTTGAAAATCAAAATTATAATCATAAAGCGTCTGTTGCTTTAGCAAAAGACATTTATAAAAAACGCAAGGACTTGAAAAATTCAATTTTACTTGAATAATATACAGGGGTTTAACCCCTGTATCAGCTGTGGCTAAATGTTTTTTGTTGCGAATATGGCAGAATCTTGTATATGCTTGTATCGGTCGTTCATTAGCTTTACTCCGCCGAACCAGCGGGTGACGCAAATTATTGCGTCGGTGATATTCTCTTTTTGCATTACGCGGAGGATGACCATTCCGGCTCCGGTTTCGCCGTCGTCGTTCTTTGTTTCATAAATTGCACCGTCGTGAGTGATACGTGCGGCCCAGCTGTTGTGGGTCGCCTTGGCGTATTTTTTATCGCTTTTGAGTCGCGTCAAGAAATCTTTGATTTCTTGACGCGAAGTTACCTTACCGATACTTACAGAATATCTACTGCCTCTGTCTTCAATAATCCGGTCAAACAATACAAAGTCATCAGTCGGTTTTCGGGAATCCCCAAAGTCGAGCGGTGTGGTTGATTGCTGCATAGTGAAATTGTAGCATTGACCGGGTGACAAATGGCCGGCAGCTTCGCTGCCGGCCATTGTCACAACTCTATATCCCCTCTTCCTTCAGTTCTTCTATCAGCTTCTTGGCTTTGCGGGAGATTTTTTGTGGGATTTCGATGGTGACTTTTACCAGGAAGTCGCCACGGCCACGGCCTGATGGAACACCTTTTTCGTGAATACGGAGCATCTCGCCGTGTTTGATGCCGGATGGAATTTTTATATCAACTTCGCCGTCGAGGGTTTCGATGTGATAGGTAGCGCCGAGGAGGGCGTCAGAGAGTTTGACTGGTAGGTTTAATATAAGGTTGTTGCCTTCACGCTTTATTTTAGAGTCATTTGATACGTGGATTTTAATATACAAATCGCCCGGTGTACCACCTTGAAGAGCTTCACCTTGCGCGGTCATTCGAATAACTTCACCGTTTTCAATGCCAGCTGGGATTTTGATTTCGATTTCTTTTTCGCTACGCTTTACTCCAGCTCCGCGACAACCATCACACTTTTCTTTGGGAATCTTGCCAGTACCATTACATTCTTCGCAAGCACGAACAGTTTGGAAAGTACCCATAATGCTTTGACGAGTTTCGCGAACCTTTCCATTACCATTACAAATTGAACAGGTGGTCATTTCAGTACCGCTCTTAGCTCCCGTTCCTTCACAGTCTTCACAAGTGTTGTTTTTAGTGAGAAGAACTTTGCGAGTTGTGCCAAAGACAGCTTCCTTGAAAGGAAGGTTGATGTCGATGGAGATGTCGCGGCCGTGCGGAGCGCGGCCACCACCACCAAACATATCGCCAAAGTTTTGGAATATGTCGTTGAGGTCAAACTCGAAACCTTGACCACCAAAACCTTGCGCGCCAAAACCACCAAAGCCGCTCGGGCCGGCTCCACCTGCGAATGATTGACCGTAAGTGTCGTATTCGGCGCGTTTTTTATCATCACCAAGAACTGCATAAGCCTCGCTCACCTCTTTGAACTTAGCTTCGTCGCCGGTTTTTTTATCGGGATGATACTGAGCCGCCATTTTACGAAAAGCTTTTTTGATTTCGTCTTTGGACGCACCTTTTTCGATTCCAAGTATTTTGTAATAGTCTTTGCTCATATTTTTGAATTAAAGGGTTGTGTGGTGCGCGGAAAGCGAAGCTTTCCGCGCACTCACAATCATCTACTCACCGTCTTTTTTGTCATCCACTTCTGCATCGCGAACATTTTCGTTTCCATTTTCTGGAGTGGCAGCTTCGCTGCCACTCTCAGCCCCCGCCTGTTGCATTGCTTCACCAATCTTCTGCAACGATGAGGACAAAGCTTCTGTCTTAGATTTAACTTCTGCAACATCATCTTTACCTTTCGCTTCATTCAATTCTTTGATCTTGTCTTCAATCTCAGTTTTTATTTCGCCACTTACCTTGTCATCGTAATCCTTGAGTGATTTTTCGGCTGTGTAGATAAGCTGTTCAGCCAAGTTGCGAGCTTCTATAAGCTCTTTCTTTTTCTCGTCTTCGCCAGCATGTTCCTCTGCTTCTTTCTTCATTTTTTCAATATCTTCTTCCGAAAGACCAGAGTTGGCTTCAATTCTGATTGACTGTTCTTTACCAGTTGATTTGTCTTTAGCGGTTACGTTGAGTACACCGTTACTGTCGACATCAAAAGTTACTTCAATCTGTGGTACACCGCGTGGTGCTGGTGGGATGCCATCAAGGACAAAGCGACCGAGCGACTTGTTGTCGGTTGCCATCGGGCGCTCGCCTTGAGTTATGTGAATCTCGGTTGAGGTTTGGTTGTCGGCTGCGGTTGAAAATACCTGCTCTTTCTTGGTTGGAATATGGGTGTTCTTTTCGATTAGCTTCGTTGCAACACCGCCCATAGTTTCGATACCGAGTGAGAGCGGAATCACATCAACAAGAGTAATGTCTTGTACATCACCCTGGAAGATACCAGCCTGAATAGCTGCACCAAGCGCTACTACTTCGTCTGGGTTTACGCTCTTGTTTGGTTCTTTACCAAAAAGACCTTTTACTGCCTCAACAATAGCTGGCATACGGGTTTGGCCACCAACGAGAATAATCTCATCAATTTCGCCTTTGTCCATTGAAGCGGCTTCGAGGGCGCGTTTGGTGATTTCGATTGAGCGATCGATATATTCGTGGGCCAATTCTTCTAGCTTAGAACGAGTCAGTTTGACCAACATATGTTTTGGTCCTTCGCTACCTGAGGTAATGAAAGGAATGTTAATTTCGGTTTCGCCTGAAGAAGAAAGTTCGAGCTTAGCTTTTTCGGCAGCTTCATCGAGACGTTGCAAAGCTAGTTTGTCTTTAGAAAGATCAATACCCTCTTCCTTTTTAAATTCAGAAATTAAGAAGCGAACAACTTCTTGGTCAATGTCGCGACCTCCCATATGAGCGTCGCCATCAGTTGAGCGCACCTCTACCACGTCGTCACCGACCTCAAGTACAGTTACGTCAAAAGTACCACCACCAAAGTCGAATACCACGAGTTTCTCGTCCTTTTTTCTGTTAAAGCCATACGCAAGTGCGGCAGCTGTAGGTTCGTTGATGATGCGCTTTACATCCAAACCGGCAATTTTTCCAGCGTCTTGGGTGGCTTTACGCTGAGCATCGTTGAAGTAGGCTGGCACAGTGATAACGGCTTCAGTGATTTTTTCGCCAAGCTTTGCTTCAGCATCAGCCTTTAGTTTGGAGAGAATCATCGCTGAAACTTCCTCCGGGCGATAATCTTTTTCACCCATATGAACAATAACACCACCTCCATCGCCTTGCTTAACTTCATAAGGGACGATTTCTTTGTCCTTCTGGACTGCCTTTTCGTCAAAGGTGTGACCCATAAAACGCTTGATACCGTAGATGGTATTTTCTGGATTGGTCACTGCTTGACGCTTGGCAATTTGGCCAACCAAACGTTCTTTGGTTTTAGAAATAGCCACAATTGAAGGAGTGGTACGGGTACCTTCAGCGTTTTCAATTATAGTTGGTTCACCAGCTTCAATGATAGCCATTGCTGAGTTGGTGGTACCGAGGTCAATTCCAAGTATTTTTGCCATAAAATAAATTTAAAGATTTGAAAATTTAAATATTTAATAATGTTATGCACTGTTCCCTACAATGACACGAGCTGGACGAAGTATTTTTTCGTTACTACCTTGCTTTCTTATATAACCAGACTGAAGCACAGAAACTATCTTGCCATTATCTTTCTCTTCAACCGCCACTTCACCGACAGCTTCGTGTATGTTTGGATCAAAAGTTTCACCTTCTGGCTTAACTTCCCGAATGCCATAACTGGCAAGAAGTGATAAGAGTTGGTTATGAATACCTTCGACACCTTTTCTCCACACTTCATCAATTGCTTCCCAGGACTCTTTGTTGCTCATAGCCAAAGAAAAACTATCGCAAAGAGGAAGAAGTTTTTCGATATGTTTTTCGGTTGCTCTCTCCACTTCCCTGTCTTTAGTTTCTTCCAATCGTTTTTTGGAATTAAGGAAGTCTGCTTTTGTGCGCTGCAATTCTTCAAGGGCATTCTTTTTTTCTTCATCGCACTTGGTCAATTTTTCACGCATCTGCTTCATTTTATTAGCTACCCCCTCTTCTTCAACCTCTATTTCGGTTTCTTCAAAGTTTTCTTCTCCAGTAGATTCAAATTCAGTTTCTTCTTCTGATCTTTTTCTTTTCATAGTGTCAAATGGATCATAAGTGCCGGCACTCAAGCGGGACATTCAATAACCAGCCCCCGCATTCTACATCTTATTAGTAGTGGAGTCAAAAATATTAAAGGCCGGATTGCTTACGCAATCCGGCCTTTCGCAGACAGCCCCGCTATAGTCCGTTCTGACAGGGTGGCCTTTAGTCCGCAATTTTTGGGTGAACAGAGGCATGGTAGTCATTAAACATTTCCTTTAGAGTTCACCCTCGCCTCACGGCGAAACTTAAAGAACTTTGGTGGTGCAACCAACTTAGAGTCATAAATTATGACATATCTAGAATAGTACCACCCCGCTGACGCGGAAAGTTGGGAGAAATGACCTGGTAAGACTTAATAAATTAAATCAAGGTGTTATTACTCTCCCTTCAAAACCTCCTTTAGCAAAGAAGCTTTGAAGGAAGCCGGAACGCAGAGCGTTCCGGCGATTGAGACAGTCGACGCATAGTGCTTTATAGCACAGCTTGCACTCAGTCTCTAAAGTAAAAGAACAGTGTCACGGCGAGCTATCTCGCCGTGACAGCGAGACAACCACATGTTAGTTCAAGGGAACAGAATCAGATAAGTCTCGCTTTAAGCAACATCGGTCTCGGATGAAACCAATAAAGATGTTCCGTACTCAGCACGAAGAACAAAGTTGTCCGGATCGGTCTCTAGTCGACTCCATTCGCGGTAGAGCCAAACAGCGAATTGTCCGATCGTGTACCAGGTGGCCATTTTGTGAATGTGACCATCGGTGTACTTCTTCTTGCCGTCAATCACCACTGGTTCGGGGTGTTTCAGGCGGTATTTTACTTTGTTTTCGCGAAGTTTATTGCCCCAATATGAATTGGGACGACGATTCATTTGGTCACTCATCAAATAGAATGCCTGACGAATGTCC
>JBNKWW010000010.1:0-2709 GCA_050299955.1 Minisyncoccia bacterium | reverse complement strand
GGTCTTGGTATCTTCTCAGCTAAGATGCGTGACGCTCGTACCGCTCGTAACCCTCGCACCGGTGAATCTATCCAAGTGCCAGCTATGCGCGTACCTAAGTTTCGCGCGGCTAAAGCTCTAAAGGACGCTGTAAAATAAATTCTTATAAAATTAGCGACTAGCTTTGTCACTACGGAAAAATTTTATCTTGCTGGACAGTTGTCCCACTCGACAAAATTTTTCCTAGGTTCCTCGCTATTCATCTAATTTTAAAAGAATTTATGCTTAGAAAAGCAACAACAGAAAAGTGGCCGGCCCCTTCGGGCAAAACACGTTAAAGAAAAGCACCCCTGCGGGTGCTTTTCTAGTGTTTTGAGTCGGAGCGATGTTTTCCGCCCCTTTCCTAGGGCTGAAAACCAGCGAGACCGGGGAGGATGTGCTTAGTATAAATTTTAATGAAATTAAAATTTTACTTAGCAACATGACCCCGGCCACTTTTCTTTTTCTTGATTTGCATCAAAAACAAAACCGCGCTCATCACAAGCGCGGTTCAGAACCATCTAATAGACAAAGAACCTCAGCATATGGAAATAGTGGTGGTTGACTTGGATCAACTTCCAAAACTGATTCAAACTTTTCAGCAAAACTATGATTAATCCGCCAAAACTGCTTGAAATTATGCCGAGCCAAATCTGCATAATGCTTAACAAAGTTATCCTCCGGTTTGTATCGACCTACATACCAATCGACGCAAACATTCTCAGGAGTAGTAAACTGCAACGCTTCATATACCACGCTCCGTGAGGTATAGTCGATCTCGGTACGGATCTGATGCATCATATAACCAAACTGTGCCAAACCGAGGTGAAAACACTCCACCAAGACAACATCATTTTCGTTAACCAACGAAGCGATGTGTTGATAAAACTCTTTTAGACCTTCTTCCATACAACCAGTGTATGGATTCCAAGCTGCTTTTCCATAACGCTCTTCCAAGAATTTGTCCCGATTAGCATAAGCCAGTCCAGGCACTTCCTTCACTAACTGTTCACAAAAAGTGGTCTTGCCGGCTCCTTGCGGGCCAACAGTCACAAGAATTCGAACTTCTTTCATCGGAATATCCCCTTTCCCTTCTTTTCTGCCGCTACTATGCCTCACCCACAAAAATATTGCAAACAGTACTGCTTTAAAAAAATACCTTGTGCCTGATGAGCACAAGGTATTAGGATTGAAATCGCAGAGAATCAGAGTGTCGTATTTTTCAATTCCTCGACTTTTTTCTCAAGCGAATTGGGCTGAAGGAATTTGGCGGTTTCTCGAAGATCCGCCAAGCCTTTTTCCAGTTCATCAAACGGCTCGCGACGGCGTTTTTCGACTGCAAGTAATGCTGTAATTTTATTGGTCAATTCACCAATCATATTGAAGCACTTGTTAAAGGCTTCCGTTGGTGTCAGAGCCTTGCCGGTTCTTTCTCTGACTGTGTCAGAACACAATTCAACGCATTCATCGCAAATGAATACAGTTGGGCCTGCAACCAATACTCTTACCTCATGCTGACTCTTGCCGCAAAAAGAGCAGTAAAGAGTTTTGTTATTCATTTCCAGTTCTCCTCTGTTGGTACAACTTTACTACCACGTAACTTACCACTGCTAAGGTAAATTGCAAGCAGCCTCACATACTATTGCAAATAATTCGCAATAGTGTAGACTGCCTTTAATGCAAACAACACAAGCTAGAGAGCGTGCCATTTCCAAACTCAAATGTGCTGGTTTTCGCGTCACACCAAGTCGTATCGAACTGCTCTTAAAATTAGAAACAATCGGCCACCCAGTCTCCGCCCAGCAAGTATTGGATGTTTGGCCAAAGGCTCCCAACCAAGCCACCGTCTATCGAATGCTAAACGACCTTTCTGAAGCCGACATTATAAAAAGAGTAGTTACCCTAAGTGGTCCAGCTCACTTTGAATACACACCTGAAAAGCCTCATCACCATCACGCTGTTTGTACCGATTGTGGCGCCGTAGAAGACATAGAAGGTTGCTTCATCTCCAAGATACAGAAAGACATCATTAAAGACTTAAAAAAGTTTTCCTCGCTTGAGTCACATAGTTTGGAATTCTTTGGCCATTGCAAAAAATGTTCAAAATAATTAAATAAAAAATATGACACTAACTCTAATAGCAATATTCACTTTTATTTCTACCTTAATTGGCGGATTGTTCGCGCTCTATCTTAAAGACCGCCTTCACCTCATTCTTGGTTTTAGTGCTGGTGCAATTATCGGCGTTGCTTTCTTTGATATTATTCCCGAAGCCCTAGAGCTAGCCGGAAGTGCTTATGACGAAGCTACCATTCTCACACTGACTGTAGTTGGTTTTTCGGTTTATCTTTTGCTTGATCGCTTATTCCTCCTCCACGGCCATAGTCATACAGAAGAGCATTCACACGACCATCATGAACACCACAATCACGAGCGTGGTGCGATTGGGGCTTCCAGTCTTTCGGTACACAGCTTTCTGGACGGCGTTGGTATTGGACTCGCCTTTCAAGTTTCACCGACTGTTGGTGTGATTGTAGCGGCGGCGGTTTTGACTCACGATTTTTCTGACGGTATCAATACTGTAAATATGATTTTGAAAAACGGCGGTGAGAGAATGAAGGCTTTTCGTTGGCTTTTGGTGGACGCTACCGCCCCCATACTCGGCATTATTGCCACAATGTTTTTCAGTGT
>JBNKWW010000009.1:0-16598 GCA_050299955.1 Minisyncoccia bacterium | reverse complement strand
TTTACACAATTATATCAAATATATCAAAATTATCACCAAAATTATGTTCAGCAAAAGGCCGGCGCTTCGCGCCGGCCTTTTGCTATAATACCAACTATGACAGACAAACCTTTGGTGATAATTATCCCCGGATCCAAATCTAAGGAAGCTAGAAATATTCCAGTGTTACGTTCATTTCTTGCACGATTTTATAAACATTTTGGTGTAACGGTTGAAGGGTATTCTTGGATACCTCCACTAAAAAGTGAGTTCGAAAATATACCAGCGGATACTGTGGTTTTTGAGTGGTCTGGTGGTATTTCACCTTTTGCGGTGCGTCGCGCGGCTGTCAATTTGAAAAAGCTACTTGAAGCAAATTCAAATCGTGAAGTCATCCTCTTTACCAAAAGTCTTGGTGGAGTAGTGGCTGAGAAAGCTCTTGAGGGTAGTATGAGTTCCGTTAAAAAACTCATCTACGTAGCTACGCCACACTTTGTTTTTAATCGGCCGTTATTGAGAGAGATTGAGGTTGTGAATATTTATTCAGAAGCCGATTCATATCATAAGCTGGCCCATAAGGCTCTTTACTTAGGCTTTGGCAGACAAGAAATTCCTGCAGCGAATAACATAATGATTCCAGATGTTACCCACAGTGGTTTCAACCACAATGTTGAAGTGCTTATTTCAGGAAAGAAACAACTTCTCTTTGATTTTTATAAGGAAGTATTGAGAGGGTAAAAAGAGCGGCGCCGCAGGCGCCGTTCTTTTTATGTCTCCACCCAGCACATAAACTCAAAAGGCCGGCAAGAAATTTTCTTCAGAAAATTTCTTGCCGGCCACCCGCCTCCTAGTGAACAATAATTTCACCACTGATATTTCGCCACTCATTCGCAGCAATCAATTTGCGGTGAACAAAGCGAACCGAATGGAGCGGTCCGTCAATCTTTTCTTCCCAGAACTTCAGGAAACTTTTCATTTCCGGAAACTCTGGCGCAATGTCGTATTGCTGCCAGAGGTACGTCTGGAGGAGAGACTGATGGTCTGGCATACGATACAGAATTTCTGCCGTCGTCAGACCATAGCCTCTCAACATTAATTCCATTTCGGTATTCATTGTGCTGCTCCTTTCCAAGTTTCTGCCACTTTCCTCACATTTCTCTCTTAATAAAATAATACAAAACCCAATCAGCAGCAAATTACATTTATAAATACCAAGCACGGCGGCCCGTAGGGCCGCCGTGCTATTATGTCGCCATGAACCTAGTAGATCGCTGGCATAGCATGTTGCAAATGCCTAAGTATGATGAAGTCTGGCATAGGCAGGATATGGCAGATGAGTTACTTGAATATCAGGAAGCCGAAGGCTTTCTGGATACTTGGAGTGAATTGTCTGATGTCGCATATACATATACTCGCGCTAAGTGGTCTGGTCATACCACAATAGATTTCCCGCTTTCACGGACTAAACTGTATGTTGGTATTCTGTATATGTTGCCAAAGTATACCCTCAGGTGGAAGTTTTTCCGTGACCTTGGACATAAATTAAACAAAGACATCAATATTTCAGAAGTCCGCAACCCGAAAAAAACTCACAAGCTTCACACTATTGCCGAAAAATACAACCTTGATCCAGAGCAATTTACAACGGAAGCAAAGCGTCTTATGAAACGCAGAATCTTATTGAGGTAGTACGCGCAAGCGGTAATTGCACATAAATACAAATAATGTATGTCCACAACACCCGAAACAGCAGAATATATATTAGACGCGCTCGGTGGACACGATGATGGTTTTCACACGAGAGCGATGTTTGGCGAATATGCACTCTATGCCGACGGCAAGACTGTAGCGCTCATTTGCGACGACCAATTGTATGTGAAGATCCACGAAACCACGCAAGCACTTGCTGATATCTGTGAGCAAGACGCTCCATATCCCGGCGCAAAGCCGCACTACCTCATCGAAGAATCCGAGCTCCACAACATCCCCGATCTCACCGATATTCTCCACAACCTCTCCGCCGCCCTCCCAAAGCCAAAACCAAAAAAGAAAAAGAAGAGTAAAAAAGAGAAGACTGAAAAGGGGAAATAATACACGCCAACCATCAAAATACCCGTGAAAAACTGACTTCTATCCATTTTTTACGATTATCACGGGTATAATCGTGAACACTTCAAAAAAAGTAGTGAAAATCACTCTATTTTTACCTCATTTTCACTATAATTTGACCAAATATAGTGAATTGCTGCTTTCCTGAACTCTAAGAATCCAATGTCAATATTCTATACATATATGTTGGTAACTTACACATACTGTGATATGCTTGCGCTACTATATAAGCAGAAGCTTATAACTAACTAACCATCATAACCATGAGCAACAAAAATTTTCACGAGAAAATAAAAGCTGCCCGCACCGCCAAAAACGCAACCCAAGAAGAGGCTGCTAAAGTACTGGGTATCTCTCGTTCCTCATATATTTCTGTTGAACAAGGCAAACGCGAACTGACCGTGTCAGAAAAATCCGCCTTCGAAGAAAAGTTTGGTCGCCTTGCAGAAGACAATGAGCCAAACTACGCAAAATACCGCGAGATGCTCGTCACCTTCTTGCGTGAGTTTGGTGACAAAGAAATTCCCAAAACCAAGCTTGCCAAGTTGCTATACCTTGCAGACTTTGGTTGGTTCTATGAAAACTCCGAGAGTATGAGCAATATGCTATACCGTCGTATCAAGTTTGGTCCGGTGCCCGATGCATATTTTCGTATTGTTGAAGAGCTCGAGAGCGAAGGTGTTATCCGTGTTCGTCCCGAAGAGCGTCCAGACAACGGTTTGGCTTATATGATCAGCGAAGCTCCCACTCATACGAGCGAAAAAATAAAACTCATCTCCAAAGATGAACAAAAACACATCGCCAAAATCGCCAAAAAATGGAAAGACGCACGCACCAACGAGATTGTAGATTTCACTCATAGACAATACCCATACCTTATTTGTAGTGAGAACGAAGTCATCCCGTACGAACTCATCATAATGGAAGACTACGATAAGATTTATTAAAGGTTTATGTACCAGGTGGTTATTGGAGAGCATGCGTATCGGCATTACATAAAAAACTTTTCTAAGAAATACAAACAGTCTTGGGATACAACACAGAAAGCAATTGAATTTTCTGTTGCTAGGCTAGAGGCCGCTCTTCAAACCGACAAAGCCGAAACCATCATTGATTCTCATCCATACTTAGTCATAAATTTTACTTTCCAGTCCACGGCACCAAGAAATCTGCCAAACAATCAGGCTGCCGCGCCATCATTCTCGCCAACACCGAAAACCGCCGCGCCGAAATCCTCCTCATCTACCACAAAAGCGACCTCAAAGCCGGCAACGAAACGGTCGAATGGAAGTCATTAACAACCAAACTCTACCCAGATTATTCTGGTATTATTAAGTGAATTTTATGATAAATACAATTTTGAATCTATTAAAAAATATCAATGACAATTATTCACAATTGATTTTGGTGTTTTTGGCAATCATGTCTGTTTCTTTTGCCTATAACGAAGTTATCTTGAAAAGACGGCCTTACGTGCTGCCGGAATTAGCGGCAGAACAAAATGAAAAAGGCGAGTGGCATTTTATTGTTGCTTTGGTTAACAAAGGTGAAAAACCCGGCATAGCACACATCTCAAAAGCAATTTTGAAAGTTGGTGACGATAAATATCCTACGTTATTTGATCTTAATACAGTTCTTGCACCCAATGAGCGAGTGAAGTTGTTTCCAATAGGTCACATTAATCAATTTGGAATTGAGAACATTAAACAAGCTAAGTTTTCAAGCAATACGGTTGAGATATATCTAGAAATTGAATCCAAAGCAATTGGTGACAAAGAATTTAAATATAAGACAACTGAAGAATATTTTGTTGATGTAACTGGAGATAAGCCATTTGTCAGGCTTCTTAAGGAGGATTTTGAGTAGTTATACAAAAATGCTACTCTTTAGATAATACAATATGGCAAACAGTAACCTAACAAACGCTAAAAAGGCAAAAAATGATGAGTTTTATACTCAGTATCATGATATCCAGAAAGAAATGGAAGCGTATATTGAGCGTGACCCGAATGTATTTAGAGGGAAGACTGTTCTGTTGCCTTGCGATGATCCAGAGTGGAGTAATTTCACCAGATTTTTTGCACAAAAATTTGAAGAGTTGGGACTGAAAAAGTTGATCAGTACCAGCTATGCTGCCAACAGCAAAACCTACAAAGGCGACTACCAGCCGACACTGTTTGAAAAGGGTGACAAAAAGTTTGATAAAAGCAAAACAGTCAAGAACGGAAAGATTTATACACTAACGGTAGACAAGACAGGCGACGGCAAAATTGATGTTGATGATCTCGACTGGGACTATATGGAAGGCGATGGAGATTTTCGTAGTGACGAAGTGAAGAAGCTTCGTGATGAAGCTGACATCATAATCACCAACCCGCCATTTTCGCTGTTTCGTGATTTTTTGGCATGGATTACAGAAGCTAATAAGCAGTTTGTAATTATCGGCAATATGAACGCCATTACTTATAAAGAAGTTTTTCCGCTCATTAAGGAAAATAAAATGTGGCTTGGTAACGGTTTCCAGTCTGGTAATGCTTATTTTGCTACCGATGCGGGCAGAGAGTATGCAGATGGTGTGTACGATGACAAAACAGGTATGGTTAAGTTCAGAAATTGTTGTTGGTTTACTAACCTAGATCATGGACGTCGTCATGAAGAGTTAAAGCTTTTGCCAATGGCAGAAAATAAAAAATACAACAAACAAGTACAGAAACAAACAGCTACTTATCAAAAATATGACAACTATGACGCAATAGAAGTGCCTTTTACTAATGCAATTCCAAGTGACTGCAGCGGTGTTATGGGTGTACCGATCAGTTTCTTGGACAAATACAATCCAGACCAGTTTGAGTTAATTGGTTCAAATCGTGGAGTAGATCAAGATCCAAATGGAGTCTATGGCAAAGGTTCATATTTAAACGGTAAAGAAACTTTTAAACGTATTTTTATTAAGCATAGGAAAAAATAAGTTCATGTCATTAAATGATTTTAAGTTAATAAACCAAAAGTCCAGAAAGTATTTTGATTTGTTGGAAAATGAGTATAGACCATTAAAGCCCGTAAAATATGAAAAGGACAAAGAAAGGTTCGGCTTTTATTTTTTTGTTTTGGAGTATCTAACTGGCCTCAAAGATTTTTCTGATTTGGTAGAAATAATAACAGACTCTGATTTCAATACTAAATTTTTTGGAGAATCTTTTGATGATTTAGGTATCGATGCTGTAAACATTGATGAAGAAAATAATACAATCCAATTATTCAATTTTAAATTTAAAGAGAAATTTGGTGGCCAGCAATCAAAAGTAGACAATGCGATAAATTCTACTAAATTTTTAAATGCGATTAAGTCTGGTGATTTAACTGAATACAAAAAATCAAAGATAAAAGACAAAGTTGAGAAGATAACTGAAATTTTAAATAAAAAAGAAATTTGGGACTTTAGGCTTTTTATCATTAGTAACGAAAATGCTGATTTTAAAAAGAACAAAGATCTAATTAATTTAGAGAAACACTATGGTTTAAGTGTTGAAAATATTGGTTTAGAGAAAATAACGAGTTTTATCTCTATTAGACCAAAACCAATAGATGCTGATTTAATTATAGACAAAGCTTCCATTATGCCTTTTTCGGAGAGTCCTTTGTCATCGGTGAAGTCATATATATTAAAATTACCACTATACGAAATTTTAAGAATTACATGTAAAGATAAAGAGTTAAGGAAAGGATGTAATATTCAGAAGTTGACTGTGTTGAATAAAGTGGAGTTGGATTTTTCGGTTTTATTCGATAATGTTAGAGGCTTTGTTAACAAATCAAAATATAACAGAAATATAATTCAAACCTTAAAAGATGAACCGTCCAAATTTTTTATATATAACAACGGCTTAACGTTAGTTGTTGATGGTATTGAGGCTAAAGATATAAATCTAGGAAATGCGGTAAAGCTGTCTTTAAAGAATTTACAAGTTGTAAATGGCGGGCAAACATTACGGTCTATATATAGTTTCCTTATAGAAAGTAAAAAAATGAATGAAAGTTTTAAAAAGGCTCAAGTTTTGGTGAGAGTTTTGAATATTTCTGATGATGAAGAACTTGATAATAAGATAGCAGAATATACAAATAGTCAAAACGCAATATCTGTTATTGACTTAAAATCACTGAGAGATGAGCAAATAAAAATAGAACAATATTTGTCAGAGCATAATATCTTATATGTAAGGAAATCTGGAGATACTGGTAATGATAAAGTTGATTATGAAAAAAGAATAAGCATGGAACGGTTTGGTCAGATCTTGTTCTCTTTAGAGGGTTTCCCTGAAAAGACATCAAATCTAAAGAAACGTATTTTTGATGAAGAATATGAGAATCTTTTTGTTAAAAATTTTAATCTAGAAAATAGCTTAGAACAAATAGATAAATATTTTAAAATAAAAGAAGAGTACAAGAAGATTGATAAAAAGGTCAGTGAACAGAAAATATTTTATATTTTATACTTGGATAAGAATATAAAACAATTAAATATTAACGATGCGATTGCTAAGTTTGAGAAATTTATCAATGATTTTAAAACTGAAAAAGAACTGTCTGATGCAAGGAAATTAATCAGAAGTGATTTTAAGAGATTTATTGATGAAAAATTTGACTTAAAATAAAAATATGAAAACAACACTCAAAAAATACACAATCAAAGATATCTGCGAAGGGTTTGTTTATAACGAACTGGAAGGCAAGGGTCTCTTTGGCTTGTCTGGAAAACTCACTATCCAGCCGGAATACCAGCGCAACTACATTTATGCCGACGGTAAGAAAGATGTGGCTGTGATTGAATCTGTTCTAAAAGGCTATCCGCTCGGTTTGATCTATTTTGTTAAAAAGAACGATGGAAGTTTGGAGGTGCTTGATGGTCAACAGCGCATCACTAGTGCTGGACGTTACGTCACCAACAAGTTTGCCATTATGGATGAAAATGACACTCCGCAGTATTTCCATGGATTGGCAAAAGACAAACAGAAAAAGGTTTTGGAGTCTGAACTTTTGGTCTATGAATGTGAAGGAGAAGAAAGTGAAATAAAGGATTGGTTTAAGACAATCAACATTGCTGGCGTGCCACTTAATGAACAAGAGTTGCTTAACGCTGTGTACTCGGGTCCTTTTGTTACGCTTGGTAAAGCAGAGTTTAGCAACAGCCAAAATGCACATATCCAAAAGTGGAGTGCGTATATAAAAGGTAGTGCCAACAGACAAGAATTTTGGGAGCGGGCGCTTGACTGGACAAGTAAAGGCAACATTGGCGATTATATGAGTAAGCATCGTAATGATAAAAACATTGACGAAGTGAAAACTTACTTCAACTCAGTTATTGATTGGGTTGCGACACTCTTTATTGATGTGGAGAATGAAATGAAAGGTCTGGAATGGGGACGACTCTACGAGACTTACCACAACACGGCCTATAATCCGAAAAAAGTTTCAGAACAAGTACATGCTTTGTATGCAGACCCGTATGTGAAGAACCGCAAAGGGGTATTTGAATATATTTTAGGAGGAGCAAAAGATGCAAAATTGCTTGATGTGCGCATGTTTGATGAAGCTACCAAAAAGGCTGTATATGCTAAACAAACAAAGGCAGCAAAAGAGAAAGGTGTATCCAACTGTTCGCACTGCGCTATGGGGCACGAAGCGAACAAGGATAAAATTTGGGCAATAACCGATATGGATGCCGACCATGTTTCTGCCTGGAGTAAGGGAGGTAAAACCGATGCAAAAAACTGCGAGATGCTCTGCAAGACGCATAATCGTGCGAAGGGGAATAGGTAAAATAAAAGAAAAGTGTGAAGGGACTTCACACACTTTCTACAAAGTTAACCAAGCTGCGCGAGCTTGATCTAGTTTTTAAGGTGGCGTAAGCCGACAATAAAAACGGAAATACTCTTGTGGTGCAGCTCGCGCAGCAATCAGACCTCAAAACCATCGAGAAATCCATTTTACGAGAGGCGTTTGAATTTTAGGTGAGGTTGGGTGATATACTAATTTACATGAAGCAGGTAGATTATTCGTATATGCTAACTGAAGTGGATAAAATCAGTGTGGCATTTAATCAGAATCAAGGAGAGATAACTTTCTTTAAGGCTCAATACAGTGCCCTTATACAAGGACGATGGCGATCTGTGATGAGGTTTGACAGTTGTCATGGTTATGCACACAAGCACACTTTTCACCTAAGCTCAGAGCAGTATATTATTGACTTAACGAGGCCTGGTGATAATCTTAACGATGTTTTTACTGAGTCTGTAGATTTTTTAAAGGGTAACTTTGAGTCGATAAAAAATAATTATATAAATACATAATCAAATATAGATATGACAAAAACTTTAATAAAGAAAAATATCGAATTATCTAATGAATTTGATTCATATATATCAAAGCACCCTAATGCGTTTCGTAATATCCCGAAAGGCGCTCGTATTGTTTTAACCTCATCTAAAGATAAAGAACTATCTGAGTCTAATGTCGATATTGCTAGAAATAGTCGATCTGGCAAGTTTGTGGAAGCAAGAAAAGTTGGACGAACATGGAAGATTGGTGAATTTCAGAGAGTGTAAGGTTAAATATATAGGGAACGTATATTGCAAAAAGACATCTCAGGGAGATGTCTTTTTGCTAGAAATTTTGAGTTTTGTATCAACGCAATACTGTACTCAATGTCTATTTATAACCAAGTGCTAGTGCTATTGCTTCAAGTGCTGGGGGCTCGCTGTTGTCACTTGATACTGAAAATGCGTTCTCAATAATCTGGTTCCTCTGAATTTCGATTGCTATTGAGTACTTTTCGGCAAGAGTTAGTTCGTTATTGTGATTCGTTGTCAGGTCGTTGACTATTTCATCAATAGATTTTATCCGTGTGTACATAATTTTTATTGTTTATGTATAAACATATAGATGCCTGTATTTTCACTATACTATGCATTATAACAAAACGGATGTTTTTAGTGTAATATATGATTATGAAAGAACTACCAAAATATTACGATACGTTTGTTCCTATTTTGGAGATATTATGTGATGGGAAAACTATTGCCTTTGGTGAGATGCTTATTAGAGTCAGGGATGAATATTATTCAGACTTATCATCTGAATTGTTGGCGCAGAAGACAAAATCTGGGAAGTCGTTAATACTCGACCGTATCACTTGGGGTAAGGTATACCTTAAGCAGGCAAAGATGTTGGAGCAGCCAGAGCGAGGCATGGTGAAAATTACCGAGAAGGGACTTCGTGCTTTGGAGTCTGGTAATCTCACCATAGAGTCGGTGTTGAATGATCATGATTTTGTTGCCCATGAGAAGAAACAAAGAATGAAAAGTGATGTGTCTGATGGTGTGCGTACATCTGCGACACCGCAAGATTTGATAGATACAGGTATACAAGAAATTGAAGAACAAACAAAAGGTGACTTGCTCGAGAGACTTAAGGGTGTGAATCCGTATTATTTTGAAAGAGTCGTTTTGGAATTGTTTAAGAAAATGGGGTATGGTGATTTTCAAGAAACAGCGAAGTCCGGCGATGGTGGTATTGATGGAATAATAAACCAGGATCAATTGGGAATGGATAAGATATATGTCCAAGCAAAGCGCTACTCGGACAATAAGGTAAGAGAGACGGATATTCGAAACTTTATCGGTGCTATGGCTGGTGACACGTTAAAGGGTATATTCGTCACAACTTCTGAATTTGATAACAAGGCGGTCCTGAAGGCGCATGATGCTCACCATAAAATTATTCTGATAGATGGATTACATCTAGTCGAGCTTATGTATAAGTACGGAGTTGGGGTGCAGACTAAGAATACATACGAGCTAAAAGAGATTGATGAGGATTTCTTTGTAACGGACTAGTTGATAAAATAGGCAACAATAATGACACCCGAAAAATTTATTTTGAAAATTGTTGAGGCGTATCAGGAGGCGAGGGTCCCTGTTGTTTCTTTGGGGCAGAGTAGGGTGCGTCGAGGGCGGTCGAGGTCTATTTCTGGAATTGCAGAAGATTTGCTGGCTGAGTACTTAGTCAGTAACGATGACTCAATCGACCTTGTTTATGTAGACCAACCGATTGCGGTGGTGGGTGTAAAGGGGAATATATATCCTGATATTTTGCTGGTGCGCAATGGTGTGATTGATACTCTCATAGATCTGAAGCTGGATATTGGCTGGAATAGAGACGGACTCACTGATTTGTGTAAAAAGCATAAGCAGACAGTTAAAGAGTTGAGGGGTAAAAAAGCTCACTTGCGTGATGGTCTTACCAAAGAAGTGAAAGAATTGATTGTATCTAAAAAGCTCACATACAATGTTGTGGTTGTGAGCCGCACCAATATTAACCCTGACAAAATGCAAGAACATGAGAAGCAGATAGCAAAGCTGAGGCCAGAAGTAGAACTTTTTATACTTTGCGATACTGGACATCCAAATAGTTATGATATGAGTCCGACCGAGGTTCTAAAAACTCTTAGTGTTAACGATAAGGTGCTTCAAAGACTCTTGAAAAAGATTTAAAAACACCCATTTAAATTGCAATTTAAATGGGTGTTTCTTTTTTTTGTCTTATTTTTCTTGGTTTTGTTCGCGGAAAGTGTGGGATGTTGTTATGATGGGGTGGTTATGAATAAAGAACTCAGAGATAAAATACTGGCGGTGTGTGAGCAGAAGATCGCTGCAAAAGGGGAGGGTGTCGGCGTGTCTTTCTACGCTTTCTTTGAAAATAAGAATACCGATCCTGAGCTACTTATGGAAGCGGCGACGTGGTGGATACAAACCCACAAGCTTGACCATTTTGAGAAAGCGGTGAAGATACGAGATATGGTTGCGCGCGAAGTGTAACAGCAGCCGCGGAGCGTGACATTTTGTCATTTATTATATGAAATACTGTGTATACATATTTTGGAGTGTGGAGATGGTAAAATATACGTATGAAAAATGTATCAGTGAAAAATTTGGCGAGGTGGAGTGGGGTAGTGTATTTGCTCATGATTCCGTTTGGGATATTTGGTATTTTGTTTGTGCAGAATAGTATTTATGTGGAGGGTGACATTGTTTCTACTATTGGCAACGTGGTGGCAAATAAAGCACTGTTTCATTTGAGTATTTTGAGCTCGGTGGTGGTGCAGCTGTTGCAGATAGCTTTGGTATTGCTCTTGTTTAAGCTGTTCAAGCCGGTGAGCAAGATGGCAGCTGTGCTTATGCTGGCGTTTATTGTGCCGAGTATTTCTATTGCGCTTCTCAATGAGGCGAGCTTTTTGGCTGTTGGGAGTTTGCTTGATACACCTTCGTACCTTGTGCTCTTTGGCGAGTCGACACTCCAGGGCATGGTCGCACTGCTTTTTGATATGCATCAGGCGGGCGTGATGATCGCGCAGGTCTTCTGGGGGTTGTGGCTTTTCCCGCTCGGGTACTTGGTGTACCGCTCGGGCTTTGCTCCGCGGCTCATTGGGGTGCTCTTGATGATCGGATGCTTTGGCTACCTTACCGATGCAGTGCTCTACATCCTCGCGATTGACCCGGGCTTTACCATAAGCGAGTACACCTTCCTTGGTGAAATACTCTTGCCACTTTGGCTCATCATCTACGCCGGCAAAGTGGAGCAAGAATATCCGGTTGTTAAATAATCTAAACAAAGAAAAACGCCTGTCCGGGTATGAAGCCGGGCAGGCGGTTTGTTTTGTGGCTTATTTGGGTTAATTCAAACCCTTAGCCATTTCTGAGAAGTCGGAATCTAGACTTTCGACAGCCCGAAGGTTATTGAACCCGTCCATGATTGACTGGTACGATTCCTTCAGGTTGACTGTTTCCCAAACGTAGCGAGGATACGACCTTGTGGCCACCATATTCTTACCCTTATTATTGAAGTAAGAAAAGGTAATGTTGAAGGTGGTTTGTGGTTCGCCGGCCTGACGCAAGGTTGGGTTAGGGGTGAACTCTGGAAATACCACCACCTTGCTGTCTCCCTGTGCCGTCAGCGGATTGGTCCTGGCCCATTCCATCTGTTGCCAGTCCCAGTGAGTGCCGTGAATCGGATCTTGTCCGACTTGCTGTGTCTCGTAGCCGGAGCAGTCGTATGTCACTTGCGACGTCCGACTTACCCAGGTACCGTCAGTGTCGATATACGAGTCGTCCTCCGTCCTGGTGCAGGTTTGCGGGACCCATACCTGATCATAGATTGGTTCATAGCGGACTATGACATCGTAGCTGCTCACCGAGAACGCATCTCCTGGAGGTCTCCAGAAGCTGCTTTCGGTTTCGTAGGAGTGACTCCTTGCCGCGTAGTCTTCCAATGGCAAGGAATATGTCCACGAAACCGATTCGGCCGTAGCCTCGGTGAGGGAGAGGCTGTGCAGCTGGTGATATACGTAGCCCCCGATAGCAAGTGATAGCATCACTGCTATGGTAATGATACCGAACCAGAGTTTATTAACGCCTCTGGTGGTAGCTTCAACCGGGCGCAGAGATGGGTTTTTTGTTTTTGCCCACCCATGCCTGGCGGCTTGATTTACACCACCGACGCTCTCAAAGGCCGGTTCTTTCGGTTCTTCAAGCGACACTGGTTCGTTCTCGGTCCAGGGTGTTCCCGTGGCCGTTTCCAGATACCCATCAGAATCAACCTGCACTTTGGCTTCTCGCCATTCTTGGTTGGTTCGGAAGGTGAATTTCTTCACCTGTTTTTCGAACCGTGGGTCGAGCGGTGCTCCGCAGTTATGACAGGAAAATCGATGTTTGTTTTCACTGCCGCATTGTTGGCAAGTGATATCCGCACCGGTATGTTCGTAGTTTTGGTCTACGAGAGTAGAAGAACGGTATTCTTGTTCTGTATCTTCCTTCGGGTTGCCACACTGCGGACACTGCTTGCAAGTGTTCGCGTTGATGCCCTTGGTACCGCAGCTGCTGCAGTCCCAGAGCATATAGTAGCGTTTTTCCCGGATAATTTTCCGGCTCAAAACGCGACCATTACGGTTAGTCATTTCGACTCTCCTGTTTAAAAAACGTCTGTGCAGAATAATGACATAACTGTTGAAAATGTCAATGTATTATGTTATATTCTAGATGGACTTAGGTCCTTTTGAAAGAAAAGACAACGAGACAAAAAAGGAAGTAAGAACTTGGCAAGAAATGTCAAAACCGCCAACAGCAAGGCAGCAATACTGACGGGGTTGAAACCATATCTTGAAGGCTATGTGCGAAAGCATTGGCCTGGGCTCGAGATGGTTGAAGGTTATTTGGATGAGCGTGGAGCTTTTGTGCACTGCGCCATGAATATCAAAGGTAAAGAATTTATCATTCGTTTGCGTGTCCCCAAAGATGCGCCGATCGATGCGAGACCTCTATTTGATTCGGTCTTGTATAAGGGTAAGGTTCTTTGGCGGTATAATGATGATTATCGCCCTAATATTCCCTGGGGCGAACGAATACGAATTCATATGTTTCGTTTTGAAGGGCTATTTCTATTGGCTCATGTTAAATGGGGTGAACCGTTTGATGTTGTTGAGAAGGTGACATATCTTAACGGGGCGGCTCTTCCAGAGATTGAGTCAATTCTGTCTAAGCTCCTTGTCGCAAAGCTATGGGGCATGACGGCACTTATTTCGAAAAAAGAACGGAAAGAGCTGCAACAGCGTAATATAAAGTCGCTGGAGCAGTAATTTCCGTAGCCTCGGTGGAGAAATCCGCCGAGGTCTTTTTATAAAAAAAGACGAGGCCCGTAGGGCCTCGTTGTTTTTTGAAGTTGGATTCGTTAGTTGACGAATTCGACCGTGAGCTTGGCTGTGCCAGCTTGGATAAAACCTAACTTTGCGGCTGCGGCTCTGGACAGGTCCAGTTGCCGACCTGTGATATACGGACCTCTGTCTTGTACTTCGACAAGTATCGATTGCCCGTTTTTTGGGTTTGTCAGCCGCAGGACCGTTCCAAATGGTAGTGACTTGTGGGCCACAACGGTTGGGTCGTTCATATCGAAGACATCGCCATTGGCCATGAGATTGCCTTGCAATCCTGGTCCATACCAGCTTGCCACCATGGTTTCTGAGGCTGCGGCGAGGGTTGGGTGTGATACTGCGATAGTGGTCGCAAGTATCAACATGGAAATTATCTTAGACATCGAGATTTTCTCCTTTTTCTCTCGGTGTCCCTTCCCAGAAAGAACGTTTATTATTATTCAGGTCTTTATGACGGGTGGTGTTGGTGTTTCTTACAGACTTTGATGGATGTCTTGAATGGGTTATTATTAGGTTATGAAAAAAGGTTATATTGCAAATATTGAGGAGGAGACAGAGAATAATAATGATTATCGGCGGGTTCTATACACTGGTGCTAATACCCAGTTGGTAGTGATGAATATCATGCCCGGAGATGAGATTGGTGAAGAAATACACGATGAACATGATCAATTTCTTCGTATCGAGGAGGGAAGTGCAAAGGTAGTGCTTAACCAGACAGAAGAACATCTGGTAGAGGATGACTTTGCTGTGATTGTACCAGCTGGTGTATCTCACAATGTGATAAATGTGGGTGATAAGCCGCTTAAGTTGTACTCACTATACTCTCCACCAGAGCATAAGGACGGTACTGTGCATACTACCAAAGCGGATGAAAAGGAGGAGCACTTTGATGGTGTGACTACTGAGTAACCAATGGAACTAAAACCAACACTATACGGAGTCGATGTGGCCTTGAGCCGAGCTGATGACTTGGACAAAAGAATGCTGGCTTATGTAAGTGAGCGAGATGGTTTGTCGGTGTTGGATTTGGGGGCGGGAGGCGGCGGCCAGTCTTTCAGACTGGTCGCCGCCGGTGCGTCTGTGAAGGCGGTTGATATAGTTGATTACAGTGAGAGATTTGAAAAACTAAGAGCAGATAATGATTGGTCGGCTGAGCAGCTTAGCTTTATTCAGGGCGATGTGCGCCACCTGGCGGATGTTTTGGAGGACCAGAGCTTTGATATTTGCTGCTTCCAGCGAGCGATTCATTATCTAAATTATCAAGAAGCGCTCGACCTTTTGCGATATTTGAGAAAGGTCGTTAAAGAAAAGCTATTTATCTCTGTGACTGGCTTGGAGAGTGATATTGGTATCAATTACCCAGATAAAGACAAACCGGTTTCTGAAAGATTCTGTCAGTTGATACCAGAAGATAGAGAGAAGTTTTCTATTCATGAGCCAGTTTGTCTCTATACTCCAGAGGAGTTTATGAATTTGTTGCAGATGGCTGGCTTTGAGATAGAAGAATTTTGGATCTCGGCTTTTGGTAATCAGAAGGTGATTTGTAGTTAGACTTAGACACCAGGCGGCAAAAAGAGCAGTGACCTGTGGTCACTGCTCTTTTTGCCGCCTGGTGTCTGGTACAATAAACCCATTATGGCAAAAGTATTTGTAACCAGGAAAATTCCTGAGGTTGGAATTAATCTCCTTAAGGAGGCTGGACATGAGGTGGTGGTTAGTAGTAAAGATGGTGTTTTAACAAGAGATGAATTGCTAGAAGCTCTTAAAGCGGATTCGTACGACGCAATCCTTAGCTTGCTAACAGACCAAATCGACGCTGAAGTCTTTGCGGCCGCTCCAAATGCAAAAATCTGCGCCAACTACGCCGTTGGTTTTAATAATATAAATCTAGATGATGCAGCAGCCGCTGGTGTAACCATAACCAACACACCAGGTGTCCTTACCGACACCGTGGCTGAGTACGCTGTCTCTCTTATCTTTGCGGTAGCTAAGCGCATCCCTGAGGCCGACCGCTTCACTCGCGCGGGCAAGTACGAAGGTTGGGCGCCAGAGCTACTGCTTGGTAGTGACCTCAAGGGCAAGACCTTGGGTATCTTGGGCGCCGGACGCATCGGTACTGGCGTAGCGGAGCGTATCTCCAAAGGTTTTGGCATGCGTGTTATCTACTACGATATCAAGCCAAACGAATTCATCGATGCTCTTGGTGCCGAGTACCGCGAGAGTGTGGATGATGTGATGAAGGAAGCCGATGTTATATCTGTCCACGTGCCGCTTTTGGATTCGACCAAACACCTAATCAATGCTGAACGTCTAGCTATGATGAAGCCTTCTGCTTATCTAATAAACACCTCACGCGGTCCGGTGGTGGATGAAGTGGCTTTGGTAGACGCTCTTAAGAAAAAGACTATCAAAGGTGCTGGTATCGACGTGTACGAAAACGAGCCAGCCTTAGCGGCCGGTCTAGCTGAGCTTGAGAATGTGGTTCTCACTCCACACATTGCGTCAGCTAGCGAAGAAACTCGTGGCAAGATGTCAGAAATAGCCGCTCAAAATATCGTAGCTTTCCTTAAAGGAGAAGTACCGCCAAACGTAGTGGAATAAATGATGCTGCTACGGCCGGCCCGCTTTGCGGGCCGGCCGTAGCACGTTATAATATTCAACAATAAACCGTAATTTCTAATTAAATTCGAATATGCTGAAAAAACACACATGGAAGATAGCTGCAGCTGTAGTTATTATTTTGATGGCT
>JBNKWW010000008.1:0-8748 GCA_050299955.1 Minisyncoccia bacterium | reverse complement strand
TTCATATTTTGGAACACTGTTTGCTAATATAAACCAAGCCGTAGTTAAGTCAACCTAATAAAAAGCTCGGGAAGCTAAAACTTCCCGAGCTTTTACTAATTCCTCTATGTATCATTGATGATAACAAAAAGTTATTGGCGGTTAAGGGTTGGTTTAAAAAAAAAATGAATTTTAGATAAAGGACGGGTAGGCAAAGCCATCGAGCTTTTATTTATTTTCACTTTCTAACTTACGCCAACCTCTGTCCCATTGTTTTTGTACCCACAGACAAATCAAAGACAGCTTGTGGATAAAGAACCAACAAACGGCGAAGTGTGCGATCTGGATAATGTTCTCCTATCCAAGCCTTGGCGGCTTCAAAACGCGCGCCTTCATTTTCCAACACCACATCTCCCTTGACCTGTACTCCGCTGAACCCTCTCCAAAAAGCCAGTGCGGCTCCAGAATTTTCTTTCAAGTTTTCTATAGTCTTGCCCATATAAAAATCATGAAGCCAAATCGTATCACCAACGAGCTTCACCACCGAAACCGGCGCCACATTTACTCCACCCCTACCAAAGGTGGCCAGAGCTTTGTGATCGGCGTTTTCAATTTGAATGATTATTTCGTTTGAGAGTTTCATATCAAGTTTGTTAGGCGAATAATTTTGAGGGCAGTAGGCCGGCCCCAAAGGGGCCGGCCTACTAAAAACTACTTCTCTTTATTGGTGAGCTTCTGACGGGTGAGTTCCTGTGCTGCGTTCATACTGTGTTGATAATACAAAGCTTTGATGCCTTGTTTCCAAGCCTGAATGTACAGCTGGTTAAGTTCTTTAATTGGCAACTTTGGAGAAACCATAATGTTGAGTGACTGACCTTGATCAATGAACTCCTGGCGTTCAGCCGCTCGCTCAATTACCACTCCTTGGTCAATCTCGGCAAAAGTTCGGAACACTTCTTTCTCTTCGCTACTCAAGAAATCAAGATGCTGCACTGAACCATCGTTGTCGCGAATACTATTCCAAATTTCTTTATTGTCCTTCCCCTTCTCTACCAAAAGGTCGACGAGGAATGGATTCTTGATGGTGGCTTTTAGTTTGGCAGCATCCTTCACGTAACAGTTACTCCACACTGGCTCAATACTCTGAGACACTTGTCCCAAAATAAACGCGGATGAAGTAGTTGGCGCGATAGCAAAGAGTGTAGTATTGCGGCGACCATAACCTTTAAGAACTTCCGGCTCTCCGTATTCTTTAGCCATCTCTGCTGAAGCTTTGTAGCCACGTTCTTTAATAAGTTTAAACATTTCAATGTTAAGCTGACGAGCTTCTTCGCTCTCAAATGGCAAACGTTTGGATTGCAAAAGTGAGTGATATCCAAGAACACCAATACCAAGTGCGCGGTTGGCCTTAGCAAAGTTGTAGGCTCGCTCCATAAACTCAAAACCACGACGCTTTTCTGGATCTTCGTGATCACGGAGAGCTTCAAGCTTCACAATGAACTCCTCCATCACCGCGTCGAGGAAATAGGCCATCGTTTCCACGAGGTCAGTGTCTTTCCAATCATCGTAGAAGAGAACGTTAATAGAAGAAAGACAACACACAAACGACCAATCGTCTTTGCTTGGAAGCATAATTTCTGAACAAACGTTGCTGGCGTAGATAGGTAGGTTTTTGTCTTTATACACTTCTGGACGGCCGTCGTTAGCGTTGTCGATGAACATGATATATGGATAACCAATCTCACCGCGACGCTGCAACACCTTAGCCCAAACGGCACGCTTCTCTTCGTCACCAGCAATCATTTCTTCCATCCACTTATTGGTCACAGTGATGGAATAGTTGATACCTTGGATTGGGTTTCCTTCTGTGTTGATGTCGAGAAACTCCATAATGTCGGGATGTTCTACTGGAAGATACGCAGCAAAAGTTCCTCGACGCACTGAACCCTGACTCACCACATCGATAAGTTTGTCGAAGAGCTGCATAAAGTGTACCGAACCAGAAGAATGACCGTTGCCGGTTATTTCTTCGCCGCGACCGCGAAGTGCACCAAAGTATGCTGAAGTACCACCACCAAATTTGGTCATCATTCCAATCTCGGCATGAGAATAAAGAATACTACCCATATTGTCGTCGACGTATGAACCAAAACATGAGATTGGCAAACCTTTAGAAACACCAAAGTTAGCCCACACTGGAGAAGAAAGAGACATCCAACCCTTCGACATATATTCAGTGAACTTATCGGCAAAGCCGGGTTTATTCAAAATCTTTTCGGCATTTTCGGCAATAGCACGCACACGCTCTTCAGCTGTCTGCCCTTCTGCCAAGTAGCCACGCGCCAAGAAAGCGCGACTATTATCGTTTAACCAATACCAAGGTTTGCTGTAGTCCATATAAGTAGTAAGTAGTTACCTGTTATTAATTACTGTTGAGTAAATTTAAAATTACTAATTTTCAATTTTAATTCAAATTTCAATGATTAAATATTGAAATCGTTGAAAATTTATTATTGAATTAAAATTCTTAATTTTGAATGACTTAATTTTTCTCAAAATGAGATGAAATCCGACGGTTTGCAAGAATTTTTGCGACTAAGACGTAGATGGACCTACGGCGCTGGAGCAAAAATTCTGAAAACCTAGGATTTCGCTCATTCTGAAAAAATTAAAAGAGGTCGGTGCTCTGCACACTCTTAGCCTTCTTACTGTAATTGATAGAACGCTTATAGAAGAAGTCTACGTGCTTGGTAGCAATAACCTCATCATCGAACCAGTCGGTCTTTTCAATTAGTTTGTCATCAATACCAAATACTGGTGACATACCAATACCTTGCAAAGCTTTGTTCAAGCGACTCTTGATAAATTCTTTGACTTCCGCCTTAGGCATAAAGTCTAACTCCCCTTCTTCAAAGATCCAGTCCACAATTGCACTCTCGGCTTGATAAGCTTCGATACAACGAGTACGCACCATCTCGCGGTGTGTGTCATCAAACCACTCAGGGTGTTCTTTCTTAATAAGATTGATGAGATCGGTACCGAACATACCGTGAATTTGTTCTTCCTTGCTAGTTGCCTCAACCGCATTGGAAATACCTTTGAACAAGTTTCGATGTTTGTTGAAACTCATCATAATCAGGAACTGAGAGAAGAGAGAAACATGCTCAATGAAGAGTGAGAAGAGCAAAACTGACTCAGTATACTCTCGGTTTTCGTTGGTACGTGATAGAGACACCACTTTCTCCAAGTAATCTATACGCTGTTTGATAACCTGAACTTTAGTCAAATCACTAAAGGCATCGTTGAGGCCAAGAATCTCGAGGAGGTGTGAGTAGGCGTCCATATGACGCACCTCTGACTCAGCAAAAGTAAATCCTACGGCCGCGATTTCCGGCTTTGGCATTTTGCTGTAGATGTTACCCCAAAAAGTTTTAACCGCCACTTCAATTTGTGCGATGGCGAGCATAGTGCGCTTAATTGCTTCTCGCTCAGCGTGATTTACATTTACCTTAAAGTCGTTGATGTCACTGGTAAAACTAAACTCAGTATGAATCCAGTATGAATGACGAATAGCGCTAACATACTCGGCTAGCTCTGGGTACTCGTATGGCTTAAGAGTAGTGCGCTTTCTAAAGATGTCGCGTTCACGAAGACGCTTTCTTTCTGCACGGTAAATGATGTAGGCCTTGGCTGTTTCAAAATACTCTGTTTCCATTAAGGCTGCTTCGACCTCATCTTGGATCTCTTCAACTGTCGGATAACCATCAACACATTTAACTACACCGCCAGTCTCATTGCTGGTAGCTGCCTTCTTACACATTTCTACCACTTTCTCGTAAACGCGCTCGGCAACAACTTTAGCATCGGCATCGGTACCTTCTTTGGTTTCGTTAAAAGCTTTTCCTATGGCGTTGGCGATTTTATCCAACTCAAAAGCAGCAATGGAACCATCGCGCTTTCTGATTTTTACTATCTCCATAAGTCTCTCAAGAACATTATTTAAGTGAACGATTGATAATAACTTCCCCAACAACGTGCAACAAACGACTAGTAAAACGGTTTGTTCTTGGATTTGACCGGCAATTTGTCTTTATCAATGCCAGGTCTTTGCAGTGGTGATTCGATGGCGGATGAGAAAAGTATCTCAGCCAAAGAAACATCAACAAAAGAGGTCTTTTTATTCATATTTCGGAGGAAATCTAAACAGCTGATAAATAGCTCTGCTTGTTGGGCAGAAACATTAAGCTAACTAACGTCGCTTAGATCTCTCTCAAAAGTGATTGGTGGTGGGGCGATAACTCTTTAGAATCTGTTGTGCATAAATTGCGAACAGTTTCTCATTGTACGAGAGTCGCGGAGCAATCAATTTCAGGAAAGATCCTCGCTGACTGAAGTGTTAGATACACGACCGTATCGGCTAAATACGGCTGTTTGGTGCCAGGGCACGGAACGTTTCGTGATCCTCCGACACACAAGTTTATATAGACTGCTTGTGTGTTAATTAGATATTAAAACATCGACACGTGAGTGCAAGGAAACTAGGTATGAATAAAGTGGATAAATCCTTTAGACGGCTTAAACGTGCGAAAAACAAAACAGGTTGGACAAAAAATCAAACTTGGGATGTTGGAGGGTGGTTAATAAGAAACTGTCTAAAGGCCGGCAGCTGCGCTGCCGGCCTTTATTAATCCACCCCTACCCTCCTAATCACCCCTCTTCAATTCATCACGGATCTCCCGCAATAATTTTACTTCTTCAGAAGGTTCTTTTGGTTTTGCTTCCGGTTCTTCATCTTTTCCTTTTACCAGATCTTCAGCATGATTTATCGCCTTAATGACCATAAATATAACCAGAGCAATAATGATGAAATCCATTACACTCTGCAAAAACACTCCGTAGGTAATATTGGCGTCGCCCACAGTAGCTGAAAAACCACTGAAATCAATACCGCCCAGTATTACACCAAGGAGTGGCATAACAATGTTATCTACCAAAGAAGATACAATCTTCCCAAACGCAGCACCAATAACCACCGCTACTGCCAAATCAACTACATTTCCCTTCATCGCGAAGGCTTTGAATTCTGAAACAAAATTTTTCATACAAATTAAAAAATAAAGCGCGCCAGATAAAAACCAATGCTGGCACCCAAAAGCATTATGATAATAAATAATAAACGTCTGGATTCTTTGTCCATAGTTGGTTTAATGTTAGCACGAAATTACTTTTTACGAAGTTGCTTGTATTTACTTTTGCTCCAAACCTAGGTATAAATATGACCACTTGGTGGCGGGCCTTCGGCCCGCCCCACCAAGAAATATGGCGGCTATAGTATAACGGTTAGTGCATCGGTTTGTGGTACCGATAGTTCGGGTTCGATTCCCGGTAGCCGCCCCAAAACAACACACCTGCGCGAGCGGGTGTTTGTTGTTTTTGGCGGCTACCGAAGAAGCAAACTGCTTTGCTTCTGTGGAATCGAACCGGGCGGAGCCATGTATTTTGACCCTTCGCTAGGGCAAAATACAGGCGAGCCGTGCCCACGTGCACTTAGTACAAATAATACCGCAGGTATTATTTTACTTAGTGACAGGTGGGTTCGATTCCCGGTAGCAGCCCATTGAGACAAAAAGCGGTGACCCTTTGGGTCACCGCTTTTTGTCTTACCCTCATATCCCCATCAAACAAAAACACCTCATAATAGTAGTTTATACTTAACATTAATGAACAACGAACCCAAAAAGCGCACTCTTTCGTTAGTAATTCCTAACTGCAAAAAATCAGAAGAGATTGAGATTCTGGTAAAGAAAGCCAACGAAGCCTTGAGTGAACACTACAATAACGAATACGAACTGATTTTAGTTTGTCACGCTGACGAAACTGCTAAAGTTGCCAATCAACTCACTAAAGAAATTCCGACTCTTAAAGTAATCCAAGACGGACACGAAAAACCACTCGAGTGCGGTTGGGGTCAAGCTTGCGGAGATATCCTCGCTACCATAGACGGCCTACCGGAAGAAGTTACTCCTGTTTTGAAAGAAATCTCAGAAGCTTTAAACAACGGCTCACAACTAACTGTTTGTTCAAGATACAATCAGTCTCTCCCTGGAAGCCACTCCATTACCAGTTGTTTTGCGGTTGAAAAAGACAGTATCGGCAATTTGGAAAGTTCATCAAAGGGATATAAATTGATTTTAGAAATGTTGGGACCGGATATGATAAAGGAACTAACCAACACCAAAAAGAGCAATTCGGTTTGGACCGAACTCTTGAGTTGGGCTGGGTGGCAAAGCGACCAAGCTGCTTAATTGAGCAACGGAGTCAGTAGTGGAATTAACTCTCGATTGTTATCGTGAGTTAGTCTTTCTGTGGCTTGTTTAAGACTAAACCAATCACCACCTGCCACCTCTTCTACTTGCAGTGAGAAATTTTTTCCGGACGCAAAACCGATAAAATATTTTACAGTCTTAAAAACCTTTTTCCCTTCGTGGGTAAAAATATACTCTGAACCAACAGTCTCATGACTTAGATGCTCAAGCTTAATTCCGGTCTCTTCCTCGAGTTCTCTAAGAGCAGCCATCTCCTCACTCTCGCCTTCTTCTTTGTGACCTTTAGGAAAACTCCAGAAAGTACCGCTGCGCTTGTCTTTCTGATTGATAAGAAATATTTTCCACTCTCCTTCATCCTTAAAAACCGGAATTACACCAAAAGATTCATCTTTGATAGTTTGCATTTAAAGAGTATACCTCGCACTCGATTTTTTAAAAAACTTGGGTGTAGTTAAGGGGCGTCGAGGTGGCAAAAGACGCGGCCCTGTAGGGGTCGCGCCTTTTGCCACATTGGTGCCCAAGACTGGACTTGAACCAGCACGGCCTTACGGCCACTACCACCTCAAGGTAGCGTGTATACCAATTTCACCACCTGGGCATTTTGTGCCTGCACACTATACTTAAATACTAAATATTTTTCAACTCTTAAAAGCAAAAGAGCGGCGCCTTTGGCGCCGCTCTTTTTGTTTCGTTATTTGTGGAGTTACTCCTTAACTTCTTCTGCTGGAGTTTCGGTTGCTTCAGTAGCTTCAGCTTCTGGAGTCTCTGCAGCCTCTGCTTCAGTTGCAGTAGCTGCTTCCGCCTCGGCCTTCTTAGCTGCTTCTTCTGCAGCCTTGGCCTCAGCCTCTTTGGCTTCTGCTTCAGCGCGAGCAGCTGCTTCCATACCAGACTCAGTTGCCATAGAAACCAGACTCATACGACGCATCTGACGCTTAATTTCACGAGCCACCTTCTCACGGATGTAGTAAAGTTTAGCGCGGCGAACCTTGGCACGCTTAACGATTTCTATCTTATCGATGTTTGGTGAGTAGAGTGGGTAGATTTTTTCTACACCCACACCGCTAGCCACTTTACGAACGGTAAAAGTAGCACCAGCCTCATCACCATGTTTGCGAGCGAGAACCACGCCTTCAAAAACCTGAATACGGGTCTTCCCCTTATCCTGAATCTTCTGATGAACGCGCACAGTATCACCGGCTTTAATACCGAGATTCTTGCGGTCCTCCATATTTACTGGAGAGATAGATACTCCTGTTAGTGTTGTTGACATAATTGATATAAAAATAGCGCTAAAAAGCAGGGGTACTCTACCACAAGGAGATTCAAGACGCAATATGCTCCGCGGCCACCCTGAGTTCATCTGGGAGTGGTGATTCAAACTTTTTCTCTTCTACGTTTGGTAGCACAATCGTTAAACTATGTGAATGAAGAGCAAGACGTGAAAGACCAAGGTTATTTGAAGAGTTTATTTTTTCGGTAGCATAGAGTTTGTCGCCAACGATTGGTCGTCCAATAGCTCTCAAATGTACACGAAGTTGGTGCATACGACCCGTCTTTGGTTTTAATTCCAAAAATGAAAAAGGTTCTCCTTCATAGGTACCGATCTTGATGAGTTGCCAGTTGGTCAATGCTTCGCGGAGCTTCCCTTTAGCACCACGCTCAGCACTTTTTTTTCTGAAGTCTTTGCTACTCCGACCAATTGATTTGTCGATACTCCCCCATCTCTCTTTCATAGCGCCATAAACTAAAGCTAGATACTCTTTCTGTGCCAAGCGCTCTTTGAATTGCTCTTTGAGGAATTCAAAAGCAGCTTGATTCTTAGCCAAAATCATCACACCGGAAGTTTCTTTGTCTAAGCGATGCACAATGCCAGAGCGTTCAATTTCTTTACCGTCCTTGCCTATACGTGGTTCACCAACGCCGGCAGCCTCCGGCTGCCGGCGCAAAAACCACTCCACCAAAGTACCCTCGGCATCGCTGTTATCACTATGCACCAAAAGCCCGGCTGGCTTATCGACCACCAAAACATCGTCGTTTTCGTAGATTACTTTTATTTCATCCATAAATTATTGAGAAATCATCATACAGTCTTTTGGCTGTTTGCCAATCAATCGACACCGACTCCACTTTCGCCTTCAAAGAACCTTCGTGAACATACTCAACAAATTCTTTAAGTACGTCTGGCAAGCCTTGTGCCAAAATTTCCACCGAACCGTCCGGCATATTTTTTATCCAACCGGTTATTTCGAGTTCTGTAGCCGAGTCTTGAATATAGGCGCGATACGAAACCCCTTGAACGAGACCGGAAACAAAACAATGCATTTCTGTCATAGTGAACAGTATACCCCAAAATCAAGCTATTGAATTTTTTTTAAAAAAGGGTAATATGTCCCATACCTTAGTTAAGGACTAAGGGCGATTAGCTCAGTTGGTAGAGCAGTCC
>JBNKWW010000007.1:0-16358 GCA_050299955.1 Minisyncoccia bacterium | reverse complement strand
TTTGGAGTGGTTCGCAAGAGGCGAGCCGCTCGGATACATCATCGGACATGTACCTTTTCTCGACTGCCAAATATCACTCGACTCACATCCTTTAATCCCCCGCCCAGAAACTGAGTTTTGGGTGGAGAAAGCCATCAGTGCCGGACGCGAATTGTCGAAGGTTGAATTGTCGAAGGTCGGACCTTCGACACCTTCGACAATTTGCGTTCTCGATCTTTGTGCAGGTAGCGGCGCCATTGGGGTTGCTTTTGCCAAGGCTATTCCAGAAGCATTTGTGGATTTTGCCGAAATAGATCCTTCCCACCTCCCTACCATCAAAAAAAATATCTCTCAAAACCTAAGTTCGAGGCAAGACCTCGAACTTGAAGATAAATACCGAGTTGTAGAAGCCAATCTTTTTGAAACAAGTTCGAGGCAAGACCTCGAACTTGGGAAATATGATTTCATACTAACAAACCCTCCATACATCGACCCAATAATCGACCGCACAGAGAAAAGCGTTAAGGACTTTGAACCACACCTCGCTCTATATGGCGGAAACGACGGAATGGAGTTGATTGAAAAAATAATCGCTGAAGCACCACAACATCTGAACGAAGGTGGGCAACTCTGGATTGAACACGAACCAGAACAAGTAGAAGCTATACATAAATGCGCGGAAGCCTCCAGCTTCCGCGTCTCTTCCCACCCCGACCAATACGGAGTTCCCCGCTATTCTATTCTTACGCATACCTAAACACCTCATTTGTGACATAATATAGTTATGTTGAACGAAATGATTCAGCCATATATATCAAGCACCAGCCAAGGTATTGTTTTGGTTTTAGCTTCAATAATGGCTATACATACTCTCATACTCGCCTACCATTGGTTTTCATACGGAACCAACAAAACATTAAACTTAATCTGTCTCGCCAGTTACATTTTTATAAGTTTAATTATATTATCGGCCATGTATTCAACCACTCTATATTTTTAAATTAGTTTTAATATGCTCTACGACAAAATTCAATTTGAATCTGATGAAAAAATACTAGCTCAAAGTCGACGACACTGGTTTGTTCTAGCTACAGAATTAGCCACGCTATTCACTTGGCTCTTAGTGCCGTTTGTTTTGCTTTTGGCTACAATCTTTGTTATTTCAAAAACTGGTATCAGTCTCCAGCTTAGTAACTACTCTGTCTATTTTACTTTTATCTACCTTGGTTGGTCTGCCATTGTTTTGATGCAAGTTTTCAATTCGTTAACCAACTATTATCTCGATATTCTCACAGTTACCAACCATCGAGTTATTTTGATAAACCAAAAAGGCTTCTTTCACCGCAATACCGGTAGCTTTCGTTTGGAACGCCTGCAAGATATGCATGTTGAAGTAAATGGTCTTCTCGCTACTTTCTTAGACTTCGGAACCATTCACGCCGAAACTGCCGGCAACGGCGACAAAGAGGAGGAGTTCCGTGCCACAAGCCTCCCCAACCCACGTGAACTTCGCGGTATTATTTCAACAGCAACCGACGACCTCATTCGCACTTACAGAGAAAAGCCGCTTTCAACTGATGGTGTTTAGATTATAAGTAAATGCTTTTCTGGATTCCCGCTTTCGCGGGAATGACGCCGCCGGAGGCGGCGTCGAAAAAGGCCGGCGCTTCGCGCCGGCCTTTTTACTTCACCTTCGTCAACCCTTTTTCTCTTCTTCCACCGGCGGCATCACCGCTACCGCGTCTTCTTTAATTTCCAAAACCACATCTTCCAAAATCGGGCCAAAGTTTGGATATTGGTTGATAAGTTTTTCCATCAAGTCTTCGGCTGATGGTTCAGAATCTAAATAGTGTTCCAAGGCAGATTGTTGCTCATCTGTCATACTGGCAATAAGTCTTGTTATAGCGGTATCCAAAACCACCTGCCCCATTTCTGCAATAAATGATGCCTGCTCATCTTCCGGCAAAGCATCGACGCCGAGAAGTTTGGTTAGATCTGTTTGTAGTAGTGTATTGCTCATATTTTAAATTAAATTAGATCCAGAAACTCTTGCCCGAACGACCGCTTGCTGGGACAAAATTATTGTTGGCAGGATTATGAACTCTAACAACATCAGCATTGCCTACCACACTAGTCGCTCCTTCAATCACCTTTGAAGGGTTGGCCATATCGCGTGTACCGTTCATAAGTTCGTAATACGGTTGCATATTTATCTTTTGACCAACAGCCACTTTATCAATGTCTCCGGAAGTTACACCCATCTCTTTCAAGACATCGGTGTATTTTTCAGGATGCAATTTCATATCATTACGCACCTCCCAGATGCGATTAAGAAACTCACGGTTTGATAGATGAGTATCACCCATTACCTCCGGGTGACTCTTCCAAGTTTCAAAAAGAGCTTCGGAAGCGGTATCAACCTTACTTCCCGGATGGAAAGTATACTCGGACAAAGTACCTCCCGGTCTTGCTTCTGGAATTGGAATACCGTTATCGTTGGCACCTACATCAATATCTCCGTGTGCTTCAGGCGCCAAGTCAGAACCGTCACCCATACTTTCTTCAATATAAGGATAGGGTTGTGCAAAATCAGGACGAGGTTCCGGAACTGGACCAACGTTTGGCAAACCCTCATGAAGAATGACAGGGTCGGGCTTTGGAAAACCTGGTGTTTTATCATTTAAAGCATCTTGAATATCATCAAGTGTATATTTCTTAAATTCCAAAACATCTGGACCTTTACCGGTATCGACAGCCTCTGGAGTAACTATTGGGCTATGTTTATCAACGTCGAGCGTCATATAGCCATCAACTAAATGCTCAGGATCAGGCTTAGGTACACTTTCTAATACACCGGTGCCACTACCAACCCCGCCGCCAAGCACCCCAGCCGAAGCAACCTTGTCTGACAGGTCATTGCCAGAAAGAGTTTCTTTCAGAGAATCAAAATCAACAGAACCTGCAGCTGCACCCACTGCCGCTCCAGCAATAGAACCGCCGACTATAGCAGCTTTCTTAATATTCTCAGCTGTTTTAACACTACGCTTTGCTTGCAAAACATCAGCTTCCATTTGATTCATTGAATCCAAACTGTATGATTTCTTGGAGAGAGATTCTTTTCCAGCCAAAGTGCTTCTCTTTTGACTTAAATTCTTTTCACCTATTGTTCTACCTAGGACATTTCCAACCAAAGCACCAATATTCCCTGTCATCATTGCCAATCCTGGTATTTGACTACCGGTTGCTAGATAAGCTCCTTTATTTATAGCTCTGAGTGTTGTAACTAAACCACCTCCAGTAGCAACACCGAGTCCGATAGTTGCAGCTAATCCCAAACCTGCAGATAACTTTTTATTCTTGTTCAAAAAGCCGCCAATCTTTCCCAATATTCTGTTCGTGGCAGTGGGTAGACTTTTTTTCTCTATGTTCAGACGCTCTTCGGCAGCATTGATAACAAAACGTTGTGCCATTCCAGCACGCAGACTCTCTACTCCTTGTGAGAGCTTTTCTTTAAGAGCATCCCCTTCTAGTTGCTGACCAACCTGCTCACCATCTTTATTAAATAACCCCTTTTCAAATCTTTCTTTTTGACGCTCTTGCAAAGCTTTGTCGAGAAGTCCCGCGTAGTTTCGGCGAGCGGTTTTATATTCAGCATCTAATGCTTGTAGATCCTCGGGTAATTCTTCTCTTTTACTACTAAAAGCTCTTTTAGTTTTGGCCCACAAACTATTTTCCTGTTGGTTCAAGATGTAATTTTCATAAGCCTCATTATATGCAGCTTGTTTATCGCGCCAAATCCCGTGAAGTTCTTTGAGTTTTTCACGATCAACTTTCTCTGTAACCTGTTCATCTTCAACTTTTCCAGCTTTAACACCGGTCTCAACAGCACTATTATCATTTGCCGGTTTTAAATCTTCAACAATTCGGGCTGGTGCAACTTCAACCTCGCTCTTTTCTACCAATTTAACAGGTGAAGAATCTTCTAAATTGTAAATAGAATTTTCTAGCGCTTCGACTTCGATATCGGCTTCAGCGACTTTCTTTTTACCAAGTTGCACCTCGCGGTTTATCTCAGCGATTCTATTTTTTAGAACATTTATCTTTTCTGTAGACTCTTCCTTTTTGTTCCCAAGCTCGACTTGTGGTTTATAGTCCGGATTGTCAGCCTTTAATTTTTCGTCGTATTTTTTAATTGCGTCTATATCCCACTCGTCGTGAGGGTCGCCATGATCAATCTCTCCTTTCGAAACTTCTTTGACATGATTTTCTCCTGTAGCATCAACACCTTCAATCGCTTTTTTAGCTTCTTCATCTTCAGGACCACCAACATCACTTGAACCTCTCTCGGTTTTTGTTTCAACTTCTGCTTCTTCTGAAGCGACCTCGGGTGAAGTTGAGGCATCTTCTTGATTAACAGAGCTTAATTCTCGGCCAGCAGCAATAGCTTCTTGCTCCATTCTTGCAGGATCAAATTTTGATTCGACTTCAACCATTTCGTCTTCGGAAACGGTTTCAGGAGCAATCTCGGTTGGAGTAACTTCGGTTGTTTTTTCTTTAGAGACAGCTTCAACTGTTTCGTTAACTGCGGATCTAATATCTGCAACAAGTGCGTCTTCATCTAATGTAGTAGATACTTCTGAATAAGAAGGGGTTTCGGCGAGAGATTCTTTGACAGCGCTAGGTTCTAAACGTTTTTTAAGAGCATTCAATCTCTTTTCAAAACTTTGATACATTAATTGTTTTTTAAGACCTGGATCTTCGGCAACCATTTTGTTCATTTTGGCTTCGGAAGAAGCTATCAATTGTTTTAGAGATTCTAAGTCTAAATCTCCTCCTTTTCTCAGGTTTGATTCAGCCTTTGCCAACTCTTCAGCTAGCAAAACAGTCTCTCTTTCTGGTGTTGTAAATTTATTGCCTCGTATCTCAAAACCCATATTGTTAAAATTAGTTGAATCTTCGCCTTTTATTATATATCCTTGCTCGTTTGGTGACAGTTCGATATCCCCATACACTCTCTTACCTCCAAACTGGGGGCCTAGAATTTCTTGGTTTTGAATTTCTTTTACGATGGCTTTGTGTTGTTTCTGTCTATTTTTTCCTCTGCTTTCAAACCTTTCAAAGTAGCTTTTTCAACTATTTGTTTGAGAGTTTCTGGATCTAGTTGGTTTTCAGGCAAGGTGAAGTTTGGTTTTGTTTTTGGAATTTTTTCAGCCATATTATTATAGGAAATAATAGCAGAAGAGGCGGCCCGAAGGGCCGCCTCACCCTAATCACTGTTGATAGCGAGTACGGATTTCCGTCTCAACCTCCGCACGCGGACGGCCGTATCTAGCCAAACTCTCCGCCACCATTGCGGCGATTTGTCCTTGCTCTACCTCCGGCGGCGGCATAGTTGAAATACTGAAAGGTTTGGTAGGCACGCCGTTGGCCAATACGCGTAAGTACGCTTGATAATTTGGAATGTTTATCAAATCATTGGCAGTAAACGGCGGGTTGAGCTGATGTTCCAAAACCGCTGCGTCGTCGGCGCCTACACGGAAAGCTGCAATCGAACCAACGTTACCAAATACCGCATCGCGGATTTTTTCATCGAGCTGAGCGATGAATTGGTGCGCCACAGTGAGACCGAGCTTGTATTTACGAGCTTCAGAAAGAATGGCTGAGATGGAATCGGTAGTTACGTTTTGGAATTCGTCTATATGCAAATAGAAAGGTGCGAAGTCCATCGCAATATTATCCACACGAGAAAGCGCTGCCATCAAAATCTTGCCGACAATAATCATACCAATAAGATTGGCGTTGATTTCGCCAAGGCGACCTTTGGAAAGATTCACGAGTAGAATCTTGCGCTCATCCATTATCTGACGGAAGTTAAACGAAGAATGCTGCTGACCAATGATTGGGCGCATATAGTCGTTGGCAGTGAAGACGTCAAACTTAGAAACAATGTACGGTACGATGTTTTCAAGTGAAGCTTCACCACCAGCCTTCGAGGCAATTTCGTTCCAAAATTGCGTCACCACTGGGTTGGTCGCTTTTGAAAGTTTATACGCGCGATAATTGGCATCGCTCATCACACGAGAGATATCCATCAAAGTGTTGCCGCTAGCTGGATCTTCCATTACAAGCAAAGTTGCGTTACGGAAGTATTGCTCAAACATCGGACCCATAGATTCAGGATTAGCACCGTATAGTCTTTGGAAGATAGAAAAGAGCTCGTTCACTACGAAAGTTTTTTGCTCGGGTTTATTAATGTCGTACTCGAGCATATTGAGACCAATCACCTGCTCTAAGTTGGCTGGGTCGAAATAAATGACGTCTTTGCGACGCTCTGGCGGCACACTGGCCAGAACATCGGCAATGTCGGTACCGTGAGGGTCGATCATACACACTCCGGCACCAGCTTGAATATCTTGAATAATGAGATTCTTCAAGAACACCGACTTACCAGTACCAGTCTGACCAATAACATAGAAGTGACGCAAACGGTCTTTGTCAGTGATGAAGATTTCCTTCTCGACACCACGGTGTTTATTGATACCAAGAAGAGTACCTTCTTGCGGCATCTCGGTTGGTGCCGGAGCGGTCTTGGCCTGCGATTGTTTAAACTGTGGTGAAGAGTGAATACCCGCTCCTGGGAAATGCACGAGTGTTGCAAGCTCGTGAATGGAAAGCGGCAAGATGTTCTTGCTAGAAAACTCGCGGAAAGAATAAGCTTTCATCAGGGCGGCAGCTCTGCTGCCGCCCTCCCGCCTAAACACCAAACTATTCCCTCCCGTATGTTCAAACTGATGGAAGGTTGCCTCAATCTCAGACAAAATTTGGTTAACGCGCATTTCGCTTCCAGCCGAAGCAACAATACGAATATTGGTTTCGAGAATTGGTGATTTTATTTTTTCATTAAAAACCTCAAGCGCATTTTGGTCGACATCTTTCGCTTCCGGAGTCTGATCAAATTTCTTGGGAGCAGTGTTATTCTTTATCATTTCGCCGATAGAGAAAAGCACTTCGCCGCCTACGGTGCTGCGTTTGATAGCATCGCTAGGACTGTCTCCCTTTTGCACTTTCTTAATTATGTCTTGGTAGGTGCTGTGGTTTTTGCCTGAACCGCGCTTCACCACAAACTGAATCGAAGCGCCACCGCCTTCTTTTTCGATTTTGGAAAAAGCATTTAAGAGAACTGAAAGTGGGTCGTCACCAAAAGAACCTTCAGTCTTGAGTGGATAGATTGGAAACTTTTTTAGCTCAGCCACAGAAACAGAAGAAACTCCACCTTCAACAAAGACGTTGTAGTCGTGCTGTTGGAGAATCAATTCTGCGTTTGGATAAAGTGAGTGAATTTGTTTGTCGAAAAGGTCAACGTATTGGTTGGGTACGGCAACATAAAAAATAATGTCGTCTCGACCTTCCGGTGAAGCAATTTCGAGTACGTAATGTTCACGCTGTTTTTCCGTGCCAACATTCTGCATTCCAGCAAAGAACTGTTCCATAAGACCAACCAAAGCTTGCATCTCGCCTTTAACGTCGTTTTTGTCAGAAAACTCAGGCAAAGACACTTCAAAAAGTGACATATGAAGCACGCGCCAAAGCGGTGTGTCTTCTTTTAAGTCTTGCACACTGACGCCTTGGCGAATGAGTTCGACGAGGCGCGCGTGTACATCGTCAACAGTATGCGCACCTTTGCTTTTTTCCATCACCGAAAGTGCGTTCAAAACACCGCGCTCGCGAGCGATGTTGATAATTTCCTGCGCGCCATCAACCGCGCCCTCCACCCGCGTCGCACCCGAAGCCATTTCGACTGCACTCATTTGCTGCGCCGGAGACAAGAGTTCCGCTGGGTTCTCCGTAGCGTATTTTTGCACCTCTTGCCGCGCCGCGCTATCAAGCGCTTCTTGTGTCGTCTCCGGCGCCTTCGCAACCATCTCCTTCTCCTTCAAAGCCAATTGCGCACGCAAAAAAGCGATTTCTTCCTCCGCCGAATTAAATTGTTTAGGACCACCTTCCATAATAAATGTTCTTCACATTATATTACGTTCTCACCCAAAACTCTCACAAACTTTTTGGATAACTTAAAATATTATATATGTGACTAACAAATGCTTTTAGAAAAAATGACCTTCTTATAAAAAATTGACATATTACATTATTATGCTATTATTAATGTAGACTTAACGCGTTCCAGACAAAGAGGGTTCGGAAGATGGAAAAGCAGTTTCATATTGGTGATGTTATTTCAATCGCCACAGACCGCCTTATGTCTCCTCGCCATATGCAAGGAGTTTACGACATTCTAAATTTCATGACGGACGATGATCTATGTACTCATCAGATCCCAAGATTCATGAGAGAGTGTCGTCCACAAATTATCAAGCAATTCCCGCAGTTCTCAGAAATCAATTTTTCCAAGGCCATCGAGGCGTTGGATGAAGCTTTGACTGACAAAAAGGCAAGCGGGGATCTTGAAGAAACTGTTCAAGAATGGCTTCTCAAGATACTTTCTGGAGACTTCGGAATAAAAGGACTGCCACTAACTGGACAATCTAAGGATATGTTGACGGTTAGAAGACTTCCTTTTCACGATCATGAAAGGATTGATCCGGAATCAGAATTGTTGGAAAAATTTCCCCCCGACAAAATAATCAAACTATAAGATTTAAAACAAATTATTCAAGAACCTTACTCATAATTCATATGGGTGAGGTTCTTTTTTTTATAAATTAACATTCATAAATCTTGATACTTTTGTTCAAACCACCCTTGTTATTCACGCCTCTTTACCATACAATCAAGATTAATATGTTTTGGAATAAGAAGAAAAATGCAGGTGGGGGTGAGGTGGGCGGCGGCGGAGCCGCCGCCCAGAAAGATTCTGGCAAGAGTGACGCTGTAAAAAGCAGCAAATCCACTCCCCTCTCCACTGCTTCATACAAAGGAGTGCGGGACTTTTATCCGGAGGATATGGCAGTGCAAAGATACATCTTTGATGTATGGAGCCAGACCGCTGAAAGTTTTGGTTTTGAGCGCTATGACGCCTCAGTCCTTGAGCCTTCCGAGCTGTATAAAAGCAAAGGTGCGGAGAATGAAGAAATGGTCAACGAACAAACATACACCTTCACCGACCGTGGCGGACGCGAAGTAACCCTCCGCCCAGAGATGACTCCAACCGTAGCCAGAATGATTGCCGGCCGCCGCCAGACTCTCTCCTTCCCGGTGCGTTGGTATTCTATTCCCAACCTCTTCCGCTACGAACGCACTCAGAAGGGTCGCCTTCGTGAACACTGGCAACTCAACTGCGATATCTTTGGCACCGACGACTATACTGCCGATGTTGAAGTTATTGCTCTCGCCTACCAAACTCTACTCAACTTTGGTGCTGAGCCAAAGATGTTTGAGATTCGCATAAACGACCGTAAAGAAATGACGGAGTTTTATAACAGTGTTGGTATTGAAGACGTTGAAACTCACACCGCTATAACCCGCCTTAACGACCGCTTCCACAAAATTGACACAGACGAGTATCGCGCTGAGCTAACCAAGATACTTAGGGATACTGAAAAAGTACGCGCAGTATTTGATAAGATTTCTGCTAAAGACAAACAGGATAACAAAAACCCGGTTATTAAAGGTTTGCGTGAACTTGGCATCACCAACGTAAAGATGGATTACTCCCTGGCTCGTGGCTTCGATTATTACACCGGCACTATTTTTGAAATATTCGACACTTCCGGTGAAAACAACCGCTCACTTCTGGGTGGTGGTCGCTACGACAACCTGACTGGTTTATTTGGCGGCGAAGCCATTCCGGGAATTGGTTTTGGTATGGGAGACGTGACAATGCGTGACTTCCTCGAAACTCACAATCTACTCACTTCAGGCGTTACTGCTCCTGATATCGTAGTCATCCCAACCGATGCTGCCTTCAATATTGAAGGACAAAGAATAGCGCAGACACTCCGTGCTGTTGGCTTTAGCGTCGCGGTTGATATTGGCACGAGAAAGATCGGGAAAAAGATTTCTAGCGCCGGAGACAATATGGTCACCTACGCCCTAATATTTGGTGAAGATGAAATGAAGTCTGGAGTTTATACGGTAAAAAACTTAGGTGAAGGTACAGAGGTTTCTGGAACTTTGGAGGAACTGCAAGAGAAATTGATTTAGAGGAAAAAGGCCGGCCCCGAAGGGGCCGGCCGTTTTCAAATATGTTACAATCTTCCAACTATATGCGATATATCATCTTCGACCTCGAAACTCAGAACGTATTCTCCGACGTTAACTCAAATGACCCAACCGATCTCGATATTTCTGTAGGCTCTTTTTATGACAGTCAGGAAGATAAATACACCACTGTCGTGATTGATGATTTGGCTAGTGTTTGGCCACTTCTTGAAAAAGCCGACGCTCTTGTTGGTTTCAATAGCAACCATTTCGATATTCCTCTTCTTAATAAATACTACCCTGGTGATTTGACCCACATCAAAAGTATCGACATTCTCGAATCAATCAAAGACTCGCTCGGCCGACGCCTTCGTTTGGATGTTATAGCCCAAGCTACAGTTGGCGCGAAGAAAAGTGCGGACGGCCTGCAGGCCGTCCGCTGGTGGCGCGAAGGAAAAGTGAAAGAAATAATGAAGTACTGCGAACAAGACGTTCGCGTAACCAAAAAAGTCTTCGACTACGCCCTCGAGCACGGTCACGTACTTTTTAAAGACGGCTACCGAAAACGCGAAATCCCCCTCGACACTTCAACCTGGAAAGATAAAGAAGACACCTCGATGACACACTCATTGCCTTTCTAAACACAAAAGCCCGGCGCCTGCGGCGTCGGGCTTTTGTATATCTATACAACTTATTTAAATAATGATACTTTACAACGAGAAATTTGGAGGAAAAACTCATGTCCAACCTGCCAGTTGTATCAGAACAAACCATCCAGCTAGTTGAAGAGCTGTTCGATAATGACCCAAACAGTCAGATGATGAAAAGCACCATTGATAAGATGAAGCTTGATAATCCGTTTCTACTCGCTGCACTCGAAGTAATATTCGAGGATGAAGAAAAGCGAGAATATGGAGCAGGGATGATATATATGTATCATCTTCTGCATCTACAATCAAAGCTTGATAATGCCACCATGCAATAATTAAAAACCCGGCGCGATTGAGTTCGCGGCGGGGTTTCTTTTTTGTTTGACAAAAGTTTAACTTAAGTTAAACTTTAATTTATGAATACTAAAACCATTACAAAAAACATCGTCGGTCTCAAAGAACTTCGTGAGAATATGGAAACCTACATTAAACGAGTCAACAAAGGTGAATCCATCATTGTATTTCGTCGTTCCACTCCCCTCTTCAAAATTAGCCCAATCGATAATGACGAATCAGAATGGGAAACAATTGTTGATTTTACCAGAGAATTTGGCAAAGGAATGCCAGTATCAGAACTGTTAGCTTCAATGAAAAAAATGCATGGATAGAAATATAAAATTTCTTAAATTGCTATCCGAAAAGGAATTTGAGTCCGTGCAAAAAGCACTAATTAAAATATCAAACAATGATTTATCGGATTTAAATATTAAAAAACTGTCTGGACATAAAAATATATATCGCGCGCGTGTTGGTAAGACAAGAATAATCTTTATAATTAAAGAAACCGAACCAGAAATACTAGAAATCGGCAGACGCTCAGAGAAAACATATAAACAATATTGACAAAAGGCCGGCCCCTTTGGGGCCGGCCTTTTGCAAACTTTATCAAGCGTACAACACAAAGAAAACAACCAAGCCGGCGAGGATGAGGCGATACCAGACAAATGGCCAGAGGGTGTGTTTGCGTACGAAGGCGAGCATAAAATGAATCGCAAAAAGTCCGACAAAAAATGCGATGCTAGCGCTAACAATAAGCGGTAGCCAGTCTATGGGGGTTGAAGATGTCAGAAGGTCTAATAGTTTTTTAAGGCCAGCACCAACAATTATTGGAATTGATAAGAGGAATGAAAAACGCGCTGCCTCTGTGCGTGAAAGTCCAAGCAGCATACCGCCGGAAATAGTAGCGCCTGAACGAGACATTCCCGGCATCAAGGCGAGTGATTGAAAAAGTCCGATGTATAGACCTTTCTTAAGTCCAAGACTTTCTTCACGTGGTTTTGAAAGCACAAGCCACTCAGCTACTACAAACAAAAATGAACCGGCAACCAAAACGCCAGCGACCATAAGTGGGTTTCTAAACAAAGTTTCCATTAAGGACTCGAGTGAGAGGCCGAGCAATATTCCCGGAATAGTACCGATAACAATGGCGTAAATTAGATTCATTTCTTTTTCATTTACCGGCAGCCTTGCCAACTTGCGGAAGAAAGTATGAGTCATAGTGATGAGGTCACGACGGAAATATACAACCACTGCCAAGGCTGTTGCGAGCTGCAAAATAGCATCAAAAGCCAAGTCTGCCGTACCGTCTGCTCCAAAAATTGTATGCGCCAAAACCAAATGTCCGGAAGATGAAACCGGCAGAAATTCTGTCGCCCCTTGAATAATCCCTAGAAAAATAGCGTTTATAATACTCATTGGCGACATTATATCACGTGATATAATTTGCCCTATGGACACAAACAATATAAATATGAACAATGACATACCAAAACCATCAAGCTTTTCCGGACAAGCATTAATTATTCCGGTGGCGATAATCATTGGTTTTGGACTTATTGCGGCGGCAATCTTTTTTAGTCGAACCGATACTTCAAATAGCGCGCCGAGCGCCAAAACAACAAGTGGCGAAACTACCAAGGCCACACTGAACCCAATCGATGAAAATGATCACATTTTGGGAAATCCAAACGCCCCGATAATGATAGTTGAGTACTCCGACTTTGACTGTCCTTTCTGTAAACAGTTCCACGAAACTTTGAACGAAATAATGGACCAATACGGAACCGGCGGACAAGTAGCTTGGGTATATCGCCATATGCCACTACAATCACTCCACCCTAGTGCCGCTCATATTGCTTTGGCTTCTGAATGTGTAGCTAAACAAGGTGGCAACGATGCCTTCTGGAAATTTGCCGATTTGGTTTTTGGCGAAAGAGGTATCAACGAACAAACCAATGTGGCACGACTCGGTGAATTTGCCACCACAGCCGGAGTGGATAAAACTGAGTTTGAAAATTGTTTGAACAATCAAGAAACTAAAGATGAGGTTGAGGAAGACTTTGCCAACGCGGTAGGTATGGGGGCAAAAGGTACCCCCTACTCCATCTTACTAATTGGTGATCAGCAGCTACTTATCAACGGCGCACAACCTTATGAAGTTGTGAAGCAGATGATTGAGAGTGCGATGAAGGGTATATAGGTGCCAAAATGGGCGTGAAAAAGCGGGGCCGAAGGCCCCGCTTTTTCACGCCCATTTTGGCACCACCGCCTACTCTCCTCCCTTCCTCCAACTTTCTACCAAGTCCGCATAGGCACACTTTTCTGGGTCACATTCTTTATTTAAGAATTCTCCGGAAATAATTTCTTTAGCTGCCTGAGTCAACTCGGCTTTCAAAGCTGCTATTTCTTCCGGAGTAGTAGTGAAGGCTTCTTCATGAATCTTTCCTTTATTATCCGCCTCCACGAATGAAAGCACTCCATCGCGACACATATATCGCTCATCATCGTAGAGTGAAAGTAGTAGCGCATAGAAGGTGAGCTGACGACGATAATTGCCTTCTGAATCTTTGGTTTTACCTTCTATATAACCACGAGTTTTAGGTTTACCAGACTTGTAGTCGACAACTCTAGTCACTCTTCCCTCTTCATCAAAATCAAGACGGTCTAGGTTACCAGTAAGTGGCAGTTCCGGTAGTTCAGGAATTCCGGTAGGCAACACTACTCTGATACTAAACTCTTCAGCGGTTTTATCTGGTACTGAATTTTTAGTGTGTTCTAAGTACAAAACCAAAGCTTCTAAACCTTTTTCATGGAGAGAAGTGTGTTCTTCGTCAGTGATTGGCAACTTGGAAAGTGCGGTGGTTAAATGCGACGCTATCGTACTAGTGTTTGGCCAAGCTCCGCTTTTGGTATGTTCGCGAGTTACCTTCTCCAACACACTGTGCAATGCGGTACCAAACTGAAGTGAAAGTGTCTTAACTTCCGGCACGCGCAAGACATTGCGGAAAAGATAATTCCACGGGTCGGATAAATAATTATTAAATGAAGTCGCCGAGAAACCGCGTTCGGAGAGAGTTTTTTGAAGGAGTGAAAGTGGCACCGGAACTCTCGCGCTATCACTTAAAAGAAGCGCACTAGGGTCATAACGCTCTTCAATATCATCCACCGTTTTAGAAGCAATGAGTTCCGGTGCCACCTCAAACAACAGTCTGGAAGCGGTCAAATCTTTCCCTTCCACATTACTCAAGGAGTTGGAGACAAACAATCCTTTTTTGGCTCTCGTCATCGCCACAAAGAGAAGTCTTTTTTCGTCATCCATTTTGTCACTCGCTTCCGCATCAACAATTTTGCTAAGCGGAATATCAAACACCTGACGTGAACGTCCGCCACCCCACAAGCTATCCACCAAATGCGGTACAAAGACATATTCAAATTCGAGACCTTTCGACTTGTGCGCCGTCATCACATTGACAGCGTCTTTCTCAGTAGAGACGTATGGCGCGGTAAGAGAAAGCCTGTGTTCGCGCAGTTTTTTGAGTTGATGAAAAATATCAGCCAAAGTCGTTCCTTGGTCGCCAAGTACCAGCGATTCAACTTCGTCATAAAGTCGACGAATTATCGCGCCGTTTTTGGCTGGGTCAACCAAAAGCGCAGCTTTTAAAAGACCGGACTCTTTAAGTAAATATTCAAGCGCTCTTTGTGGCGCACTAACAGTCATTAAATTACGAGCCTCTTCAAGCACCTTTGCAATACGCAAAACCGCTTCAACATTACCGAACTTCATTGTCTTTAATTCTGTTTCGTCATTGATGAGTTTGTGAAGTGGTAAAGAATAACTACGAGCAGAAAGCAAATTGAAAGAGTCTTCAAGCGAAAGTCCCCAGTACGGTGCCGACAAAACGCGAAAGAGTGCGGTCTCGCTAGAGTGATTGTTCGCTGCTTCTATAAGATCAAAGACAGCTGTGGTCAGCGGGTCGGTCAAAATATCACTGTCTGCCGAGACAGCAACTGGAATACTCTGCAAACGCAAATGTTCGGCTATGCGCTCCACTTCTTTGTTGGTTCGTACAATTACGGCAATTTCTTCTTTAGAAACACCCTTATCAATCAACTCTTTGACTTCATCAACCAACCACTCGTCTTCAATGTTTTGATGGCTAAATTCGCGATATTCAACACTGGCACTGACACCATTCATCGACTTAAGCGGCAAGCGAAGCTCCGCGAGCGGCCCATCCTCGATTTGAATCAAGCTGTGAGAAGCGTCGAGAATGGACTGTCCAGAACGATAGTTTTCAGTTAAAGAAATCAAACTGGTGTCGGGATAGTTTTTTTCGAAAAAAAGAAAGTTCTCTAAAGACGCGCCCTGAAAACGGAAAATGGCTTGTTTTTCATCACCCACCACAAAAAGGTTTGGTCTCTCGTGATAATTAGCTAAGAGTTCCAAAATACGGTTTTGACTACCGTTTACGTCCTGATGTTCGTCGGCCAGAATGTATTGATATTTTTCTTGGAGATCCAAAAGCATATCTTCATTTTCAGACAGAGCGTTGACCGTCTCGACAATCATATCGTCAAAGTCATACAACTTTTTGTCGCGAAGTAATGCTTCATATTGTTGATAGACCGCTAAGAGTTCGCGATTTTTGTTGATGTTTTTTTCGTAGTTTAAATATTCACCACGAACCTTGCCTTTATGCGCTCCTTTCTCGTGAATTTTTGGAATGGTAGCTAGGTGATTCTCTTGCTCATCAATAATGGTAGCAAGGGTGGTTGGAGAAATGTATTCGCGTTTTAAATCACTTATGATGGAACGAAGGGCTGGTATGTAATAAGTCTTGTCACCCATCGGTCGCAGAACTTTGAAAGCACTGCTAGATAAAACATCTTCAAGCAGTGACACTCGCTCTAGGTCTGTCACCGGACGACCGCCGATTATTGTCGCGTAAGCGTCTGGATAAGCGCGAATCAAGCGGTCGCAAAAACTATGAAAAGTAAAAATATTGACGCGGTATGCCGAAGGACCAATGTAGCGACGGAGGCGCTCGCGCATCGCGCGAGCGCCACTTTCAGTAAAGGTAAGTGCGAGAATATTCTCCGGCGCAGTGTCGGTTTCTTTGATGATGTTGGCAATGCGAAGAGTGAGGATTTGTGTTTTGCCGGTACCAGGGCCAGCAATAACCATCACAGGACCTTCAATGGTATCGACTGCGCGGCGTTGGGCGGCGTTCAATG
>JBNKWW010000006.1:0-7771 GCA_050299955.1 Minisyncoccia bacterium | reverse complement strand
CCCCCCCCCCCCCCCCCCCCCCCCCCCCCCCCCCCGCCACTTTCTCTCTCGCTGCCAGAACCGCTTTCTTTGCTATCACACCTTCTCTATGCACAGCACCGGCATTACCAAATTCTTTACCAAAATATGGCAACATCAATTTAAGTATATGAGGACGCACCGGCGTCGCCGCTGCGAAATCCAAATAAATTCTTCTGTCTTTTTTTCTCCACCACATAAAATTCATATTTCCTAAACAATGCCATAGGTTCTCATATTTGCCAATATGTGCTAGAGTAACTCTGTTTTCGCGCTTAGGCGCCTTGATTTTTATTAGCTAACCCGCTACATCATGTCCAAAAAAGCCAACGGTACCCCAAATATAGTTAAGCGACCGCCAGTCGTGGTTATTATGGGTCATATCGATCACGGCAAGTCTACTTTGCTCGATTATATCCGTAAAACCAACGTTGTTTCCGGCGAGGCTGGCGGTATCACTCAACACCTTTCAGCCTACGTAGCTGAACACACCACCGCAGAAGGGTCCAAAGAAAAAATCACTTTCCTCGACACTCCAGGTCACGAAGCTTTCCAAAAAATGCGTCTCCATGGTGCTGATGTAGCTGACATCGCAGTTTTGATTGTTTCTGCGGAAGATGGGGTGAAACCACAAACCTTGGAAGCGCTCGCCAGTATCAAAGCCGCAAACATTCCTTACATTGTTGCCATCAACAAAATTGATAAACCAGGAGCCAACATTCCAAACACGCAAGCCAGTCTCATTGAAAATGAAATTTACATCGAAGGTATGGGTGGCAACATTCCTTGGGTAGCAATTTCAGCCAAAGCAGGGACCGGTATTGATGAACTATTGGATATAGTTATCCTAACTGCTGATCTAGCAGACCTAAAAGCTGACACTAATAAACCAGCGGAAGGCAAAGTCATTGAAGCTCGTCTCGACCAAAAGCGCGGCAACAGCGCTACCCTACTTATTACTGACGGCAGCCTAAAGAGCGGACAGGTAGTAGTTTCGGGCAAGACATTTTCTCCAGTTCGTATTATGGAAGATTTTACCGGCAAAGCAATCAAAGAAGCTGGCCCAGCTGAGCCAGTCGGTATTATTGGTTTTTCTGAAATACCAGAAATCGGATCAACTTTCCAAACTGTAGAAAATAAAAAAACCGCCGAAGCCTTGATTGAAGAAAATGCTTCAGTAACAAGCGTTGAGCGTTTTGCCAGCAAAGGTTTGCCGGTTGTGCCTATTCTCATCAAAGCCGACGTAAGTGGAACCATAGACGCTATCATCCATGAGCTAAAGAAGTTTGAATCAGACCGTATCGCCATTCGTGTTATCGATACCGGAGTTGGTCCAATCAATATTTCTGACGTACAAAACGTGAGTGCTACTCAGGGTGCAATTATTGTTGGATTCAACATCAAGGTAGAGAGACCAGCTAAAGAATTGGCTGAACGCTTAGGTGTTGAGATTGATACTTTCGATATCATTTACGAACTTTCCGACTGGCTTAATACCGCCCTTAAAAACCGCACTCCAAAACGCGAAGAAGCGGTTGTTACCGGTAAGGCGAAGATTTTGCGTGAGTTCAGTATTCAAAAGAACGTCCATGTACTTGGTGGTCGCGCCGAAGAAGGTACTTTGAAGCTTGGTCAGAAAGTACGTATTACCCGTCGCGATATTGAAATGGGTACTGGTACTATCAAAAACCTGCAACAACACAAATCAGACGTACAACAAATTACTGAGGGAGAATTTGGTATGCAAATTGAAACTCGCTCTGAAATTGCCGCTGGTGACTACATAGAAGCTTACGATCTCGTTATTACTTAAACACACAAATTATAAATTAGTAATTTAAAATTTTAATTTAATTTTAAATGATCCAGTGTTAAAAACATTTAAAATTGGTCTTTGAATTAAAATTTAAAATTTGTGCAATTTAAAATCCATGAACTATGTCTGAACGTCACGAAAGAGTTGAATCACTCATAAGAGAGCTGGCGGCCAGTTTCATTCAAACCGAAGCCAATCCAGATCCATTAATTACCGTTACCCACGTTGGTTCTTCTCCCGACTACCGTCGGGCCACTGTTTTTTTCACTACGATTCCGGAAGGTAAAGAACAAGACGCACTTATTTTTCTTAAACGAAGTGGTTCTGAAATGCGTCATTTCATTAAGAAAAAAAGTAACCTCAAAATAATTCCTCACCTCGACTTTGAGGTTGATTTCGGTGAACGTCATCGCCAACACACTGACGAAATCCTTTCTCATTTGAAAGAGGACGGCGAGTAATTAAAATACAGAATAACAGAATAAGTATAGGCAAAAGACCGGCCCCTTCGGGCAAAACACGTTAAAGAAAAGCGCCCCTGCGGGTGCTTTTCTAGTGTTTTGAGTCGGAGCGATGTTTTCAGCCCCTTTCCTAGGGCTGAAAACCAGCGAGACCGGGTGAGAAAGTCTGGTAGACTTTCGCAAGACCTTTTGAGATAGTTTGGAGCTTGCGAACAAACTATCCAAAAGGTGTACAGCTTCTGTTAAGAAGGATGTGCTTAGTACAAATTTTAATGAAATTAAAATTTTACTTAGCAACATGACCCAGGCCTTTTGTTTTTTGTGCCGGGAGCGGGACTCGAACCCGCACGCTTTTTAAGGGCAAAGGAGTTTAAGTCCTTCGTGTCTACCATTCCACCATCCCGGCATAATCTATTGTGCTTACCAACCAGAAGGTAAAATGGCTGACATCGGACTTAAAGTTTAAGTCCTTGTTAAACAGTATCCCATACTGTTTAACCTACCATTCCACCATCCCGGCATAATCTATTGTACTTACCAACCAGAAGGTAAAATGGCTGGCATCGGACTTAAAGTTTAAGTCCTTGTTAAACAGTATCCCATACTGTTTAACCTACCATTCCACCATCCCGGCAAGTTGTCTGATTCTATCACAACTATCGCTGTATAAACATAGTCGCTGAAGCTCCTTGTTTGTATGCGCTCCGCATAAGGGAAATATAGTCGGCTCTAGCCTCCTTATTTCCCTAAAAATTTGGTGTTAGAGGTTTTGAATGGTAAAGTATGAGACACTGTCCAGGTGGCGAAGTGGTTAACGCTGCGGTTTGCAAAACCGCCATGCGCGGGTTCGACTCCCGCCCTGGACTCAAATGTAGCGAAGCGGAGTGTAGAGGACAGGGAGAAACAATGCCTGCGCATTGTTTTTTCGGGAGTCGAAGGACGGAGCTATATTGTGAGGAGCTACTGCACCGCAACAATAAGCGAGTCAGGGTCGTGAATGGTATATTTTTAAGGAGCAAATGCGACTATAAAAATAACCAATTCCTGACCGACTCCCGCCCTGGACTCATTTGAAAAATGAGTCCCTTGGTGTTATGCAACACAGGCGGGAGTCAAAATAAACTCTTGCCTTAATAGGAAAAATCTTGTAAACTCTTGCGTACTGTTAGTTTAATATCAGTAACCGCCCATAGCTCAGTTGGTAGAGCAGGTCGCTCTTAACGACAAGGTCCTAGGTTCGAGCCCTAGTGGGCGGACAAAATTACAAGAGCGGCGCCGTAGGCGCCGCTCTTGTAATTTTGTCCGCCTTCCCATCGATTCCAATTATGTAAGTTTATGCTATACTGTGCGACACATTCCAATGCGGGAGTGGCGAAATGGTAGACGCGCCACGCTTAGGACGTGGTAGGGAAACCTGTGGAGGTTCGAGTCCTCTCTCCCGCACAAAAAAAGAAAGAAAAAAGCGAATACCTGGAGTTTTTTTGATGACTATTATTTTGTAGTCGGGAGAAGGACTTGAAACCGCTTTGTGATATTTTATGAGGCGAATGCCGAAATAAAATATCCAAAGTGGGTACTGAACGAGTAGCGTTCGAGTCCTCTCTCCCGCACAATATAAAATGACCCAATCAAATACATATTTGATTGGGTCATTTTATTTTGGTGTAATTAATTTTATTTTATATACACAAGTCGAGTGGCAACATGTGTCTCGTTTGAATTATAATTGGTATACGCTATATGTCTTATATATGTTACCAAGAAATAAAGTAGATACTAACTGGTCGCCTAAGCTAGCTTACCTAATAGGACTTATTGCTTCTGATGGAAACTTATCAACTAGTGGCAGACACATAAATATTACCTCCAAGGATCTTATACTACTTGAGAATATAAAACGTGAATTTAAGTTATCAAACAAAATTGGCACAAAAGCGCGAGGTGGTTCTAAAATCAAAAAATATCACGTACTGCAGTTTGGCGATATTAACCTATACAGATTTTTAGAATCTGTAGGTCTTCATCAAAACAAATCTAGAACCCTAGCACGTCTTTTAGTACCGCGTAAATTGTTTGCTCATTTTTTACGTGGCGTTATAGACGGTGATGGAAATATATCTGTCTCAAGTCATCCAGACAGTACACACAAACAACTAAGACTCAGAGTAATCTCAGCTAGTCCTGACTTCATAAGATACATACATGAAGAAATATGTTTACTTTACAAAATAGACGGGGGCTGGATATATACACAAAAGCTAAAGTCTGTGCAAACACTCAATTTTGGGAAAGAAGACTCAATCAAAATTCTCAATAATGTCTACACAAACAAAGGAAGTTTATATTTACCAAGAAAATACAATATAGCTAAAGTATTTATTTAACAGTAACACAAATAAAACAGTCGCCGGTCCAAAGGGCCGGCGACTGTTTGCTTTAATGTAATTCTGCAAAACCCCCTACTTCATTCTGTTCTTTTTGAACTGTGAGCCACGCCAGTATTTATTGTAGTAACGAGCGTAAATTTTCTTTACTTTCTCTGGAAGCTTATCGAATAGCTTGCACTTTAGTGAACAGTAACCGCCATATTTTTTCACACAACCATCACAGCCTAGAAAAAGAATGTGACAAACTTGATTCTTACAATGGTAGTGTTGGTCACTCTTTTCTTTTTTACACAAGTGACAATGAGAAATTATTTCGTCACCAATTCTTTCTCCCAAGCGTTCATCAAAAACAAAGTTCTTGCCTTTGAAACGGTTAGTAAGTCCTTCACGTTCAACTTGGTGTTTGTAATCAATAATACCACCCTTCAAGTGACGTACATCCTTAAAGCCGTTATGCCTCAGCCAAGCACTAGCCTTTTCGCATCGTATACCACCAGTGCAGTACAAGGCCACTTTTTTGTCTTTGTATTCTTCAAGCATTTTTGGAGTTACAGCCAGTTCTTCTCTAAAGGTTTCAACTTCCGGAGTAATGGCTTTTTCAAAGTGACCAATTTCGCTTTCGTAGCCATTACGCATATCGACAATTACCGATTCAGGATCATCAACATATTCATTAAATTCCTTGGCCGTTAGATACGCTCCGGTGTTGGTAACATCAAAAGATTCATCATCGAGTCCGTCAGCCACAATCTTCGGTCGCACTTTGATTGTCAGTTTATAGAACGATGGTTTCTCTCCTTCCTCTACTGCAATTTTAAAAGGAATATCAGAAAGTTCTGGTTTACTCTTCATGAAAGCTTCAAACTTCTCAAAGTTACTAGTTGGCACATTCATTTGTGCGTTAATACCTTCTTTAGCGACATAAATACGACCCATACAGCCGAGGTCACCCCAGATTTTCATTAGCTCGTTACGAAACGCTTTTGGATCGCTTATTTTGAAGTATTTATAAAAGGAAAACGTTGTACGTTTAACACCGTCATTTTGCACTAGTTTTTTCTTTTCTTCGCGCGACAGAATCTTTTTTGTTTGAGTCTTTTTCATAATGCAGAATTATAACGGCTATAAAGGTTATAGCAAGACTGTAGCGTGCTTTGGGCGTCATTTTAGGGCTAAGCCTAGCCCTAAAATGCCGCCCTCCACCATTGACTTTTACTCTAAAATATGATATTATTTTAGACGGAAATTAATGCGCTTTGGGTGCCTTGTCCTTCCCCTACTCTTCCATAAAAAGAAGAGTAACTGAAAGGCAAAGCACCCGAGTGTTTAGAGAACAAACTGCGACCTTCATTGGTCGCCAGAACATTGAAAGGTTCAAAAAATGAGCAAAGATATTGAATCCGATAGCCGCTTCAAACAACTCCCAGGATGGGCAAAATTTTACTCAAAAAATGCGGGCATTTGTAAACTTGCATTTTTTGTAGGTATTCCTCTTGCTTCATTATTTGCGGGTGGACCAATCACTGCAACTATTGTATTCGGAGGATTGTTAGCTATGGGGTTTCGTCTTATCGACAGCGACCCAAAGCCGCAAGTGGCAATTTCACAAATCCTCGAAAAACGCCTACCACTAATTTATCAGTCTGGCTTTGTGTTTGTTCTTCCTTTTATTGAGGAATTGTTACTTATTGATGTAAGTGACATTGACTCAGATTGGACATTCAAAGGAGTGCCGACAAGGCGCATTTCACAAGCCAGTCAAACCGGAGGGAGCAATGCTAAATCACTAGCCAAGGTACTGATGGATTTCGACTCACTGCGCGAACCACAATACGGCGGTAGCGTAGAGGTTAAAGTACAGTACTCAGTCACACCAGACGAAAACAACCCTTGGCAATTAATTGACCTCTTAAACAAAGGCGGTCCACAAAAGGCTTTGGGTTTCCTGGAAGGTATTGTCGGCGACGACATTCGTCAAGCTGGTCGGGCTTTAACCTGGCAAGAATACCAGTTTGCTACCGACCTGGTAGATATCAAACTGATTTTCGATGCTACCGGTTACAAAGGGCCGGGAAACCAAAGTATATTTGACAACCCTACTCCTGAGCGAATAAGAGAATACTTGCAAAACGTACAGGAGAACGGCGTCAGTGAGATTCGCGGTTCTGGATTTAAGGTCAAAACACTTAGTATACTGAGTGTGAAGCATGAAGGAAAACTAGCCGACGAAGCTGAACGAGTGATTGTCGAAGACATCAAGAGAAAGCAGCTCAGCATCAATGCCCAAGCCTTGCGCGAGAACATGCAAACACTGAAAGGAGATAATCCCGATGGCAGCATCAACGACGAAGCTGCTCTCGCCGCTCTTCAAGCAGAAGACGGTACCGTCAAGCAAACACGCCAGACGATAAAAATATCTGATGGTGAAAAGATTGCCAAAACTATTGGCGACAGCGTCGCTCTTGGCTTGGCAGCCATCTTGAAATCAACCAACAAAGGGGGCTGAGATGGGTAAGAATCAAGGTAAGTATCAGTTAGCCATTTTGGTTATTACGATCATTGCGGTCACACTCCTTAATGGTGGAATATCTTTACCAAATTGGTCTGGATCTAAGTCAGAAGAAACAGTTATGGCCCCAGTTCGGCAATGGTCAACCTGGATAAATGTTCCATGCAGTAAAGACGTCAATTGGGTCGGTGACGATCCTTTTGGAGAACGCTTTACTGCTCGATATGTTGATAGCGGTGGAAACATTCATGATTATTCTGGAACACCATTCCAGAAAATGAGGGCTGTTTCCTTCAAATCAACAAGCAACGAACCGGCCGCTGTTCATCTCGAATGGTCAAAGGCTACTCGCAGCAACTGTTCTTAACTTTGTTCAGGCAATTGAACCTAAGAGCCGACGCTACCAAGCGACGGCTTTTTCTTTTATTTAAAAACTAGATAAAGTTGATTTAAAATTTATTAATACGCACTAATACCGAAAGTACCAGCAGCAATGCTGAGGATGGCGTAAGCAGAGACCATTACGAGCATTCCAAGAAGTCCGTAAATGATATGGATGCGGCCTTTGGAGCGGGCAGCT
>JBNKWW010000005.1:0-4632 GCA_050299955.1 Minisyncoccia bacterium | reverse complement strand
CTAAAGCCAAATCAACCGCCGGCCACAAAACCCACCCACCGTAGGTGTATAATAAAATTATTATCAGGTAATAAAATAATTTATGCCTTGGATGTATAACAACTCATTTGATCACATGGACAATTTCATGGGTCAGGATTTATTCGGAATCGGTGTTCCATTAGCCGCCTTTACCATCTTGCCAGCTCTGGTCTGGACTTTGGTTTGGAAAGGTTGGGCGCTGTGGCTCGCAGCTCGACGTGGTGAAACCCCGTGGTTCATTGCATTGCTTCTTATCAACACAGTTGGTCTATTAGAGATTTTCTATATCTTCGTAGTAGCCAAGCAGAAGGACTTTGTCGACGAACCAGTAGTGGTGATAAAAGACTCTGACGCAGAATAGGTAAGATGGGTGCCATAAAGCCTAAAAAAGTAGTGGTGAGTGACAAGATGCAACCGCATTATATCTATGATCTGACCGAACCGGTGGGGAAGTTGGCTTCAGATTTTAAAGCGGAACTCTCTCCCAAAGAAATGCTCGAGCTCGGTGTCTTTGGTGGTGTATATATGCGTGATTGCATTAAAGAATTTCCTAAAGATTGGTTTACCAAAGCCAAATTCCAACAACCTGGTTCATACAAACACGACCCGAAGTTAAACTACTTTGGTATCAATGCTTCACAGCCGCTTTCTGTCTGGCGTAAGAAAGGTTGGATAAACGAAGATCATGACCCACGCGGTTGGTTCCAGTGGTATTGTCGCTACTACATGGGTAGACGTCTCCCAGAAGAAGACGAGAAGCAAATCAAGCGCTGGCGTGCCATGACCCGCCACATCGCCCAGATAAAAAAGAATTGCAAAAAGCGCGACAAAACCTGCCGCCCCCGCCAACGTCAAGCTCTGCTACACTGGGCCTACGACTCTCGCAAAATTTAATAAACAAAATAGAAATACGCCGTGCAAAGAAAGCGCAAGGCGTATTTCTTTGCACGGCGTAGCTACCACTCTGGAGGAGGTAGTCTCGGGATCTGACCATCTGGGTTAACAATCACATCCTCCATTGCGTCAATGGCCATATCACGCAGATTGAAGATGTATGCCATGACCGCAGCAAATTTCAAATCTTCGATCATAACACCCTGGTAACGACCTTTTCGTGCTTTTGGTACGTGACGATTCAAAATCTTTTTTAGATGGTGTAAGGCTTCGTTTTCAAGCACTATCAATGCCTTATCACAAACCCCTTTTATATCATCCGGGTCCGAAAAGAAGAGTGCGTCCATGGCTTCATTTATCACATCTTCTAACTCGTTATTTATCATTATCATTAGACAATCGTTTATTTGTTCTTCACGTTTGTCTTGCGTCACATAAGCCCGCAATAGCATGTTTAGATAAATTTGGCCGGAGTGTTCACTTGGGCCAACCTTTGGAAAAAGCAGTGTTTCAAGTTGATCTTTGTCCATTGAGTGCCCCTTTCTATTTTTCTGATATTAAAATTATCAGTTTTTTTCATTTTGGCAAGTTTAAGTAGATACTGTACATCTAGACTAAATCCTTGTGCTATTATAAATAAAATTATTCTTTAACAAAAAACTCTATGAAAAAGTGTCCTATGCCAACTGTGTCAAAAATACTTTTAGCTCTGATTGCTTTTGCTCTTTTAGCTATGCTTTATATCGCTCTTCAAGGTGGTATACCAAAAGAAGCTAAAGATGGATCAGACTTAGGTGGTGGCATATCTCATCCCACAGAAAAGCCCATACCAGTGGAGCCAGACGGCGGTATTGGCGACGGCGCTGCACCGCTTGACGAAGTATTGTCAGAGCCAGAAGAGGCGACAATCCTGCCTGCAAACGAGGTTGTCATTACTCACGCAAACGGTTCATTCTCTCCCAATACAGTCACAATCAAGAAGGGAACAAGAGTGACATTCGTAAACAGCGAAGGAGCTGCCATGTGGGTGGCCTCAGACCTTCACCCAACCCACACCGACTTCGACGGTACCAACAAGAGCGAGCACTGTGCTGCCGGATACACCGGCCCAGCACCGTTTGACCAATGCTCTAGTGGCGACAACTTCAGCTTCACCTTCGATAAGGCAGGCACTTGGGCATATCACAACCACCTTCGTGCTTCTGAGATCGGTACTATTATAGTGCAGTAATCTACAAGTCATTTAGACAGCAAAATATGCAACAAAACAAAATTGCAGATTTTATCCTCCGCGCTGGCCTCGCCTTTGCTTTCCTCTATCCGGCCATCAACGCCTACAGCGATCCATACAGCTGGCTCGGGTACTTTCCCTCATTCATACTCGACTTCGTGCCAAACCCAATCATCCTACTGCATACCTTCGGCGTGGTAGAAATCATCATCGCCCTCTGGCTCCTTAGCAATCGTCGCGTATACATCCCGGCCACTCTCGCTGCCTTCATGCTCCTTTCCATCGTCTCCTTCAACTTCTCCCAAATACAAATCCTCTTCCGCGACCTCGCCCTCGCCACCATCGCTCTTGCTCTTACAATAACCCACTGGCCAAAGAAGGGTGGGGTGTAGGTTCAAAAAAATAAAAAAGTATAAAATGCAAAAAAAGAATGATAGTCAGGAAAATGCAGCTAAGGTATTAGGAATTATCGAGATCGAAAAAGAAAACCGCGAGAATTTAAAAGGATTTAGTTTGAGACTTAGTAGACATTTAAATTATAAAAGTATACTATATACATATTTAGTATACATTATATTTAGTAAAGTATACTATCTTACAAATTATGAAAAATAATATTATAGGCATAGATATAAAACAAGAAGAAGGTTTTTCAGCCTTTGTTCCAACCACTTTCCCTCCGGAGGGATTGTTCGAAGTATCTGGTCCGCTAATGAGAGAGGTTGCACAAGCTGGACATCTTGTCGGTAGATTGGATGGAATTGCAAGTCAGTTGCCTGATGTAGATTTTTTTCTAAAAATGTTCGTGTTGAAAGATGCTACTTCGTCTTCTCAAATCGAAGGGACTCAGGCAACTATGGCTGATGCTGTTGATATGGAGGCGGGGCTTGTTGATGTTGATGATTCAGATGCGGACGACATTCTGCATTATATTAAAGCTCTTAATTACGGTATTGATAGGCTAGACAGTCTGCCTTTATCTAAACGCCTTATTCGTGAAATTCATGGTGAGCTTATGCGTGGGGCTCGCGCTACACATTTTGCTGACCCTGGTGAATTTAGACGATCTCAGAATTGGATCAAAGGAACATCGCCAGCACTGGCTCAGTATGTGCCTCCATCAGTAGTTGAAATGGAAAGGGCGCTCAATGATTTTGAAGATTATCTACACAATGAGTCTTTGACACTCCCATTGATTCATACAGCTTTTATGCATGCTCAATTCGAGACCATACACCCGTTTCTTGATGGCAATGGTCGCACTGGTCGTTTGCTCATAACGTTGCAATTGTACCGTTTTGGTTTGCTAGAAAACCCCGTGCTCTTCCTGGCATCATATTTCAAGCAACATAAACAAGAGTATTACCGTACGCTACATGAATACCATCACGGAAACCCTGAGGAATGGCTGGCTTTCTTTACGGAAGGTGTGAAAGTAACTGCACAAGAAGCTATCGAGACTTGCCGAATTATTAATACTGTCTATGTAGACGATACTCAAAAGATACAAAAACTCGGAAAGCGTGAGTCAGAGAGTAGTATGAAAGTCCTCTTAAAGCTTTATTCTCAACCTGTGGTTACGAGTACGTTGGTTATGAAGTGGACAGGTTTTACACGTAGTGGATCACAAAGTGTAATCGATCGTTTGGTTGGATTGGAGATTTTGGTTCCAAGGAATGAAAGTGAAAAATATGGAAGGTCGTATATATATCGCCGTTACTTTGACGCATTTATTCAGTAGTAAGTAATAATAGAGTTCGAAAAAGAAAGACATTGGCCATAACCAACAGGAAAAAGTAAAACAAAACCAAAAAACAAAATAAGTAGACAAAAGCACGGCGGGCCTGCGGGCCCGCCGTGCTTTTGTACCACCAACTATTTATGCTTCCGCACACCCTTAAACGGATCACGGTCTGCTTTTTGATCCATAAATTTTCCGTCTGGTCCACGCTTCGTCCAGCGATCATTGTGTGGGTTATATACCTGATCACGCTGACGTACCGCGCCAACTCTTCCTGGTCCTTTAGGAGGATTTGTTGCCATATAAAAAATGGTTACACTAATAATATCTATTATGAACCTCAAGAATCCAATGTCAATATTTTGTACATATATGTTGATAACTTACACATACTATAATATGCTTGCGCTACTATATAAGCAGAAGCTTATAACTAACTAATCATCATAACCATGAGCAACAAAAATTTTCACGAGAAAATAAAAGCTGCCCGCACCGCCAAAAACGCAACCCAAGAAGAGGCTGCCAAAGTACTGGGTATTTCTCGTTCCTCATATATTTCTGTTGAACAAGGCAAACGTGAACTGACCGTGTCAGAAAAATCCACCTTTGAAGAAAAGTTTGGTCGCCTTCCTGAGGATGACGAGCCAAACTATGCAAAATACCGCGAGATGCTTGTTACCTTCTTGCGTGAGTTTGGTGACAAAGAAATTCCCAAAACCAAGCTTGCCAAGTTGCTATACCT
>JBNKWW010000004.1:0-4448 GCA_050299955.1 Minisyncoccia bacterium | reverse complement strand
TTTCAACGCACGCTGACGTATTTTTCGTCTGATCGTTTTGATCCAACAAACTGAACAAGCTGCGTCCGGCCCGAACGAAACGTCGCCATACAAAGGTGGAGATAGTACTTCCACATCCGATAGAAACTCTCGTCATATTTGCCCGAAGCGCGAAGTTCCGGCCAAGTAGTTTCAAAATTTCGCCACCAAGCTTGCAAGGTTTTGTCATAATCCTGACCAAACTGATGCAAGTCCTGAAGCCAGAAACCGCCGTCATTACCATTGAAAAATGGCATCAAATGGGCCAGTTGCACCAGTTGCCCGCCACGGAAAATGTACTTTTCGAGCCACGGGTCAATGCCGTTTCCACCACTTCCAGTTACGGTAATAGTGTGAAGAAGCAAGAGGCCATCAAAACTAAGGTGGTCATAGCAACCCTTGAAAAAAGTTTTGAGGTTTTTAAAACCAACCTGCTCGAACATACCGACCGAGACAATTCGGTCAAATACCCAGTGTTTTGGCATTTTTCTATAGTCGCAGAAGACAAACTTAACCTTGTCGGTCACGCCCTCTCTTTCCGCCCAAGCTTTCGCGTAAGCAATTTGCTTATTGGAAATACTGATACCTGTCACATGGACGCCGTAGTTTTTGGCTAGGTATATTGCCAGTCCGCCCCAACCAGAGCCTACGTCAAGTACTTGCATACCTCGGCGAAGCTTTAGCTTTTCCCCAATAAGACGGAGCTTGTTTCTTTGAGCTTCAGACAGGTTGCATGTGCCGCGATCCCAGTAGGCGCAAGTGTATTGCATCCATGGGTCGAGCATATTTTCGAACAAGTCATTACCAAGGTCGTAGTGTTCACGACCCACTCTCTCAGAGAGAACGACACTCTGCAGATTGCGGAATGTTCCAACAAACTTTGTCCCAAGAGCTTGAAGTACCAGTCCGAGCGCCTTCTCGATCTCGAAGTCGAAGCGAGAATTAATGAGAGCGGTGAACATATGGTCCATTTGTTCAGAATCCCACCAACCGTCCATGTAGCTCTCACCGGCGGCAACACTGCCTCCCGCGAGTACGCGGCTGAAGATTTCGGGGTTGTAGACCTGAATGTCTTGTGACTCGTTGCCGTTAAGCGTGATTCCGGCTCTCTCGAGGAGTGCCGCAACCGTTTCCTCTTTACTTTTAAAGAACATTTTGTCACCCCTTCCTATGTAGTGATATTGAGTGTTCCCCCGAAAAATAATGAATTTTTAGCAAATAGTCAATGGGTCAGCGTATCAGCTTGCCAAATCCGCCTTATTTGTGTAGTATATCGCCGTTGATACGTTCTTTCTTATTTAAGCGCTCTTTGTGGGCGCGGGTCACTTTTGTGACCAAAATACTTAAGAAGGAACGGCCCAACAATAAGCAATTTATGTTGAGGCCTTTTTGTTCTCGTGCCTTCAGCATACTTTGTTTTTACAAAGCATTATTTATTCATAAAAACAATAATTTTATGGCAGATTTTGATCGCTCAAAGCCACATATGAACGTAGGTACCATTGGTCACGTTGACCACGGTAAAACTACTACTACTGCGGCTATCTTGCAGGTACTTAACGCTAAGGGTGGTGAGTACGGTGCAAACGTAAAGGCTGTTGAAGATATCGACAAAGCCCCAGAGGAGAAGGCTCGAGGTATTACTATTTCTCTTTCTCACTCTGAGTACTGGACTCCAAATCGTCACTACGCACACATCGACGCTCCAGGTCACGCCGACTACATCAAGAACATGATTACTGGTGCGGCTCAGATGGACGGTGCTGTACTCGTGGTGGCTGCTACCGATGGTGCGATGCCACAAACTCGTGAGCACGTGCTTCTTGCTAAGCAGGTGGGTGTACCTAAGATCATCGTATTCCTTAACAAGTGTGATATGGTCGACGACCAGGATATGATCATGCTCGTTGAAGAAGAGCTTCGTGAACTTCTTTCAACCAACGGTTACGATGGTGAAAATGCTCCTATCATCCAAGGTTCAGGCCTTAAGGCTCTTGAAGACCCAGCAGGTGAGTGGGGTAACAAGATTGTCGAACTCGTTGACGCTATGGACTCATACTTCCCAATGCCGGAACGTGAGACCGACAAGCCATTCCTTATGCCGATTGAGGACATCTTCTCAATTGAAGGACGCGGTACCGTGGTAACTGGTCGCGTGGAACGTGGTGAAGTCAAGGTAGGTGAAGAAGTTGAAATCGTTGGTATCAAGGATACAACTACAACTACCGTTACTGGTGTGGAGATGTTCAACAAGCAGCTTGATAAAGCTCAGGCTGGAGACAACGCTGGTATTCTCCTCCGTGGTACTAAGAAGGAAGATGTACACCGTGGTCAGGTTCTCTCTAAGAAGGGTTCTGTAACTCCTCACACTGAGTTCGAGGCTGAAGTATACGTACTTTCTAAGGACGAAGGCGGACGTCACACTCCATTCTTCTCAGGTTACAAGCCACAGTTCTATGTTCGTACAACCGACGTTACCGGTGAGGTAACTTTGGCTGACGGTGTAGAAATGGTTATGCCAGGTGATACTGCTACCTTCAAGGTAAAGCTTGTATCTCCAGTAGCTCTTGAAGAGCAGCAGTCATTTGCTATCCGCGAGGGTGGTAAGACTGTGGGTGCTGGTGTGGTAACCAAAATAGTAGCGTAGGTGAGACTTGGACTTACCTCATCTACTGCGTTGCGGTTCGGTAATTTATCTCTCACCGTACAGGAGTACGGCTCAAAATAAATTCCTCCCTCGCCTTGTATCTGAGGCAATCCAAGCCCACCTAGAGCCACTAGGCTTAAATGACAACAAAACTATGACAACTACTACAGAAAAAAAGACAACCAAGCGTGCCGTCAAAAAGGAGGCGGGAGCTTCTGATGTGCAGAAACTGCGCATCCGCGTGCGCGCCTACGAGCACAAGATTCTAGATAGCTCAGTTAAGCAAATAATCGACACCGCCCTTCGCTTTGAAGCTAAGGTAGTTGGTCCGATTCCAATGCCAACCGAGATCAAGAAATACACAGTGAACCGTTCAACGTTCGTCCATAAGGATGCGCGAGAACAATTCGAAATGCGTATGCATAAGCGTGTTATCGATATCATGAACCCGAGCGGTAAAGTTATCGAGGCGCTCACTAACCTAGCCCTTCCGTCAGGTGTTTCTATCGACGTGAAGATGATGTAGTGATTTTGACAAAAATCGCGAGCTGCTGCGTTGGACATCGGTAGAATTATTTTCACTGGACTTAAGTCCCGTTAAAATAATTCTCCTCGTCCGCCTCGCATCTCATCAATTTTTGAGCAAAACCAATCTCGTAGTTGTCTTAAAGAAAAAAGAAAAGGCCGGCCCCTTCGGGGCCGGCCTTTTCTTTAATAACCTAAAAGGGAACTTGCAAAAATATACAATTTGTATATTATATACAATATATGAAAACATATACGTCAACAGAGATGCGAAACAAGTTTAGCGATGCTTATAATTCCGTACGTTATAGCGGTGAACCTGTAGCTATTAGTCATCATGGTGATGCTTCAGTGATAATGCTCCGCGCTTCTGATGTGTATCCTGAGCCAACTATAAACGAACTTCATAAAGTATCTATATTGAGCGGTGCTTTTGAGGACGAAGATAAAAGTGTGTCTTATGAGTAATGAATTATATTCTATAGGAGATATAGTATTGGCACCCTTTCCATTTGCTGATTACTCCGTCACCAAACTTCGTCCTGCGGTTTTGATGAGTGCTTTGCCACAATCTGCTTGGTTAGTCATTTATGTTACTTCTTCTTTGAATGATCAAACTGATTATGATGTTATTTTGAAACCAAGCGCTGAGAACAACTTAAAAGTTCAGTCATTGGCCAGAGTAAATAGATTAACTGTCATTTCGTCCGATATGATCAGTCGGAAACTTGGCGACTTGAGTAAGGCTGATAAAAAAAGAATTTATACAAAGCTAAATCTACTAAGTGAAAATTTTATTAAGTAGTTTTGTGGTTTATATAAAAAGTAAAGACCTGATGCTTTGGGAAGCGTCAGGTCCGTGTTTTTCAGGATTACTTTAGAATAGCAATCGAGCTACAATTTCCCGATCTTCACCATTCCTCAGTCCGTCCTGGCGGGGTCTTGGCAGCTAGCATCGTAGGCTAACTGTCGGATTGACGTTCGGTGCGGTGATACTCAAAGGCGAGAAAACTCCCACCGTTTCGGAACATCACGAATGCACGCATTGCCCAATCCCTTTCTTTGCGAGCCCTGTTATAAAAAAGAGCAGGTGAGAAGTCGCGCTCGCTGGCCGACCTCTTGTTCGCAATATATAACGAAACACTCCCCCTGCAAGGAGTTGGGGTGTTTTGTTGGCTTTGTGGCCAAAAGCGAAGCTTTTGGCCGTTGACGCCGCCGGAGGCGGCGTCTTTGCGAGCCGTAGGCGTGGCAATCCAGA
>JBNKWW010000003.1:0-9149 GCA_050299955.1 Minisyncoccia bacterium | reverse complement strand
CCCCCCCACCACCGTCACCAAACACTATCTCGAGCACAAAGAAACAGCGCGCGCGTTGATACACGCTCGCCTCATACACTTCAATCAATTTTATAACTTTGAATATAAAAGAGTTGCTATCCGCAACACTAAAACTCGCTGGGGTAGCTGTTCGGCAGCCGGAAATTTAAATTTCAGTTACAAGTTGGCTTTTGTACCGCCAGAACTTTTGGACTATGTGGTGGTGCATGAGCTTTGTCACTTAGCTGAGATGAATCACGGAACAAACTTCTGGGCCTTGGTGGAACAAACTTTGCCGGACCATAAGGAAAGAAGACAGGCACTAAGGGTTATTGAAAGAGGAGAGGTTGTTGAAATTTCAAGGCAGAACGGTGTGTAAGTCTGGATTCCCGCCTCTAGCTGGAATGATAGTTGAGAATATGATCCTGTTGTGGAATTTCCGTGTAGGCGGGAATGACAATTTGTAAGTATAGGATTATCAATATGCTACAATCATCAGATAAATTATGAAAAAAATAGTTACTGCTGCGCTGTCAGCTATCAGTTTGTTTGTTTTATCTATTAGCATTTTTGCGCCGCTGCCTACGGCAGCGGCGGACGAACCAATCCTTGTCCACGTTTTCGGGCGAGAAGACTGTCACTTCTGTCAGGCAGAGAGAGCTTTCTTGGAAGAAGAGGGAATCCAATACGATTTTCTTGATGTAGTGCAAGATGAATACGCCGCAGAGCTTTTTGCTCGGGTTGTAGAAAAACACAACATCTCCAAAGTAACTCCAGTCACCGTTATTGGCTCAACAGTCCTTCAGGGCTTCAACTCTCCGGCCACCACCGGTGAACGCATTAAGAAGGCGATTGAAGTAGCAAAAGACGGAGACATAATCTCACTCGATGATCACCTTGATTTTGCACCGAGTCAGTCTGTTACAGCGGCTTCAGGCTGTGATGAGTCTGGTACTGAGTGTGCCGGTGCTGGAGAAGAGTATGTTTTTGAATTGCCAGTCATCGGTCTTGTTGACTTACGTACTTTCTCACTTTTCTCACTCTCAGCTATTCTTGGTACAGTCGATGGTTTCAATCCGTGTGCTATGTGGGTGCTGGTAACTTTCCTTGTTTTGCTTTCTCAGGCCGGCAGTCGCAAGAAAATGGCTTTCTTGGCCGGAGTGTTTGTAATTGCTGAAGCAGTGATGTACAACCTTATTCTAAATGTTTGGTACAAAACCTGGGACTTCGTTTCTCTCGACCAAATAGTAACTCCACTTGTTGGCTTTTTGGCACTCGGTGGCGGACTCTTCTTTGTGTGGCGTTGGTACAGAAACCGTGGCCTCGCTCTGGTTTGTGATATCAGCGACATCGAAACTCAGTCTAAGACCATCAGTAAGTTTAAACTCATTGTTGAACAGCCAATTACTCTTATGACTCTTTTGGCGCTTATTACCATTGCTTTCTCGGTTAATATTATTGAGTTCGCTTGTTCAATTGGTATTCCGCAAGCCTACACCAAAATCCTCGAGCTAAACTCACTAGGATTTTGGCCACGTCAGTTTTATCTCTTCATTTATACTTTTGGTTATATGCTCGACGATATTGTAGTGTTTGGTCTCGCTATTTGGGGTTATACCAAGCTCGAAGCCTATGGTCACAAATATTCTCAGCTCTCACTGCTTATTGGAGGTGTATTAATGCTTCTCCTCGGCTCATTATTAGTCTTTGATCCAAACGCACTCGTGCTTTAATCTATGACAAATTTAATTGAAAACATTCTCGGCAGTTTGTTCAATGGCGATGTTCCGGCTGCGGTTTTTATTTTGATCTGGACCCTGGTTCTGTTTGTTTCCATATATCTTTTAGTAAATGGAGCAGATATTTTTGTTGATGGAGCTTCAAAAGTTGGTGAGTCGCTCGGAATGTCTCGCTTTGCAATCGGTGTTTTGATTGTAGGTTTTGGTACTTCACTGCCTGAAATGGCTTCGTCTATAATGGCGGTTCTTCATGGTGAAACAACCATTGTGATTGCCAACGCAGTTGGGTCAAACATTACCAATATATTGCTCATTGTGGGTGTATTGGCCGCGCTTAGTTCTCGCATTATTATCAAAAAAGATTTAATTAGAAGTGAACTGCCGGTTTTCTTGATTGCCACCGCACACTTTATTTTTGTTATGCGCGACGGCGTGGTTGATCGAGTGGAGTCGTTACTTCTTCTCGGCACCTTTGCGGCTTATGTTTGGTATTTATATTCTGAAGCCCGTACTGACGACGAAGTGGATATTATGAATGGTGGCAAAAAGCCAAAACTAGGTAAGAAATCTTTTGCCTGTATCTTTCTTGGCTTGGTAGCTGTTTTGCTGGGTGCGCAGTTCGCGGTAGAGATGGTGATTAATATTGCGACCATACTTTCGGTGCCGATTGGTCTTGTTTCTATCACCGCTATTGCTATAGGAACATCTCTCCCGGAGCTTGCGGTTTCACTCCAGGCAGTGAAGCGTGGCGAGCAAGAGTTGGCCATCGGAAATATCTTTGGTTCCAACGCGTTCAATATTTTGGTGGTGGTAGGGTTTTCAGCATTGTTAACACCGCTTCATGCAGATAGTGTTGTTACAGAACTAGGTATTCCTGTTCTGGCTGCAGCTTCCGTGTTCTTCTTTGTTAATGGTTTGGCCAAACAAATGACGCGCTGGGAAGGATTTATGTATCTACTTTTCTTTGTGTTCTTCCTTATTAAACTAACTGCCTTCTTGTAGAATGCTAAGGGGTTCAACCCTTAAGTTTTATATTGTGTATGAATGAAGTTTCTGAATTGTTGCTAATAGATAAACCGGCGGGAATTACTTCTTTTGGATTGATTCGTGAGTTGCGGCGTAAGCTTGGGGTGAAGAAGATGGGTCACGCCGGTACGCTCGACCCTCTAGCTACTGGACTTATGATCATTGGGGTTGGTAAAGGGACGAAGAGGCTGACCGGTTTGGTGAAGCTTGATAAAGAATACGTGGCGGAGATTTTGGTAGGAGAGAAGCGTTCGACGGGTGATATGGAGGGCGATGTGGTGAAAGAGAAAGAGGTGGACGAAATTTTTTCTGACGAAAAAATTTCGTCCACCTTGGCCTCAATGGTCGGAACTTTGACTTTGCCGGTTTCAGCTTATTCTGCCATTAAACGCGATGGTGTGCCGATGTATAAACGCGCTAGAAAGGCTGAGAAAGAAGGAAAAAGAGTGAGCGATGCGGACCTGCCGGTTAGGGATATGAAAGTGTATGCGGCCGAACTCCTCGGCCTGGAATCGGGAGCTAAACCGGTCATTAAAGTGCGGTTCACTGTCGGGAGCGGCACATACATTCGCTCCCTAGCCGAGGAGTTCGGCCGCCGCCTCTCTGACACGTCAAAACCAGCAGCGCTTGTAGCGCGTGCTATCACAGATCTCGAAAAATTTCTGCATTTACCGCATTTCAGCTTCACGACTCGCTTAAAGCAAGCTTTGTACCGCTCGGGTGGTGCCGGATATCCAGCCACACTCAAAAGCTTGCGCCGAACAAAAGTAGGGGAGTTTGATATTAGGAACGCAAAAACCCTTGACGAATTCTAATTCCTAAATCCTAATATACAGGGGTTTAACCCCTGTATATATTTATATAATAAAAACAGCCGTCTACGCATTACTTGCGACGGCTGTTCATAACGGCGAGAGCCTGTTGCTTGGCTTTCCACCAAGCTTTGTTTTCAACTACGTCTGAATTTCCAAAGAGAACCAAACGATAGGAATCGTCTATTTCTCTGAAGTGAACTTGAGAGTAGTTGTTCGGAGCTCTGAAGTAAATTACGACTTCGCGGCTAGCACGGATGGCGACTTCGGTTGCCGAAGCTTTTAAAACGTCACCGACTTTTCCAAACTTCTTCAAAACATCGCGACGCTTTCGATAATACTTACCCAAAGCTATCTTGTAAGGTTCGTACTCAAAGAAGTTTCGTAGTTGATATTGGTCGATGGCATCCTCCATAATTTCCTTGAAGTCAATTTCCTTTGCATCGCGTTTGTGACGAAGTTTCGCGTATCTTTCATTGATGAACGATATCGCCGCTTTCATCATTGGTTTTGTAACGAGAGGATCAACACCTTCGTCAAAAACCTCATCCAGAGTCACTGAGTCAATGTTTGACATTGAACATCTCCCTTCTAATAGAAGACAAGAGACCGCGGTTGTGCGGTCTCTGATAAGATTCGGGTTGGTTTTTCAAGCCGGTTCACTCACAACATTGTAGCCGTAGCGATTGGCCAAGTTGCGAACAATGTCGAGAGTTTCGGTCGTCACGATACGACCTGCCTCTAAACAAACTGTCCAAATACGACTGCCCCGAATGGGATGAATGGAGATATATGACCACAAAGTGGTCTCAATCTCACTTTTGAAAGATTCTTCTTCGGCGGTTCCAATTCCGCCGAAGACTTGAATCTGAAAAACTTCTGTTTCTTTTCCTGGAATTGCCAGGATACGAATTTCATTTGTCATTGAACTTACCTCGTTGCTGTTCCAGTTAAATTCACTGTTAAAATTATACACAAAAACACAAAAAAGTCAAAAATAGGCCGGAAAGCGAAGCTTTCCGGCCTATTTTTCAGGTGTTTCTACCTATCATTGAGGATAGGCAGAGTCTTTTTGTGGTGTTTTAAGATAAAGTAGAAGGCCGGCGCGAAGCGCCGGCCTTCTACTTTATAAATTAATCAACCTAAACAAAAAATGTAGGGGTTTAACCTCTACAATTTTTGCTACATTCTTTTATCTTTCTTTAAGCGTGCATTCCGAGAATTATTTCTACCACCGCCTTTACATCCGAACCATCAGCTTTTCCTCCCAGCTCTTTCATCACCACACCAATTGCTTGGCCCATTTTAGATTTGTCAGTGAAGCCAGCCTCTTCAAGCTTGGCTTTAGCGATTGGTTCAATTTCTTCTTGACTCATCATTTGTGGTAAGTAACTTTCGAGCACGGCCAGTTCTTCTTTTTCTGGCTCGGCCAGTTCGTTGCGGCCAGCGGCTTCAAACTGCACGATTGATTCTTTGCGCTGCTTGGCAAGACGTTTGATAACGCTAAGTACTCCGGCATCGTCCAACATATCTTGCGGAGTCTTGCCGGTAGCTACCAGTTCGTTGGTGAAGGCAGTTAGCATACTGCGCACAGTGCGAAGCTTTACTGCCTCTTTCGCCATCATTGCTTCTTTAAGCTCTGATTTTATTTGTTCATGTAATGACATAAAAATATAAATTAGTCCTGTTATAATAACACAATATGGCTCTTTGGCGTGGTCGTGAAAAAACCAATACAGCAGGTCAAAAACCTGCAACCAAAACTTACCTTTGGCATGCTCATAGCAGGAGTGAGGTTTCAAATGTCCTTGGTACCGGTAATGAGGGGTTGTCTCATGAAGAATCAAAAAAGCGTCGCCGACTTTTTGGTCAAAATAAAATAACAGAGGCTGTCGAGCCGAGTATTTTTAGTTACGTTATAAAAGAAATTTCCGGACCACTCACTCTGGTACTTCTGGCCGCATCTTTGGTAACGGTTGGTCTTGGTGAATTTGTTGACGCAGTGGTTATTTTGGTGGCACTACTTCTGGCGGTAGTTATTGGTGTGTTACAAAACAAACGTTCCGCACATACATTTTATGAACTCTCAAGAGCAACAAAACACGTGGCTACGGTTTTTCATGAAGGGCAGCGTCACGAGGTTGATGCTTCAGAATTGGTGCCAGGTGATGTTGTCGAAATCCAGGGCGGTGCTTATATTCCAGCTGACGTGAGATTGATTGAGTGTAAAAACTTTGCTGTCAATGAATCTTCATTAACCGGAGAGTGGCAAGCGGTTTTAAAAAATACTGAACCATTATCGGTCGGTACGCCACTAGTGGACCGCTTAAATATGGCTTACACCGGTTCTTTGGTGACAGATGGCTATGCTCGTGGCGTAGTGGTGGCAACCGGCGACGATACGGTGCTTGGTCAAATGAACTTAGAACTTTCAGCTATTGAAGAAATTGAAACACCACTCCAGACAGAAATGAAAAGTTTATCACGAGTTTTGTTTGGACTAATTTTGTTTTTAGTGTTGGTGGTTTTTGCGTTTGGTGTTGTGAGTGGTGAAGCGGCCGGCGATATGCTCTTAATTGCGATCGCAATTGCGGTGGCGTCCATTCCAGAGGGTTTGCCGGCCGCCGTCACTATCGTACTCTCCATAACCATGCAAGAGCTTCACAAAAAAGGTGGCTTAGTACGCAATCTTTTAGCGGCCGAAACTCTCGGTTCAACTACTTATATTCTGACCGACAAAACCGGCACTTTAACCGAAGGGAGAATGTCGCTTGTTGGAATCATTGGTTCTGGCGGAGAAAATTTTGACCAAAAAACCTGGCATAAAGACACGTATGCCAAGACAGTTTTGGAATCGTCTTTGATGGCCATTGGCGCCTATGAGGAAGATGAAGCAAAGAAGTTTGCTTTGCGTGGCGACCCAATGGAGCAAGCCATTTTGAAGGCAGCTATCGATTCTGGTGTGGCTACTCATGGTTTTGATAACGAAAAACTCCGTGCCGATTATTTGGCTTTTTCTCCGGTAAACAAAGTGGCTCTTGGGCTTGTTTGTGGTGAGAAGTCCAGTCAAATTTATATCAATGGCGTGCCAGAATACCTTCTCGAAGAAGCGAATCGCATTTTAGTTGACGGTGAAATAAAAAAAATCAATCAAGCAACCAAAGAAAAAATGCTGGCTACCATCAATCGCTATGCTGAAGAAGGAAAGCGCCTGATTGGAATTTCTTTCGTAAATACTTTTGATAAAGAGCTTGGTACGAGCGAAGGGTGGGTAAACGAAATTGTCCATCACTCTATCTTGCTAGGTTTTTTGGTTTTTGATGACCCGCTGAGAGAGGGTGTGGTTGAAGCGATTGGTGAAGTAAAAAACGCCGGCGTTAAGGTGATGCTTCTAACTGGTGACATTTCTTCAACGGCTCTTTTTGTGGCGCGTAAAGTCGGTATAGCCGGTAGCTACGAAAGCGCTTTAGTAGGAACTGATATCGAAGAAATGTCAGATAAAGAATTGTTGGCTGCTTTTGAAAATATTCATACTTTTGCTAGAGTTTTGCCACATCAGAAAATGCGCATTGCGGAACTTTTACAATCTCGTGGGGAGGTGGTGGCAATGACAGGTGATGGAGTCAACGATTCTCTTGCCTTAAAACGTGCCAATATCGGTGTGTCTCTTGGTTCTGGAACTGAAGTGGCTAAAGAGGCTTCCGACTTGGTGTTGCTCAAAGACAGTTTTGTTGTAATAAAAGAAGCGATTGAAGAGGGAAGGAGGGTGGTTGCAAACTTGCGTAAAGTGGTTGGATATTTGTTGTCTACCAGTTTGTCTGAAGTGGTTTTGATTATCACGGCACTTTTACTTGGCGCTCACACGCCAATTTTGCCAGTACAGATTCTTTTTGCCAATTTAATTGAAGAAGGTTTGATGAGTGTGGCTTTTGCTTTTGAACCGGCCGAAAAAGGTTTAATGAAACAGAGGCCGCAAGATGTCTACGAAGAAGGTATTTTGTCTGGAGCGATGAGTTGGTTTGTTTTCTTCGTCGTGATGGTTCTTAGTAGTTTGATTGTTCTCTTGTATCTTTTGGTACGCGCTGAAGGTTTGTCACTTGAAGAACTGCGTAGTGTGATGTTCGTGGCGATTTCGATTGATTCTCTGTTTATTGCATTTGCGTTTCGTTCTTTGACGACTCCGGTTTGGCAACAATCCTTCAAAAGCAACCTGATGTTTGCTGGGTCTTTTCTTTTAAGTTTTGGTTTGTTGGCCTCGGCCATGAGCGTGCCGTTTATAGGAGCGTTTTTGTCATACGAGCCTATTAGTCTCAAAAATATCGCCCTGACCGCGGCCTTTGGCCTCCTTAGTCTTCTCGTTATAGAGTTTGGAAAATGGCTGTTTTTGCGCCGCGGATAAGAATATAGGGGTATGTTAAAATAATTTGATATGGAAACTTTACTTATTTTGGTGGTGCTGCTTTTGGTAGCCGTTTTGGCTTTTCAGGTTTATGTAGCTTTTTTCAGAGCCGAGAAAAAAGAAGATCAAGGCGCATTGGTAATGATGCAGCAACAACTTCAACAGCTGAGAGAAACAATGGATACTAAAATGACCGAAAGTAACCGAGCTATGCAAGAAGGGTCTCGTTCACAGTTTCGTGAAAGTCGTGAACTCATTCAAGAAATAAACCGCGAAGTAAACGAGCAATTACGTAATGTTGTGAAAGGTGTGACTGAAGTAAGCGAATCTTCCAAACAGGTTTTTAATGTGGCCGAACAGTTGCAGAATTTGGAAAAGGTTTTGAAGCACCAAAAACAACGCGGTAATTTGGGTGAAGCGAGTCTTCAGCTGGCACTAGAAAATATGCTTCCCGCTACCGCCTACAAACTCCAGTACCAATTTGATAATGGCGAAGCAGTTGACGCTGTTATTATGACCAAGGACGGAATGATTCCGGTTGACGCTAAGTTCTCGCTCGATAACTATCGTCGTTTGGTTGATGAGCAAGACGAGACCCGTCGCGAAGAACTCGAAAAAGAATTTAAAAACGATCTCAAAAAGCGTATCGATGAGACAGCTAAATACATCCGTCCTAAAGATGGGACCTTACCTTTTGCCTTTATGTATATTCCGGCCGAAGCGATTTACTATGACCTTTTGGTAAATGAAGTTGGCTCTGTGAAGGTAAATACCCGCTCACTTATCGATTACGCCTACAAAGACAAAAACGTGATCATTGTTTCGCCAACCACTTTTGCCGCATATTTGCAGTCGGTACTTTACGGTTTTCGTGCTTTTAAAGTAGAAGAAAGTGCTAAACAAATAGGGAAGCATGTGGAAAGTCTGTCTCGTCACCTCAAAGCTTACGACGACTATTTCAAAAAGGTAGGCAATAGCCTCGGCACAACAGTCAACCATTTCAATTCCGCTCAAAAAGAGTTAGGTAAGGTAGATAAAGACATCAAACGCATTACTGGGGACAGTATGGAGCTTGATACTATAGCTTTAGAAAAGCCAGAAAAGGTAGAAATTGAGTAGCTTGGAAAGAAAAAAGTGTTGAAAAAGGAAGGAATGGAGCCGCGGCCCTTTGCC
>JBNKWW010000002.1:0-5933 GCA_050299955.1 Minisyncoccia bacterium | reverse complement strand
TCTTTTCCGGTCACGCCAAGTGAGCCAAAAACATCGGCCAAAATGAGGTGATTGTCGGTGCCACCGCCAAGCATTCGCACACCTTCTCGTTTCATCACCGCTTCCATTGCTTTAGCGTTTTTCAAAATCTGCGCAGCATATTCCTTAAAGGCCGGAGTCAGAGCTTCACCAAAGGCCACAGCTTTCGCAGCAATCACATTCATATGTGGACCACCTTGAAGCCCAGGGAAAACTGACTTGTTTATCTTCTTAGCTATTTCTTCGTCTTCACGAATCAGAATCATTCCACCGCGAGGACCACGGAGAGTCTTGTGAGTGGTGGTGGTAATGACATCAAAGCCATAATCGAAAGGGTTTTTTACTACGCCGCCAGCGATGAGTCCAGCGATGTGCGCCATATCGGCCACGGTGATTGCACCCACCTCTTTGGCGATATCAACAAACTTTTGGTAATCGAGTTCACGACTGTATGCAGAAAAGCCAGCGAGAATTATTTTTGGTTTGTGCTCGAGAGCTACAGCGCGGAGTTCATCATAATCAATCTCGCCAGTCTCCACATCTTTCATTTTGTAGCGCACAAAGTTGAACACTTTGTTGATGCTGGTAGTTGGGTGACCGTGAGTTAGGTGGCCGCCGTGCTCTAAGTGCATACCAAGTACAGTGTCGCCTGGTTCCATGAGGGCAAAGTACATCGCCACATTGGCTGGAGCTCCGGAGAGAGGCTGCACATTGGCAAACTTACAATTAAAAAGTTTTTTGGCGCGTTCAATAGCAATAGTTTCTACAATGTCTGTGTATTCCTGTCCGCCGTAGTAGCGCTTGCCCGGGTAGCCTTCGGAATATTTGTTGGTCAACACGGAGCCGTTCGCTTCGCGAACGGCTCGCGACACGTAGTTCTCACTCGGTATCATTTCGATACCCATCTTCTCTCTCTCCTCTTCCCCCACAATAGCGTCAAAAATTTCTTCGTCTTGTTGCTTAATGAAATTATATTCTTGCATAACTAAAACAGTTAAAAATTTATAATGGTTTTCGCTGTCTTAGAGAAGTTAGATCATAAGCCGAAATTTGTTATTGGAATAATTATAGCATATTCAGAGAAACACAAAGGCCGGCGCTTCGCGCCGGCCTTTTGTATCCCTCTTTTTATCTACCAAAAAAACCTTTGAATCTCCTAATAATTCTATTAACAGGGCGTTCAGCCTCCCGAGCAGCTTCTTGTAGTTTTTCATTAGATTCTCTTAGATATCTCGTATATAGGTCTGAGATTCTTTTAGATTCCTTGAATTTATTTGCTAAAACTGAGATTTTATCAGCCCTCTTTAGGGCATTATAAATCAAATCCTCACGGTCAGAACTCATCCAACCATCCTCTAGTATTGCTGCCAAATTATCGACAATAACATCAATTTTACCTTCTTTTATCAACTGCCTGAGGGACTCGTCTGAAATACTAACCTCTTCCCGGTTTCCCTCCTTTGACTTTGAAGCTAACAACATTCTTTCTGTTGTTTCGGATGATAGATAAGACAATTTATCTTTATGGTGAGCGTTTAAAAGCCCAACGTACTTATTAGCATAGGGCGAACTCAGTAACTGATTAACTACATCATCAGCAGACTTACCTTCGTAACCAGCTTTCTCAAAAATTTCTTGTAGAAAAAATGCGTCAGGTCTATTTTCTTGAAATAACTGACTACCCATAAGTTTATCAAAGTCACCAATTTGAGGAGGTCTTTCATTAGAAAGTATATCATCAACATCAACTGCTGGGTTAACCTTATATTTTTCACCCAATTCTTTTAAATCCTCCTCCGACGGTTCGGTAATATGAGTTTCTGGACTATGATTCACACCTGATTCATTCTTAGCATCTGGTATATTTAACCCTCCATATTTTACAAACGATTCTTTCATATTTAAGAATTTAAATTTTAAAAATTTTAGTAATTATAGCATATCTTGTATAAATATTATCAACAAAAGGCCGGCGCGAAGCGCCGGCCTTTGCTGTTTCTGACGTAATTTGATGTTAGTTATCCTCTTTATTTTCCTTCTCGTGCAACTTTTTATTGAATCCTCCCACCACTGCTAGCTCAGCTTTTATTGGTGGATGCGGGTCGTATTCGCTCAGTGTTACATGTTCCGGGCGGAAAGTATCGAGTGATGTGGCTTCGTCGCTGATTGCCACCTTCGGAAAGACTCGCGGTTCGCGAGTAAGCTGCTCTTTGATTTGTTCACGATGAGTCTCGTAGAAATGAACATCGCCAAAAGTATGGATGAACTCACCTGGCTTGTATCCGGTTATTTTGGCCAACACCTCAACTAAGAGTGCATAACTAGCAATGTTGAAAGGCACACCAAGGAAAATGTCCGCGCTTCGTTGATAGAGTTGCAAACAGATGCGACCATCCTTAATATTTATTTGATACATATTGTGACAAATCGGAAAGCGACAGGCCTTGCCTGGAGCAGCCATTCCGTAGAGATACTCTGGGTTCCAACTGTTCACAATTGCATTATGGCAGCTCGGGTCGTTCTTCACTTCGTTAACCGCCCAAGCAAGTTGGTCGACAGTGCGACCGTCGTGTGCCGGCCAACGACGCCATAGCTCTCCGTATATTAGCGGCAACTCACCATGATCTTTAGCAAAAGTATCATCGTTAGCGATTTTCTCAACAAACTCCTCTTTGGTTAGTTCAGGCCAACCATTCTCTTCCCTTTTGTCGTTATAGATACGAAGCGGATAGTCATCCCAAATATGCACGCCATTATCTACCAAATATTTGATATTGGATTGCCCGGAGAGAAACCAATAAAGTTCGTGTAGTACTCCTTTCCAAAAAACTTTCTTGGTAGTGAGAAGTGGCAGACCATCACTGAGATCAAAGCGAATTTGTTTACCAAAGAGACTGTGTGTTACTACACCAGTATCGGCATCTTCTTGTCTGTCGCCATGATCAAGAAGTTCTTGCATTAAGTCTAAGTATTGATATTCGGGGTGTCGCTTTTCCATGGTTATTTTTTCTTATTTTTGGTTTCTAATTATTTTGAATGTTGGAAAACTTTCACAAATCGGTGGAAATCCGACGGTTTGCAAGGAAATTTGTGAGCGAGCTGTATTAGACATACAGTGACAAACAAATTTCTTGAAAACCTAGGATTTCTTTGATTTTGGACGTTTTCTCGCTAGTGGACCGGATTTTGGTGGCATATAACCAACTATATTATTGGCATGGTAACGACCGGTAGTTTTGTAGCTCTTCTTGGTGTGTGAAGAAAGAGTGCTGAATGTGAGTTGTGCTATCTCCATTCCCGGTCGAAGCACAATTGGCACGTTGTTTAGGTTACAAAGCTCAAGCGCAATGTTGAGATAATGTCCGGGGTTCACAATACTGGCGGAGTTATGCACGATGAGTCCGATACGTGCGAGCGAAGACTTGCCGTTCACTTCGATAAGATAACTATCCGAACCGAACTTCTCCTTAGAATAACCGAGAATTGAAACACCAGGATGAAGCACAAACTCCTCGCCGTCTTTTATTTCGACAGTTTGGGTCTTGGGGAAGATTCCCTTTACCGGATCAATTGCCTGCGTTGAGTGCGCATCGTTGATGATGAAAGTGTTACCAAGACGAATATCGTAGGTAGCGGGCTGGAGGCGCTTCGGGTCAAAAGGCTCGAGAGTGATCTCACCATTTTTCACCGCCGCATGAATGTCTTTATCTGAGAGAAACATAAAAATATAATTTATTTAACCATTCTAACAAAATAGACCCCCAATAGGAAACGGCGCCGCTAGGCGCCGTTTATTACATATTTTCCGCTCTCCATACTTTGAAGACTAACATAATGTCGCCAACATCAAGATATTCGTTTACCTCAACGTTGTTATGCGCGCAAAGACCCAGTGTATAGCGAGATACCTTACTACTACTGTGTTTGAAGGCCAGAAAAGGCTTACGATTAATAGAGCGCCTTTCCATTTCGCCGCCAAGACCAGTTGATGGGTAATCAAGAAGAAAAATGCAAAGGTCCGCATTCTCCACATGTTCCTTATCAACTAGATACACATCCTTATCTTGACCAGCGGTTATACCATGAGAAACCCAGAAGAAATCCAACACCTCAACACCTGATTCGGCACGTAGAGATGCTTTTAATTCATCATGGAAGTCTTTGCGATATTCATCTGGCGCACCAGTAAGTGCCATTCCAACATAAATCTTAATCATCTGTATCCCCTTGATTTTGTTCTGTATGGCAGATTACCAGAGTTTAGAAAGTAAGTACAGGTAATCTAGAAAAATTTAAACCTAAACTCCCTTGGAGTTTTCCCTTCTAATAATTCTCCGAGCATTCCTTCCTCATAAAGAAAAGACCCGATTCCAGTTTCCTTGGCTGCTTCCACATTCTTTTCATCATTGTCTACGAAATTGACTTCGTTGGCCGGAAGGTCTAGTTGTCCCAAAATATGTTTAAAAAACTCTGGATTGTCTTTCTTCATTTTCAAATCAGCCGAAAAGAAATAACCATCCAAAAGCCCGCCTAGTTTGTCTTGAATAGCCCTAGCTCTGTAGCTTTCATTATTTGAAGCCAAATAACACTTAATGCCCTTCTCGTGATATTTCTCCACCAACTCGTAAATACCAGGATCGATTTGAACATCTTGAAACCAGTAGTTCAAGAAGTCATCGACACTCCCCTGCCAACCCCATTTCTCCAGAAATGGAGCAACCTCCTCCTTTAAATCTTTGGTACCCGCCTGACAATCTCCAAAAGGACCCTTAAAAAACTCTAGCACTTCTTCAAGAGGTACATTATATTCACGCGCGAATTTTTCACTAAAGAATTCACCCTTATTTAGCACAACACCATCAGCGTCTAATAAAATTGCTTTCATATTATTCAATATTAAAAACATTATCAGTACCGTAGTAGTCTGGCCAATTGGCGTTGTAGTGGGAGAACATTCTTTCGAGGCGGTCTTGTGGAAGTTCTTCCACGCCGAGTTCCTGCATCAAGCTCTCAAGCTCTTCTCGCACGCCGGCGACATCGGCGTCTCCGTCGAGCACCTTTTCAAACTCAGCCAAGTAACCATAGCCGGCATTTTTGTCGATACAAACATTGGCACCTTTGTATGAATATTCTTCACGCTCGCGCGACCACTTGGCCTGATAGTTGTATCCGGCTTCTTGTACCAGTGAGTCCAGCTCGTCGAGAGAAATTTTTACCGGCTCTTCAAACTCTAGGCGAGAAACAGTATTGGCACTGGTACCTTCATCCAACGAAGCTTTCACCACCAACAAAACCTCATCGTCTTTCTGACGAGTACGAACTGAGAAGCCCTTCCCTTTTTCGGCAATCTGCTTGAATTTCTCTTGTTCCTCTTTTCCGAAAAAATGTTTAGTTTTTTCAAACAAATCTTCGATGTTACCGCCGTCAAAATAATGATTGAGTTGTTTACTCTCGGCAACACAAGCACAAGCCGGATCAAGCTCACACATTTTTTCTTTAAGCGCCAAAGCTTTCTCTGCTTCGCCGAGAAGACTTTTAATTTCAATTTCAAAATGAGCCATAGTGGTGAATTGGTTAGGGGTAATGGTAGAAACATTATAACTCTGTCTCCAAGCTGTCGCCAGAAAGACACGAAGGCGAGCTTGTGGCATAATCGAGTCATTATGATAAGTATGATTGCGGCGATTGGAGAAAATCGCGAACTAGGCAAAAACGGCGATTTGGTTTGGCGTATTTCTGATGATTTGAAAAGGGTAAAAGAGCTCACTATGGGACACCCCTTAATTATGGGACGAAAGACTTATGAGTCTATAGGGCGACCGCTTCCAGGTAGGACCAATATTGTAATAACGAGCGACAAAAACTATGCAGCTGATGGTTGTGTTGTGGTGAACTCTTTGGCTGGCGGGGGGGGG
>JBNKWW010000001.1:0-5743 GCA_050299955.1 Minisyncoccia bacterium | reverse complement strand
AAACACAACCCAATTTGAGGGCGAAATTACTATCAACAAAGTGGAGCCGGAAGATGAAGAATGTTCATAAAATAAACCCGGAAACAATGCAATATTTGCAAATGTCCGGGTTTTTTCTTACTTCGCCACCAAGACTGCTTCTTCAAATTTGATTGAGAGGAGTTTGGATACTCCATCACCGCCCATAGTTACTCCGTAAAGGACGCCAGCGCGGCCCATTGTCTCGCGGTTGTGAGTAATGAGAATGAGCTGAGACTTCTCCGCGAGAGCGGAAATCATATCGCCATAACGGCGAGAGTTGGCTTCGTCGAGGGCAGCATCAGTTTCGTCGAGAATGATGAAGAGTGGCGGATTGACCTGACTCATCGCAAAGATGAGTGCGATACTGGTCAAAGCACGCTCGCCGCCGGAAAGCATTTCTAAGCCCTTCACTCGTTTGTTTGGTAGCTTGATATCGAGTTCAATCCCCTTTTCAACTTTTCCTTCTGGAACTTCTTCACCAAGCTCCACTTCACCTTCTTCGTCTTCATCAAATTTAACCTCTTTCTTTTTGGAGATATTGCTCTCTACAAGCTTGGCCGAACCGCCACCGAACATAAGCTGGAAGAATCGATCAAACTCAACTCCAATTTTTTGAATGCCAGAAGAAAAACGTTCGTCAAGTTCTGCCGTCAAATCTTTTATCAGACTCTCGAGTTTTTCAACTGAGGCCACTAGGTCACTGATTTCGCGTGCCAAAAAGTCATCGCGGTCTTTGACCTCTTTGTATTCTTTTTCAATATCGTCACCGCCGCCACCAAGCTCTTCGAGGCGAATTTTCATTTTTTCGAGTTCATGGCGGCGGCCGCGCTGCTGCTCTCGCGCTTCTGAAGCGATATCTTTATTCGTGAGCGGCTCACCGTCTTTCAAGACGGTAAAGTTAAAGTACGAAGCAGCAGCGCGGCCGATAAGCACCACCGCTTCTTGCAACTCTCGCTTAAACTCCTCTCTATCGCGTTCAATCACAGAGAGTTCGGAATCGATACGTGAGAGTACAACTTCAACTTCCCGTTGTTCACCAACAATACGAAACACCTCACGCTCAGCCTCGCGACTTTCATTCATATCAGCTTCAATGGCAGCTTTAATGGAATTGTATTTTGTTTCTGCTTCTTTTTCTGTGACTTCAACAACCTGCAATTTGCCACTGAGCTTTTCTTTCTCTGTTTTCAATTCTTGAAGTTCTGCTTCTTCTTCCTTTGTATCAATTGCTTCCGCAGAATCACCGGCTTGAGTCAAAAATGTTTTAAGTTTATGAATCACATCCTTAAGAGCTCGTTGCAAAAGAGAAGTGTCATTACTGGAAAAATAACGTTCGGTATCGTGTTCTATATTGGCAATAAGATTTTCTACTTCTTTGTATGCTACATTTTGCACGACGGCTCTCTCACTTTTTTCTTTAAGTGATTTGATGCGTCTCTCCAAAAAACCTATTTGTCCTTCAACTTGTCCGATATGACGCAAGAGTTCTTGGCGTTCACCGCGTGCTTTAGCCACCTCACCCTCAGCTGCCAAAAGTTCTGTGCTTTCCTTGCCATGCTCGGCCTCTTCCAGAGTTTTCTTGGCCGAAGCTAAAGCCAAACGCAAAGTTTCTAACTTGCGAGCCGGCTCTTGTCTTTCTTGCTTTAGGTGGTCTTGATGAAAGGCGAGATAAGTATCTTCACGTTTTAAGTATTCAACATAAAAAGTCTCGAGCTGAGTACGCACTTCAACTCTTCTTTCCATCTTCTTCATTTGTTTTTCGAGGAAGCGCAGGTGTGGAGCAACTTCGCGACGCAAGGATTCCACCCTTTCGATATTTTCTTTGGTTTTTTGAAGCTTCTTTTCGGCTTCGTTCTTTTTAAACTGATAGAGTTTAAGACCAAGAGCATCTTCAATCATTTCACGTCTCTCCTTCTTGCTAGCAGACAAAATTCTATCTGCCTCACCTTGAGAAATAATATGGTGTCCGGTAGGGCCGACGTTGGCAGCCGCCAAAACTTCTTGTACGTCTTTAAGACGTACCTTTGAACCATTGATTGAATATTCATTCTGACCGTCGCGGTGCACTGTACGTTCCAAAATAATCTCATCAAAGTCGAGTGGAAAAACGCGCTTTTGGTTGTCGAGGGTAATAGAAACGGAAGCACGATTGCCGCGACTAACTTGTTCTGAACCACCCCAAATTAGGTCTTCACCTTTCTTACCACGCATTTTAGAAGGCGATTGCTCACCAAGCACAAAACGGAATGACTCGGCTACGTTGGATTTTCCAGAACCATTAGGACCAACCACCGCGGTAATAGGCGCAGAAAATTCCAGCTCGCTCTTCTTAGCGAAAGATTTAAAACCGTTGATGGTTAAGTGCTTCAGATACATAGACGTAAAATTTTCTACGAAGGATCACTACAATTAGTAGCTCCGATAGTATTGTCATCAGTCCAACCACTACTTGTAGCTGAATGATTCATTTCACCAACAACCCACAATCTATACTGAGACACACTGGTAACACCAGCACAAGTATTATCGTAAGAATAAAAATAAGTATCATCGCTAGTTGGATCCACTGGCAATTCTTTAATAAAACCTTCAGTTACCAAAACTTCCAAACAACCTCCAGCAGCAAAACTGTCACTTGAAGAACAAGTACCTTCAGCTACTGAAGGGAAATAACCATGATAATCAGCAAAGGCACGCAAAGAAGAAGACAACAAGGAAATATCCGTCTGTCTTCTTGAGTCACGACCTTTTTTTCTAGCATCATTAAATGATGGATAAATAATAGCCATCAGTACTCCAATTATAGAAATAACAACTAAAAGTTCGATGAGGGTAAAACCCTTGTTGTTATTTTTAAATAAGTCGAATTTCATAGTGTTAATTTTAACACAACAAAAAACGGCCGAGGCTTCGCCTCGGCCGTTTTTTGTGTACTACCAATTCTTCACCTCCACTGCCTTCTCCGCTGCATCTTGCTCAGCTTCTTGCTTGCTACGACCCTTTCCCTCAGCCACCTTTTCGCTCTTTAGGAAAACCCCCACGGTAAAGACTCGGTCGTGGTCGGGACCTTCTTGAGAAACAAGTTCATAAGTTGGAGTAATAGACACGTTCTCTTGTGCCATTTCCTGAAAACGACTTTTCGGATCTTGCCAGAGGCGCTTCTCAACAATACGCTCAGTTTTTGGAAACAAGTGCTTAGCGATAAATTCTTTAGCAGCATCATATCCTTTATCAAGATAAATCGCCCCAATAAGAGCCTCAAAGGCATTAGCCAGAATGTACTGACGCGCGCGCCCAGTATCTTTAGCTTCACCTTTACTCATCAAAAGAAAGTCATTGACCCCGAGTTTTGCAGAAGATTCAGACAGAGAAATAGTATTGACGAGCGCCGCACGAATGGCAGTCAGTTCACCCTCCGGCTTTTCTGGATATTTATTGAAAAGAAAATCTGTCACAACCAGTTCCAAAACAGCATCACCAAGAAACTCAGTGCGCTCGTTATGATCTTGAGTAGCTTCTCGATGTTCGTTCAAGTACGAACGATGAGTCACTGCAGTTAATAAATATTCTTTGTTGGTAAACTCGACTCCGAGTAGAGTTTCGAGTTTTGATAAGTTTAATTCCATAGATTGGATAATTTTAAGTATCCAATTTTAAATTTTAATTCAATAACAAATTTTAAATGTTTTAAAATCTAAACACTTAAAATTAAATTAAAATTTAAAATTAGCAATTGATAATTCATCTCACAGACACTAGCTGGTTGCCAAAAAATAGTGGTGATTTTGAGGCGCAGAAGAAATTTTTATCGACTGGGGCGCCTGCACAGGGAGATAAAAATTATCGCAGTGCAACAAAAAATCGGCCTATTTTTTGGCAACCAGGATGGTAATGGCTTTTGTGACGATGGGCAGTATATCCTCGTAGAAATTCAAATCAAGAATATCTGCTACCTTAAACCACTTAGCGTCATCAAGGCCACCTTTCTGTTCAAGCTTAAGCTCGGTAAATGGAGCTTTGGCCAAGAAGTAAGTCACCTGCTTTCTGTGCTTACCAATGTCTGGCTTGTTGGCCACATACTCATTCTTACCGATTTCTTGCTCAATTTCAATATCAAGACCGATTTCTTCCCTTATTTCACGTTTGGCGCCTTCTTCGGTAGTCTCGTTAGCAATCTCTGGATTATCGCCAATTTTACCCTTAGAAAGCGTCCAATGACCAAAAATATCATGGACCAAAGCCAGATATACATCACCTTCATGTTCAGCATAGACTACGGCTCCAGCCAAACGCACCACAGGCATTTTTTCAAAAGGCACATCCTTGCGTGGTTTTTTACCGACTTCTTCTTTGCCTGGCTCACCCATTTCTTTATAGACAGCACCGAGAACGCCGTTTATAAAGCGACTACTGTTGTCGCCACCAAACTGCTTGGCTAGTTCAATGGCTTCATTGATAGCAACTTTGGCTGGAACTTCTTTGCGATCTGCAAAAAGAAGCTCGTAAAGACCGAGACGTAAAATATTTCTATCAACCGGAGAAATGCGGTCAATTGGCCATTCTGGAGCAGCTTTTTCAATGACTAGGTCGAGTTCTTTCTGTTTACCCAAGACACCATTAAGAAGCTTTTCTATAAAAGGAAGATCGGTTTTGTTAGATGCGAACTCTTCTACGTTGCGCATCAAAACATCCGGTACATCCTTTTTATCAATCTCATTTAGATCCCACTCGAAAAGAGTTTGAAGAACAATCGAGCGTGAAAGGTGTCTATTTGCCATTTTGAAAAAACTGATTACTTACTACTACTACGAAAATCATAGCACAATATAACTATGAGAAAATCCGCTAACGCGGATTTTCTGTGAGTAACTTGATTACTCTTTATCTTCCTTCTTAGCCTTGGTTTTAGCTGGCTTGGCTTCCGCTACTTCTGCCGCTTCGGTTGGAGCGATAGATTCAGCCTGTGCCTTGATAGCTTCACGCTTCTTGGCCATACGTGCCATGCGTTCTGCTTTTTTCTCATCAAGATTCATCACCTGGCGGCCGTTGTAGTAACCACATTCGAGGCACATATTGTGCGGACGGTGATTGGCACCACAATTCTTACATACAGCCAAAGTAGGCGCCTTAAGAGCGTGATGTGAACGGCGGTTCTTGGTGTGAGCCCGCGTATGTCGCATTCGAATTACCATAATGGCCAGAAATATACCAGAAAGTGGTAAAAATAGCAACTGGTGGTTGGCGTCGGTCGGTTAGCGTATAGGGCGGCTGCAAAGCCGCCACCCTCAAACGCTGTATGCAAAAAGAAAAGGCCACCGCACGAATGCGATGGCCGGATATTAAATTGCCTAGCGTGAGCCTTGCAATCGCCCAGGTTAAGCAGCGAGTGATTGATACAAAACAGCTTCTAAGCTACCAATAAGTTCAGATACTGTCATTGAATCTACCTCATTTATATCTTTAACAATCCCTGCATCTTCGAGTTTGAAACTCGCATCTACAATATCTAATGCGAATTTTTCCTCATGATGTATTACTGGACTGTCTCCTGGAAGACCTTTTAAAGACTCCAGAAAATCTTTTATTTTAAACACTTTTCCCCCAGTGTTACATTGTTGAAATTCGCCTCAAAAAAGAGGCGGCTCGGGGCCGTAAAAAGAACTAGGTTCGGCCACTAATATTTTGCCACATTAGTCATTACTTAGCAACCTGTGGCAGAAGG